>JAITNN010000017.1 GCA_031290395.1 Mycoplasmataceae bacterium
TTCAACACTGCTTATAAAAATGCTTTGAGTACTTATGTTGATAGTGCCGATTGTCCAACAACTGCAAAACCATGGTTGGTATCTATTATTGGACAAATTCCTACTACATAGTTATCAAACTCTTCAATTTGTAATCCCTTACCTTTCCACGATGTTTATTTAATTAAGTAACTATTCGCCCTATCATTTAATTACATCATGTCTATTTATAGACATGATGTAATTTTCATTCTCAAAAAATATTCATATTTTAACCTTTTTGGTTATTTTCAAAAACATAATATTAAACATTTTAGCATTTACTTAACGTAGTTAAGTGGCATTGCGTGTGCGTACACACGTGCGGCGATGATATAGTTATTTATTATGAACAAACGATAATTTTTCTTATATATTTATGGAATATGGAAATATTCAATATAGAACATCTACTTCTTGATATAGACGTAAAAGATCAAAAAGAGGCTTTTGAAGCAATCGCTACATTGGCGGAGAAATTAGGAATTACTAAAGACCCTAAAGGTTTGGTAGATGATTTCATTAAACGAGAGGCAATATCCACGACAGGTATGGCAGAAGCAGTGGCGATTCCGCATGCGATGAGTGCCGACTTCTTAAAACCCGCCATTATTGTAGCTAGATTTAAAAATGGAATTGATTGAAAAGCTGTTGGTGATCAACCTGTCAAAGTGGCTTTTGCTTTATTAATTCCTGAGAAAAGCCGAGGCACTTTGCATATGCAATATTTACAAAATATTGCGATGGCATTAATGGATTCTAATTTTAATAATACCATTCTGCAATCCAAAGATAAAAATGAAATAGTAGAAACTATCACTAAGGCCATTGAGCGAAAAGATGAATCAGTAAAACAAGCCGATGACAATAGCAAATCCAAAGGATTAATTATTGGTGTGAGTTCTTGTGCAACTGGTGTTGCGCATACTTATATGGCAAGAGAAGCTTTGGAAAAACATGCAAAAGATGTTGGTTATGACGTTTGGATTGAGACACAAGGACAAACTGGACAAGAGCATAAATTAACTGACGATATGATTAAAAAAGCAGACTATGTTGTCATTGCTAGTGATATTAATGTGGAATTAGATCGTTTTGTTGGCAAGAAATTGTATATGACAGATACCAACGAAGCAATTAACACACCGGTGAAAGTTTTAGAGAAGACGATTAATACTAGTCAAACTCGTAGTTCAAGTAGTGATGCCGATAACACATTCTCAGCTGGAGCATCGTCTGGTAAATTTATGAAGCACTTCCTAAATGGTGTTAGTCATATGATTCCATTTATCGTATTTAGTGGTATTTTATATGCCGTATTAAATGCGATAGCCATTGGTGTTGGCTTTGTGGATTCAGCAAATAGCACACAACCACTACACTTTGCGCTAATGGCAGCCGATATTGGCTTTTCTGTGTTTACAGCCATCATGGGTGGATACATTGCTGTTTCAATTGCAGGTAGAGCTGCCATGGCACCCGGGTTTATTGCGACAATGGTGGCGGCATCTCCGACCTTGTATGTTGCCTACGGATTGACATGAATGAAAAGTGCAACAATTAATATTAATGGTGCACCAGAAGTGATTTCAGGCATTGGATTGGGAATCATTGCAGCTATTGTAATGGGTTTTGCCGCTGGTCACTTGGTTAATTTATTTAATGGTTTAAAAGTTCACAAAATTGTTAAACCAATTATGCCACTCATTATTATTCCTGTAGTTTGTACATGTATGTTAGTATTTCCTTTCTTATTTGCTTTTAGTGGTATTATGGGGTGCATGATGAATTGAATCGGTGCTGGGTTAGCTTTAGCTGGTACAAATCCTGGTGGGCGTATTGCCATTGGATTAGTACTAGGAGCGATGGTTGGTTTTGACATGGGTGGTCCAATTAATAAAATTGCTGTCGCCACAGCAACGACTTTAATTCCGGTAGATCCAAGTTTAATGGGGGCGGTCGCTGCGGCTATTCCAATTGCACCTATCGGTTGCGGTTTGGCAGCAACAGTGTTTGGACGAAAAGTATTCGGTGATATGGATAAAGGTCTTGGAGTTTCCGCATTGACACTTGGATTTATGGGTATTTCTGAAGGCGCGATTCCTTTTGCCGCCAGGAATTTAAAACAAACCATTATTGCCAATGTAGTTGGTAGTGCACTTGCTGGTTTGCTAGCGGCAACATTCTATTGTGGTGGACACGTTGGTATGTGGGGTGGTTTGATTATTGTGTTCTGTGTTGGTGTTTATTGTGGTGGTGGAACCATTCAATATAGTGTACCAATTCCATTTTCATATGATGGTGGATTTGGTGGCTCGGCATGACAAAATGTTTTAATTTCCTCAGCTTGATATGTTCTAGCTATTGCTGTGGCAGCGACAATCCACGGAATTTTATATACCATTTTAATTCGTGCCAAACAAGGTGGTGGCTTTAAACAAGCTGTCAAGAGCACCTTTAAACGCAATTCCAAAAATGCTGAAACACCAGAAAGGGTTAGTAAATTTGATAACTGATATCACGGTAGTTTGATTCAAGAAAATTGATTCTACCGTTATAAGGTATTACATAAGAAAGCCATTGTTTGATAGGAGCAAGTTATGAAAAAAGAAGAAATATTTAAAATGAAAAGAAAAGAATGATTTAAATTGCATAAAGCAGTTATTTATTTATCTTGCATTGGAGCGGGGTCTTTAGTATTCACGGCTTGTCCTTTGATTGTTAATGAAGCTTTACGTGATAAAACCGATTATAATAATGAATACCATATTCCTGGCGTCTTGAAATTACAAAGAACTGATTTAAAAATAGCAATTGATCCTACTACTTCTATACCAGTAGATATTGTTGTACCATTGGTTGCACCAAACACACCAGACCAATGCTGAAACATTTTAACAACACAAAGATTTTTAGATGATAAATGAGAGTGCGATGCAAATATTGCACCCTCCCCGATAGCGTCATTAGTGAATGTAACGATGGATTGAAACCAAAGTGTAGATATTTGAAATCATTCCCTACGCTTTCACTTTAAGGAGCCTTTGATTTTGTTACCACAAACCACCACTGTGAACGCCCGCATTACATACGATTATATGGATCCAGTCACTGCGAACTCTGTTCTCCCAGACACAGAAATTACTTTTGTTACACAAAATAATTAATAATTAACTTTTAATAAATACAAGCCTTTAGCTTGTATTTTATTTACTGCTGAGCCTTTTCTCGGAGATGATAATAAATTCTTAAGATCTTCTAATGTTTTTTTATTTTCATTTAAATCAATCAAACTACCAATAATCATTCGTACCATATTACGTAAAAATCCGTTGCCATTAATATTAATGAACAAATGAGTTTTAGTTTTTTGGAATTTAATAGAATTAATTTTACGAATTGTATTATCTAATTCAGAAGTACTGAATGATTTGAAATCATGTTCACCAATTAATAATTTACTAGCTTTTTTTCACAACGGTAAATTAATTTTTTTTGAGTAATACAATTCGTAGTTAGCACGGAATAAATCAAATTCACTTGTATTAATAACATATTGATATGTTTTATTCTTGGCAGAGAAACGAGCGTTGAACATACTATCAACTTGTTTTACTTTTATAAAATAAATATCACTCGGACCTGAACTTCGTAAAGCAGTTAGCAATGTTTTTGGAGTAATTTTAGACTTTTTAATATTGAAAGAAAACGTTTGACCAATAGCATGAACATATGCGTCAGTTCTACCTGAACATTGAATCGTAATGTTTTGGTTGAATATTTTCTTAATGATATTTTCAATCTCTTCTTGAACAGTACGAACATTTAGTTGTTTTGCCCAACCATGAAAATTGCTTCCATCATAACTTACAGTCACTAAATAATTCATTTTACTTACCAAACATTAAAAGAGCTTCGCTTCAACCGAACGGGGCAAATAGCATATTCTTAGCAACAAACATAATAAAGAAACCTAATAAAATGGCAACAACGCTAGCAACAACCCAATGTGAACTATTAATTGAATAACTACGGTAACGTGTTCTAGTATATCTTGGGTTATATGCTCTTGCTTCCATAGCATTTGCCAAATCATCTGCTTTATGAAAAGCAATCGAGAACATTGGCACCACTAATGATACCAATGATTTCACTTTGTCTTTCACATTACCGTTATTAAAATCCACACCACGAGATGCTTGGGCTCGCATGACTTTTTGTGATTCTTCTAATAGTGATGGTACGAATCTTAGAGCAATCGAAATAGTCATAGCTCATTCATTAACAGGAATGCGAACATAGTGTAATGGATTTAAAATGTCTTCAATGGCAAATGATAGTTGTACAGGATTAGTTGATGAAATGATTAAAGTGACAATTCCAATCATTAAAAATATTTTAAATGTAATGTATGCTGCCCTGACGATCGTTTCACTAGACAATGTATATCAACTAGTTTGGTATGGTAAATATAGTGTGCCACCATTGATGTCAAAAGTTGCTAAAGACCAACCACTAGGTTGTACGTATGGAGAACTAGAAGGTCTCCAAAAAGCGTCACCCGTTTGACCACCTCATAATGTACCATGAGCTAAAGTAATTTGACTGCCACCAGCATTTAATGTTTCTCATCAATTCATGTGGAATATGCTTAAAATACTACCACCATCATCTACACCAGCTACTAAACCTGGGTCTTTATAAGCTAATCAGTTGATGAAAAATAAAATCAAAAACATTACGACACATGATTTGATAATTGCTCACATTGTTCGGAATGGTAATTTTGCTACACATCATCCGATGATTAAAACAATTAGTAGAATTGTTTGCCCAAAAAAACCAATTGGTAAAAATACCATGACGACAAACATCACTAAAATAATTAACTTTAATGATGGGTTAAATCGATGAATATAAGAATCACGGTCAATGTATGCACTAAAACTATTTGCCATGTTCACTCCTTGATGCATCAATGATTTGTGCTGCTAGTTCAACGACATTACGTGGTTTAGCATCGTAAATTTTTAAAAAGCGTTTATCTTTAGTAGCTAATGAATTAATGACCTTAATTACTCTTGGTAAATCTAATGTCGTTTTTGATAACAATTCATAATTAGTAAATATTTCATACGGTGTACCGTGAGCCACCATTCGTTTATTGTCCAAGACAATTACTTCGTCACCAAGGGCTAATACTTGATCCATTACATGAGTAATAACAATAATAGTTTTTCCTTGGTTACGAAGGTTAGTAATAATTTGCATCATTTCTTTTTCGCCCGCTGGGTCTAGACCAGCAGTGGGTTCATCAAACACAATAATTTCTGGTTCAATCGCTAGAATACCAGCAATCGCTACTCTTCTTTTTTGTCCACCTGATAAATCAAAAGGAGAACGTTGTAAAAATGAATCATCTAAACCAACCATGTTTAAATATTTTTTGGCTTTATCTTTGGCAATTTCCTTTTTTTCGTCTAAGTTGATTGGACCAAAGATAATATCTTTTTCAACAGTATCTTTGAATAGTTGATATTCGGGGAATTGGAAAACCATACCACAAGTTTTACGTAATAGCTTGAAATGCTTGATCTTTTTCTTTTTTCCCAAAATATTAATATCACCAACGGTAATGTCACCATATTTAGATTTTAATAAACCGTTGAAATGACTAATTAAAGTAGTCTTACCACTGCCAGAATTACCGACAATAAAATAAATTTTATTTTTCTGAAATTGGTATGAAAAATCCTCCAAGACAGTCAAAGGGTGTTTCGTTTTTTCATCAAAAACAATTTTTAAGTTGTTAGTTGTAATGGCATATGGAGATTTAATATCAGCTATTTGAGTTTTCATATTTGCTCCACAAGATCTGCTGTTTTTAAATTAGGTTGAATATTGACGCCTTGACTAATTAATGTTTTTGCAAGTTGTAAAGAGAAAGGTACATCCAAAGAAATGGTTTGTAAAAATTCACGATCCTCAAACACTTCTTTGGGATTACCAGATTTTAGTAATTTACCACCATTCATAATGATGACACGATCAGCACTAGTAACTTCTTCCATGTCATGTGTGATGGAGACAACGGTTTTATTAAATTGATTTTTCAAAACTAGCATTAAATTCTTTAATTCTCGTTTTGCTTTCGGATCTAGCATTGCTGTAGATTCATCAAAAATAATGACCTTTGGATTAATTGCCAACACACTAGCAATGGCTACACGCTGTTTTTGACCACCAGATAGCTTGTTGGCTTCAAAAGTTAATAAATTGTCAACATTGACCATTTTTGCAGCGCTGACGATGATGTCTCGCATCCTGGCTGAATCAACTTTACGATTTTCCAAACCAAAAGCAATATCGTCTTCAACGGTTAAGCCAATGAACTGGTTATCAGGGTTTTGAAAGACAATACCAATGTTATCTCTTAAATGTTTAATATTATTTTTATTAATAAGTTGGTTAAATAATTTAATAGTACCACTACGGGGTTGTAGCAAACCAGTTAATACTTTAGATAATGTAGATTTACCACTACCATTATGACCAACGATACAAACATATTCGTTTTCATATATTTCAAAAGAGACATTATCTAGGTTAGTAACTTTACTTGTATAACCAAATGTAACGTTTTGAAATTCAACAGCTTTTATCTTTTGTTCCATAAAAGTGCTTAATTATAGTGATTAAGAAGTAAGTAAATATAAAATATCAACTTAAAAATAACCAAAAAAAATTAAAAAAATAACGGGAAAATTTATTCAAATCGTAATTTTATAATGGGTTTCAAATAAGGAGAGTCATATGAAATACATAAAAATATCGGATGAATTATCTATAGATATTGTAAAAGAGTTACTAGCGTTTCTTAAATCTGCAGGTGCCATTCAAGATGCTGGTATATTTTTAATAAATGATAAATCATTTAAAAATTTAATCCCTAAAATCAGAAGTAAATTTGATAATATAAATTACATACCATTGGGAAAATTAATTGAATTAAATAAAGTAGATATGAAAGCGCCAATTATCGTAGAGGAAGATCCGTTTGTAAGACGAAGCGAGCTACAAAAAGTCATTGAACCATTAGTAACTCGCGAAGAACTAAAAAAGGCCATTGCCCCACTAATAACTCGGGATGAGCTACAAAAAGCCATTGAACCACTAGTAACTCGCGAAGAACTACATGAAGCACTTAGGCCAATTCTTTCAGATATCGCCGAGTTAAAGCAATCAGTTATCGAATTGAGACACTCATTTGTTTGGTTGAAACAATCTATTATGGAATTAAAACAATTAATATTGACTAAATAAAAACTCGCATGATTTCATACGAGTTTTTATTTAGATTAAACTAATTCTAGAATAGCAACTTCGGTGCGATCACCAGGTCGTCTACCTAACCTTAAAACTCTTGTGTAGCCACCCTTGCGTTGACTATATTTCTTAGCGATTTCTTCTACCTTTTTTAATAAACCTTGTTTATCAAGGCTCTTAGTAGGCTTGATGATCGATAAAATACGACGCTTGCTATCTAAAGTATTTTTCTTGGCAAGTGTAATAATTTTATCAACATGTTTTTGTGTTTCTTTAGCTTTAGTAAAAGTTGTTTGAATTTTACCATAGGCAATCATATCACTCACTTGTTGGCGAACGACCATTTGTCTCCATGCAGACGTTTTTCCAGGTTTATTTACGTAAGACATGAATTATTCCCCTTTGAATGTCAAGCCATATTCAATAAGCTGCTTAGTAATTTCACGTAATGATTTCTTACCTAGGTTTTTTATTTTTTCAACTTCACTACGAGTCATTGCAGTTAATTCATTAATAGTTTGGATTCCACGACGTTTCAAACAATTATAAGAACGCACTGAAAGGTTTAAATCTTCAATTGGGATTGATAGACCTTCTTGTTTCTTTTCTTCTTCGTGTTCTTTAATGACTTGCATTGTTTCAATTGCAGCATTGATGTCTACTAATGGTTTTAAGTGTTCACTTAAAATTTTAGCAGCCATAGCAACAGAGTCTTGCGGACTAATAGCACCATTGGTAGCAACATCAATGATCAAAATATCACCAGTCACAGTTTTAGAAATTTTTTGTTCATCAACTGTATAACCAACACGAACGATTGGACTAAAGTTAGAATCAGTTGCAATGATGTTAATGGAATTAACTAATTCACGGTTTTGTGCAAATGTTTTAAACCCACGACCACGAGTTGCAAAAATTTCTAATTCTAATTTAGTTGAAGCATTAGTAATGGTTGCGATGTATAAATCTTTGTTAGCAATGTTGAAACCTGAAGGTAATTCAATATCACTAGCATAAATTTCGCCAGAACCTTTTTTGTTAATTTTTAAACTAGGTCATTGTTCAATTTTAGTAGCGGCTAGTTCTTCGTCACTAATAATATTTTCATCAATAAGTACAACTAAGTTCTTAAGATTCAAAACGATTTGTGTAACATCTTCCTTAATGCCATTCATTGCTTGAAATTCATGATTAATACCAGGAATTTTGATTGCAAAGATGCTAGCACCAGGAATGTTTGATAACATAGTACGTCTTAGCGCATTACCTAATGTAACTCCGAAGCCTTTTTCCAGTGGAGCAATAGTAAATCTTGCTTGTTGACTATTGTTAGTTTCGATTTCAGGTTTAATTGTATATTTTAAAAATTTTTCCATATTTGTTTCTCCTAGTAATTAACGTGGTTTCTTTGGTGGTCTACAACCATTATGAGGGATGGCAGTAACATCGTTCATTTCAGTTATTTCTAATCCTGCAGCTGCCAATGAACGAATGGCAGTGTCTTTACCTTGACCAGTGCCGTTAACATTAACGATCACACTTTTAAGACCTAAGCCCATAGCATTTTTGGCTACGGCAGTGGCTGCTAATCCAGCAGCGTAAGGTGTTGATTTTTTACTACCTTTGTATCCAGCAGTTCCTGATGATGCTCAAGCAATGGCATTACCCTTAACATCAGTAATCGTCACGATCGTGTTATTTACTGTTGCATGAATGTGAGCCACACCATGGACATCAACCAATTTACGTTTTTTCTTTGCTTTTGGTTTTTTTGCAGGTGCAGTTGTTGCTTTTTCTTGTTTTTTTGTTTCAGCCATTGGTTACTCCTAATTCTTAGTTTCCACTTTTTTGTTAGCCACTGTTTTACGTGGACCCTTACGTGTTCTTGCATTTGATTTGGTTCTTTGACCACGTGTTGGTAAACCTCGACGATGACGAATGCCACGATAACAATTAATTTCAATTAAACGCTTGATGTTCATAGCTACATCACGACGTAAATCACCTTCAGTAGTTAACTTAATTGCAACTTCACGGATTGCAGCAAGTTCTTGTTCAGTTAGTTCACTAACTCTTTTTTCTGGATCAACTTTTGCAGCTTTTACAATTTTGCGGCCAGTAGATATACCAATACCAAAAATTGCCGTTAATGCAAACGGAACTTTTTTATTATTTGGAATGTCAACACCTAATAAACGTGCCATATATATTTTTTCTCCTTAACCTTGTCTTTGTTTATGCTTTGGGTTTTTACAAATAACCATTACACGACCGTGTCTTTTAATAACTTTACAGTCTTTGCAAATTGGTTTAACTGATGCTCTTACTTTCATTTGAATACTCCCATTGTGATTCGTTTAAGGTTTTCTGGATATGTTGCAATTATTGCATTAAGTTTTCCGATGTCTTTTTTTTGTTCATCTTTTAATTCGATTTGACCAACTTTTGTGATGAGTTCAATGTCTTGTTGTCCAAATCTTTCTGTGCTATCTATTTTATAGGCTTGATTATTTTTTAGATCATCTGACGAAGCTACAATATAGAAACCTTTGAAGATGGAATTGAACCGATCATAGTAAACATTTTTAAAAGTTTTATCGTATAAACGAAACTTAATTTCTTGAACATATTTGAAATTTGCATTCATATTTTCTACCAATTGGGCGCTAATTATATAGTAATATGTAATTATTTTCTATATGTAATTCGTCCTTTTGTCAAATCATACGTACTAAGTTCTACAGTTACTGTATCACCACGTAAAATTTGAATATGATGTTGTCTCATTTTTCCTGAAACAACCGCATTAATGACGAATTTATTTTCTAGTTCTACTTTGTAAGCGCTGTTGGGGAATACTTCCTTCACAACTCCGCTCATTTGTATTGTATCTTTTGCCATGTTTTACCTTTCTTCTGTTAATATTTCACACCCGTTATTCGTGACGAGCACCATGTGTTCTCAATGACATGTGAGTTTGTGATTTTTACTCCGTACAGTTCATTTATTTTTTTTATCAATGTAATATTTGTCGGTCCCTGTTAAGAGCATTGGTTCAATGCAGAGTGTCATGCCGGCCACAATTTCTGGCCCACTATGTGGTTTACCATAATTGAGGATCATCGGATCTTCATGCAATTTATTACCACACCCATGCCCGCCAAAGTTTCTAATAACCTCAAAACCATTTTGATTTGCGATGGTTTCAACTACATGACTAATATCACCAATATGGCTTTGAGGTTTAATGACTTTGAGTGCTTCATTTAATGATAATTTTGTAACTTCGTTGATTTTTTTCGGTGCTGCAGTTTGTGGATCAACATGAATTGTGAAAGCGGCATCGCAAATATGATTTTTATAAGTGATTCCCACATCGAATGTGACTAAGTCATCTGATTTAATGACATAGTCATTAGGAATGCCGTGAATAATTTCATCATTGATGGAAATACAAATGTGCCCCGGGAAACCATCATATTTATAAAAACTACAAGTGGCGTTGTTTTGAGCGACAAATTCTGCCACTTTTTCATCTAAACTAATAAGGCTCACCCCTGGTTTACAAATTTTATATAACAAAGTACGCACCTTTTTTCAAATGGCAGCAGCCTGTTTAATTAATTCAATATCGTATGTGGACTTAATGTAAATCATTTTATTTGTTAAGTAATTCATCAATTTGTGGCAAAATCGCGTCAATACCGTTGTTGGCATCAATTCGATAGAGTTTACCAGAACCTTGATAATAGTCCACTAGTTGGTGTGTGACATCTTCATATAGGTCAAAACGTTTAGTAATCGTGGCATTATTATCATCTTTTCTCTGAATTAAAAATTCTCCATCATAGTCGCAAACATTGTCTATTTTTGGTTTTTTAAAATAAATGTTGTAGATCGCACCACATTTTGGACAAAGGCGACGACCAACGATGCGCTTCACTGCTAATTCTTTTTCGACATCAATTAAAAGAATGAGGTCTGGTTGAACAATTTGCTCTAAAAATTTAGCTTGTTCAGGAGTTCTTGGATATCCATCCAAAATAAAACTTGCATTATCATTTACTAATTTTCCTAATTCTTCGCGCATGACGGCATTAGTAACTTGGTCGCTTACTAATGCGCCTGTCGAAACGATGAGCTTTAATTTTTCACCAAGTTCGCTGCCTGAAGCAATTACTTTACGGAATAAATCGCCTGTAGAAATATGCTCGAAGTGATATTTCTTTTCTAAATGATTACTTAATGTGCCCTTACCACTACCAGGAGCGCCAAGAAGCACAATTTTCATGCTTTGTTTTATCACAATTGCTCCACTTTAGTTTCGGTTTTCACATCTTCAATGTGTTGTGCTTCAATTCGTGTTCTGGTCACATTGTAACCACTTGTTGTTGAGGCACTCTTAATAGAGTTTCATAATTCCATTGTGGCTGTAACAATGATGATTAAACCAGTTCCACCTAGTGCAAGACCGCTCGGAATACCTGTAACTTGTGAAATAATGTAAGGTAGAATCGCAATAACTGCTAAGAACGGTCCACCAATTCAATTGACACGACTTAAAACTTTGGCAATGTGTTTCTCTGTGTTGCGTCCAGATTTTACACCTGGGATAAACTTACCGGACTTTTCAAAGTTTTCTGATAGTTGTTGTGGATTGATTTGGACATAAGAATAAAAAAACGAGAATAAGATAATGAAAATGAAATACAAGAGCAAACCACTTCAAGTATTCAACGTTAGATAACCGAGGTTGGTGCCCCCGTCACCAGCGATAAACCATTTCGCTGGACCGTTGGGTAGAAATTGTGCAATAGTGCCAGGTATAGTCATAATTGATGAAGCAAAAATTACGGGAATAACACCAGCTGCATTTAATTTAATTGGTAGAAAAGGTAAGTTATTGATATCTGAAGTTAGACCTTGACCAGTTTGCTGAATTGGAATCTTACGTGTGGAATTATTAATAAACACTGTGGCTACAAGAATGATAATAAAGAACAATGTATATAACCCAGTTGATAAAATAAGATTAATTAAATAGTTAGTACTACCTGCATCTAATTTCCCCTCAATAGTTTTGTACGCTTCACTAAAGTTAGGAATAATACTGGAAACGATACCAGCAAGAATTAATAAGGTAATTCCATTACCCACACCACGTTTAGTAATAATGTCGCCTAAGAAAATGGCGATGTAAGTTCCAGCTACCATGGTGGCTAATAAATAAATAATTTCTACGGCACTCAAGTCAGTTAAACTTTCATGACCAAAGATGGTAATTTGTGCACCATTATTTAACAATAATGCAATAACTGCATAGCCTTGAGCAATACAAAAAGGTAATGTAATAAAACGTGTAATAATTTCCAATTTACGACGCCCTCTTTCACCGGCTTTTGCCATCTTTGATAAAGGTGGAATTAAATCACTTGATAATAGTTGCACGATAATTTGTGAAGTAATGTAAGGTCCAACGCCGACGGCAAAAATGGACATACGTCCAAGACCACCACCAGCCAATAGATCTAGCATTCCTGTAAATGAGTTACCATCAACAGAGTTTCCAGCTGGTAATTTAATTCCAGGAATGGTTAAGGCACTACCGATACGAAAAGCAATTAACAAAAACAAAGTAATCGCAAGCGAACTTAAAACAGTTTTGTTAGTAAAAGTTTCCCGAAGGACTACATTAATAGGTTTATGATTTCTTTTTTCGTTACTCATTATTCTTTAATTATGTTGACTGTTCCTTTGGCGCTTTCAATGGCGTTTTTAGCGCCTTTGGTAAAGATCTCAGCATCAATGTGTAATGCCTTTGTTAGTTTATCGCTACCGATAATCTTGATTGGCAACTTATTATTGTTGATAATTCTTTTTTCTACCAAGATTTTACGATTAATTTTTTCCACATTAAGTTCAATGATTTGTTTTAATGTAACAACATTGTAATTAGTTTTAAAGTTGTAATTGTTAAAGCCAACCTTTGGTACCCTACGATAAATTGGTGTTTGACCACCTTCAAAACCTAATCGTACATGTCCAGATTTACGAGCCTTTTGACCTTTGGTACCTTTACCACCAGTCTTACCAATACCACTACCAAATCCACGACCATAAGTTTTGCGCTTATGACCACGTGAACCCTTTGCATATTTTAAATTACTTAATTCCATAGTAGTCTCCTATAAATCCTTTAATTCTTTGTCACGCAATTTAGCAATGACTGATGGATGGCGTTGTCTTAATAAACCATTAATAGTTGCTTGCACCATGTTTAAAGCCGTATTGCTACCCTTATTCTTAGTGTAAATATCTTTGAATCCAGCGAGTTCAATGACAGCACGAATTGCACCACCAGCAATAATACCAGTACCTTCAGGCGCTGGTTTTAATAAAACTTTAGATGCGCCATGTACGCCAACGATTTCATGGTATAAAGTACCACGTTTGTTCATAATAACATCAGTAATATTCTTGCGAGCATTTTTAATGGCTTTTTTAATTGCACTTGGTACTTCTGTTGATTTACCAACACCATAACCGACCTTACCATTTTTATCGCCAACAACAATCAATACTGAGAATCGCATACGACGGCCACCCTTGGTAGTTTTAGAAATTCTTTTAATTCCGACAACTTTTTCTTCAAAACCCATTTGGTTGACACGACTTCGTTGTTGTCGCTTAAAACCAAAAGAACCAGGTTTCTTATCTGTATTTGTTTTTTTCTCAAAAGCTTTTGGAGCTTCTTTAGATACAACTTTTACTTCAGCTGTTGCTGGTGCAATTTGTTCCGTTGTTTCTACTTGTTTTTCGTTTTCTAACATTTTAATGTTCCTTCTTAAAATTTAAGTCCGTTTTCTCTAGCACTTTCAGCAAGTGCTTTAATTTGGCCATGGTATGGACTACCACCACGATCAAAGACAACGGTACTGATTTTTTTTGCTATAGCCTTTTTAGCAATATCCATGCCAATTTCTTTAGCAACCGCAACGGTAGCATGCTTCTTTAATTGCTTTGATGAGCTGCTCACTAAAGTTTTACCAACTTGATCGTCAATGATTTGAGCAATTAAGTGATTATTGGATTTAGATATTACCAATCTTGGTTTATCGTTTTCAAATTGTTTTAAACGATTGGTAATACGTTTGTGGCGTAGACTTCTTTTATCTTTGCGATTAATATTAATGTGTTTCATAGATTATTTTCCTGCTTTCTTAGCGGCTGGGGCAGCACTACTAGTACCGGCACCTTCAGCAGTTTTACCAACCTTACGGATGATAATTTCGTCAGAGTACATAATTCCCTTGCCATTATATGGTTCTGGTTTACGTGTGGCTCGAACATTAGCTGTAAATTCACCAACGATAATTTTATCATAACCCTCAACGAGTATTTCAGTTGGAGTAGGACAAATCACATGTAATCCTTGTGGTATGTCAAATACCACGGGGTGGCTAAAGCCGATTGCCAGTGTTAATTTTGTACCGCTAACATTAGCTTTATAACCAACACCTACGATTTTTAGTTTTTTACTATAACCAGTGCTTAAACCGATTAAAGCATTATTGATATTTGAATTGATGGTACCATGAAACATACGTGATTGTTTTTCATCGTTCAATCTAGAAATTTTTACTTTGCCATCAATTGTTTCTACCTTAGTCATAGTCACTGGATAAGCAACATCTAAAGATCCTTTTGGACCCTTCACATTGACATTACCATTGTTAATAGTGACAGTGACACCTTGGGGAATTGTTAATAATTTATTACCTTTTCTTGACATAGTGCCTCCTATCAAACATAAGCGATGATCTCGCCACCTAAATGGTTTACTCTAGCAAATTTATCAGTTACGACACCTTGACTAGTGGAAACAACAGCAATACCTAATCCACTCAATACACGTGGTAGTTTTTTGCTCTCTTGATAAACACGTAAACCAGGTTTGGAGATTTGCTTAATTCCTGTAATAGCCGGTACTTGGTCTTTGTATTTTAAAGTAATCACGGTTTTGTTAATGTTAGACTTACGAGATTTCTTTGGTTCATAACTTACGATATAACCTTCATCCTTAAGGACTTTTAAGATTGCGGTTGTAAGATTAGAAGTATAAATAGCACAATTTGGATGTCGTGCTTTAGTGGCATTTTTAATGCGGACAATTAAGTCGGCGATTGGATCTATAAACATAATACTCCTCCTATCAAGATGCTTTCCTTAAACCAGGAATTGCACCTTTGTAAGCTAATTCACGCAAGCAAATACGACATACACCAAATTTACCGATGACAGCATGTGGTCGACCACAGCGCACACAACGGTGGTACTCTCGTACTTTAAATTTTTTATGTCTTTTTTGTTTTGCGATTAATGATTTCTTTGCCATGTTTACCTCTTATCTTTGTTTTGCAAATGGAAGCCCAATTGCTTTCAACATTGCTTTTGCAATGTTGTCTTTTTTTGATGATGTGACGAATGTCATATCGAATCCACGAACTTTTTTAATGTCGTCGTAATTAATTTCTGTGAAGATGATTTGTTCTTTAATACCAATGGTGTAGTTACCACGACCATCAAACGAATTGTTACTTAATCCTTTAAAGTCACGAACTCGTGGTAGCGCAACATTAATTAAGTTTTCAACTAAGTTTCACATTCTTTCACCACGAACTGTAACTTTTACACCAATGGCTTGATCTTCACGAAGTTTATATGTGGCGATCGCTTTTTTAGACTTTGTCAAGATTGGTCTTTGACCAGTAATAGCTTGAATCTCGTTTTGCATCGCTTCAATTAACTTTACGTCATTAGTAGCATCGCCGACACCAGCATTGATGACAATTTTTTCTAAACGAGGTACTTGCATAACTGATTTGAACTTGAATTCAGGCATCAAGGCGTCTTTAATTATTTTTTCATATTTTGCTTTTAAATTTAAACTCATAGTGCCTCCTACTTCTTGTTCTCAATCGGATTATTGGTTTTTTTGGCAATACGTACTTTTTTGCCTTCTTTATTAATTTGATATTTAATTTTAGAAATACCTTGTGGTGATTTTGGAGCTATTAAAGCAAGCTTACACAAGTAAATGCCTGACTCTTCTTCTTTAATACCACCTTTTTCTTGTTTGGCATTTGGTTTACGATGTTTCTTAACTTTGTTAAGTCCTTCAACAATCGCTGTACCTTTTTTGTTATTAATTGAAAGTACTGTACCTTCTTTGGTAACATACTTACCGGAGATAATTCTAACTTTGTCGCCTTTTTTAATTCTTTGCATAATTCCTCCTACAAAACCTCTGGAGCTAAGGAAACAATTTTCATGAATCCTTTATCTCTTAATTCACGTGCTACAGGTCCAAAGATACGTGTGCCTCTTGGGGTGTTATCTTCTTTGATGATCACGCAAGCATTATCGTCAAATACGACACGGTTGCCATTTTCTCTTTTGATACCTTTTCGAGTACGCACAACAACGGCTAAAAACATTTGGCCTTTTTTCACACCGCCATCTGGAGAGCAATCTTTTACGGAAACTTTTACCACATCACCAACGGTAGCATAGCGTTGTCTCGTATTACCTAAAACCTTAATGACACCAACTTGGCGTGCACCAGTATTATCAGCAACATTTAATCTAGTCATAAATTGAATCATATGTTACCTCCTATTTCGCTTTCACAAGTATTTCTTGGACACGGTAAAATTTAGTTTTACTAATTGGTCGAGTTTCGACAATACGAACCTTATCACCCAATTTGGCTATGCCTTCTTCATCATGAGCATGATACTTCTTGTGGGTAATAACCAATTTCTTATAACGTGGATGTAAATTTTTACGTTCTACTTCCACAGTGACGGTCTTTGCCATTTTTGTCGATACGACGATTCCTGTAAAGACTTTCTTTGCATTACGTTGTTCCATTATGCGCCTCCTCCAACAGTTTTACGAATTACTGTTTTTTCAACTTTCTTCTTGTCCATGTGAGATTTTAATTCCTTTTTAACAATTGGTGTTGCTGTTGGTTTGTCATCATCAGCCTTCACTGCCTTGGCAGTAGTCACTGTCGCTTCAGTGATGGCTTCTTTAGTGGTTTCAGATTTGCCTTCTTTACCATCTTTAGGAGCAACAGCTTTAAGTGCTTCTTGAACAACGTTAGTGATTGATTTCACTTCACCAGTTTTGGTGTTGTACATAGTGATACCATGAGTACCGATGGATAATTTAATTCCACGTTCATTGAGAATCGTTAAGGCACGAGCAATCGTTTTACGAATTTCTGGTAGGGTATTAGTTTTTTCTAATTCACCACTAGCCATACGGAAACGAGACTCAAGCAATTGTAATTTCAATCGCATGATCAACGAACAAAGTTCTTCATTAGTTTTCTTTCTTAATTCTTTATTCATATTTATCTCCTTTCAATCACGTTTGGTTTTTTAAAGTTTTTCTTTAAGAGTTTTTCCGCAATAGTTTCATTTGGTAATTCGGCTTTTGAAACCACACGGCAAACTACATTAAGTTTATTACCAGCTTTTCTCAAAGCGTCTTTAGCTTCTTCAGCAGGAATGTTTGCTAATTCAAATAGAACAGTTCCAGCTTTTACCACAGCACATTGGATTTCGGGACTACCTTTACCACTACCCATACGAACCTCTAACGGTTTCTTAGTGCGTGATAGTTGTGGGAAGACACGAGTTCACATTTTGCCACCTTGTTTAAGGTATTTAGTTTGCACCTTGGATAAAACCACACGAGCCGCTTCTAATTGTTTATCTGTAATTCAGTTGCCTGATTTTTGACGACCATTGCAATTACGTCCTTTGCCACAAACTACAAGTAAACCAAATTCACCAAAGGCCACATATTTGTTGCCTTTTGCTTTACCTTCATATTTAGTACGATGTGGTTTACGATATTTCATTCTTTTTGGTTGTAACATAATTATTCACCTACCTTAGGAACTTCTGTGACTTCTGCAGGAACTGCAGAAGCAGTTGGAGCAGATCTTGGTGTACGCATAGGCCTTTGTCCACCACGATTTGGTCGGTCGCCACGGAATTTTGGTTCAGGTTTCTTAATTGCCACTTGGCCATTTAGTCCTTTGCCAAAAATTTCGCCACGGTTAATTCAAACCTTTACACCGATTTTACCATATGTGGTGTTAGCCTCTTCCAATGCATAATCAAGATCAGCACGTAAAGTTGTTAATGGGATCATGCCCTCAGAGTAACCCTCTTCACGAGCCATTTCTACACCACCTAGACGGCCAGATACTCTAGTCTTAACCCCAATGGCTTGGGCTCCCATAACTTTTTTAATAGCCATCTTTTGTGCGTTTCTAAATGACACACGATTTTCAATGGCATCAGCAATTTCACGAGCGATAATACGAGCACTTCAAGCAGTGTTTTCGTGAGCAGTAATGTTAACATTAACTTTCTTTTTACGACCAACAATTTTATTAATTTCTTTGGTAATGACAGGAATGTTTGCGCCTTCTTTACCGATCACACCACCGGGTTGACCAGTATAAATAAATAGGTTAACAGCTTTTTCGGTACGCTCAATTTCAACACGAACAATTTGCGATGTCTTATAGCTATTGGTGAAATAATTACGAATGGCTTCATCTTCAACTATTCACTGCGCCATTTGTTTTTTATCTTTGGCGATTCAACGTGATTCTCAATTGCGATTGATTCCGAAACGGTAACCGTTTGGATTGACTTTATGGCCCATTATTTTTTCTCCTGTTCGCTTGGTGTTTCGTCTGTGTGTAATTTCACAGTTGTTTTTGGTTGTGTAATTGGTTTTAATTCTGTTTTCTTTTTAGAAATAATTTTTGGATCAACTTTTGCTTTTGATTTTGTGGAAGTACCTAAATTTAATAAATCCTTCTTACGTTGTTGTGGATCGTCAGATAAGATAATTTCAATATGACTATGTCTTTTGCGAATCATATTGGCACTACCTTTCGCTCTTGGTAAACTACGTTTAATGGTGGCACCTTGATTAGCGGTTACCCCATAAACATAAAGCCTTTCACCAACCATTTGGTGATTATTAGTAGCATTAGCTACAGCGGCATTTAAAATTTTCTTTAAAATTGCGGCAG
Source organism: Mycoplasmataceae bacterium (assembly GCA_031290395.1). Lineage (GTDB taxonomy): Bacteria > Bacillota_I > Bacilli_A > Mycoplasmatales > Mycoplasmoidaceae > Malacoplasma_A. The sequence continues at coordinate 19,472 of JAITNN010000017.1, forward strand.
TTTTCTTTTCAGCATTGTCAAGAATAATTAAAGCTTCAGTTACTGGTTTGTTACGAATTAAATTACAAACTAGGTTAGCTTTTCTTGCTGATACATGAACATTTTTTTGCATTGCACGTGCTTTCATATGTTACTCCTATTTCACTCCTGCCACTGGTGCTGCGGGTGCTGATTCTTTTGCAGCTTCTTCCGCTTTGTTATTAGATGAGTGAGCTTTAAATGTTCTTGTTGGTACGAATTCACCTAATTTGTGACCAACCATATCTTCAGAAACATAAACGTTAATAAAAGATTTACCATTGTAAACACTAAAATTCACACCTACAAATTCTGGGAAGATGGAACTTCTACGTGACCAGGTTTTAATTGGTTTATGTTTTGCGTCGGCTTTTGCAGCTTGCACTTTTTTCATTAAGTGTTTATCTACGAATGCACCTTTTTTACTACTTCTTGACATTGTTTCTCCTTATTTTGCGTTTCTTCTTCTAATGATTAAAGATGTTGATGATCGTTTTTGCTTGCGAGTCTTCACACCCATGTGCCTTTTACCTCATGGGGTTCTTGGCGCATCGTAACCAACTGGTTGTCGGCCTTCACCACCACCATGTGGGTGATCATTTGGGTTCATGGCACTACCACGAACGGTCGGACGAATTCCCATATGACGACTACGACCAGCTTTACCTAAGTTAATTAAGTTGTGGTTTTCGTTGCTTACAGCACCAATAGTGGCACGGCAATCATTTAAAACTTTACGAACTTCACCACTTGATAATTTAACGATGGTGTAAGTTCCAGTTTCGTCTTTACCTAAAACTTGTGCGCTACTTCCAGCACTACGAATCATTTGCGCACCTTTATGTGGCATTAATTCTACATTGTGAATGAATGTACCTTCTGGGATGTTTTTAATTAACATGGCATTACCCACTTTAATATCTACTTTTTCACCAGAAATGATTTCATCTCCAACTTTGATGCCTTGTGGAGCAATGATGTATGATTTTTCACCATTTTCATAAACGATTAAAGAAATGAAAGCAGTACGGTTAGGATCGTATTCAATTGTTTTAATCGTTGCTTTAAGTGGATTACTTCTCAAGAAATCAATTAAACGATATTGACGTTTGTGTTTGCCACCTTGGTGACGAGTGGTAATGACACCACGGTTGTTGCGACCAGATTGGTTCTGAATGTGTCTTGTTAAAGACTTTTCAGGAATATCAGTAGTTAAGTGTTTTTTATAATCAACTAGAATAGTTGTTCTTTTCCCCCTACTTCTAGCTTTAATATATTTAACAGCCATAATTATTTAACCTCCTTAGTAGTGACTTCTGCCTTAGCAACTTCTTTTTTCACTACTTCCTTTTTTACCACTTCTTTCTTAGTAGTTTCCTTTTTAGTTTCTTCTTTCTTAGCAGGAGTAGTATTTTTTGTGGCGTCTTTATTACTTGCAGCAATATCAGCACCAACAGGAAGAGTGACATAAGCAATCTTAGTTAATTTTGAAAAACCTGGTTTTAATGTACCAGTTCTCACTTTTGCTGGTTTACGAATTTGTGTGGAGATCTTAGTTGGATGAATACCATAAATTGATTCAAATGCGATAGCAACATCGTGTTTGGTCGCTTTAGGATCTACTTCAAATGCATACTTCTTTGCTGGTAAGGCTCCGAATGTATAAGTTTTCTCAGTGTGTAAAGGACGAATGATGATTCTAGTAAATTCCATATTATGCTACCACCTTTGCTAATGTGTCTAATGCACTTTCTTGAACAATCACAAAATTTGCATGCATGATGTCTTGTGTAGAAACTTGATTAGGTTTCTTTACCACAGTACGATTGATGTTTTGTGCAGATTTAATTAATGCTTCTGCTTTTTCACTATTGAATACAAATAAAATTTTCTTGTTAAGTAGTTTTAATGTTTTTAACATTGTACTAATTGCTTTAGTGCTTGGTTTTTTAGAACTTGCACTATCTTCTAAAATAAAGATTGCTTCATTTTTTAATTTCACACTAACTGCAGAAGCAAAAGCTAATTTAGAGACTTTCTTATTTACACCAACTTTATAGTTACGAGTTGGCTTTGGTCCAAAGACAACACCACCACCAACATAGTGAGGGTTACGAATGGAACCTTGACGAGCATTACCAGTATGCTTTTGTGCATATGGTTTCTTGCCACCACCACGAACTTCACCTTTAGTTAAAGTAGAGTGTGTGCCTTGACGACGACCAGCATTTTCAGCAATAACAGCTTCAAACATGGCTTGTGAATGTGGTTTTTCAACAACAAAATTTTTGTGTGATTCTACTTCACCAATGCTTTTTCCGGTAAGATCAATTTTTTTAATTTTTGACATACATCCCCCTATTTCTTTTCACCACTTGGAGCACTAGCACCAGGTTTAGCAGCTTCGGCTTTGGCCGCTTTTTCAGCTGCTTCTTTTTCTTTAAGACGCATAATTGCTTCAGCGGCTTTTTTAGATTCTTCTGCATCAGCTTCTTTTTTGGCTTGTGCTTCAGCTGCTTCATTGGCAGCATGTAATGCTTCCTTGTTTTCAAGGTTTTCATTTGCTTTCAATAGTTCTTCTTGAAGTTCCTTAGTAATGATGGTGTATTCGTTTTTCTTACCTATCATTTTTTCAGAAGACTTGATTGTTACAATTGAACCTTCGGGACCAGGAACAGCACCCAAAATTAGGATTAAATCACGTTTCACAATGGCATCTAAAACTACTAGGTTTTGAACGGTTGTGGTATCGTGACCATAATGTCCA
>JAITNN010000002.1 GCA_031290395.1 Mycoplasmataceae bacterium
CTACATCACCTCCGCCGGTTCGAACCAAACCATCTCCGGCACCTTCGCCATCTCTTCCGCTTCCTCCACCGCCTACGGCGTCGTCTTCTCCATCACCGCCGCCGGTTCGACCCAAACCATCTCCGGCACCTTCACCATCTCTTCCGCTTCCTCCACCGCCATCGGCGTCTACCTCTCCGCGGCCATCTCTGGTAACATCACCATCTCCGGTACCTTCACCATCTCTTCCACTTCCTCCTGCAGCGGTGTCTACTTCTACGGCTACGAAGGCGCTAGCATCAATGGGAACACCACCATCTCCGGCACCTTCGCCATCTCTTCCGCTTCCTCCACCGCCTACGGCGTCTTCTTTCGCACCACCGCCTCCTGCACTTTAACCATGGTCGGTTCTCAATTTTTTAGCAATCAAGTGGATTCAGGAAATATATTTACCATATATCCTTCTGATGATGCAGATCATAATTACAAGTGGAATGGAGCAGAAATGACATCCGATAGCCATAGTAGTTCTGCTGATGAAACTCTCGCACTTGTTAGCGTTTCTGATCAATTGCCCAATCCGAACTTCACCATTAAAGCAATCAATACAGCGGGGGTTGATGGTAGTAAAGCCACTTTCAATACCACTTATAAAAATGCTTTATCTGTTTATGCTACAAGTGTCGATTGTCCAGCAACTGCAAAACCATGGTTGATGTCTATTATTGGACAAATTCCTACTACATAGTTATCAAATTCTTCGATTTGTAATCTCCTACCATTCGTTTCACCTTTCCACGATGTACTGGGTTAAAATGGGTTTAAAATTAATTAATAATTTTGCTTTGTAATTTTGTTTATAATGAGTTTAGTAAAATCACTTTTTACTTCCTAATTATTAATTATCTATAAAGGGTCTAACGAGTGATAGGCATTTTATGGAAAACGGCAAAAAAGTTATTATTCATGCATATAAGTTCGACGGACAGTTATATCGAACTTGAGAGTTTCCTATCGTAATCAAGGAAACTGATGAATACATTTGTGTGACCATTCAAGGGACCCATGTCATTACAGCCAGCAATACAGATGAGAGATTTTTTCATAGTAAATTAGTGCGACCAACAATCTGATATTTCTTCAAAAATGAATGATACAACATGATTGTTTCTAAAAAAGGTAATAAGTTTTATTACTATATCAATCTTGCTAGTCCATTCATTATTGAAGAAGATGTAATTAAATATATTGATTTTGATTTAGACTACCGTGTGCCAGATGCCAAAGCCGGCGCAATTAATTTGTTAGATTTAAACGAATTTCATGAGCATAGTGTGAAATATCAATATCCCGAGAAATTGATTAATAAAATTAAACAAGTGCAAAGCGATATTTTAAATAAATTTAATCGTCACGAGTTTAAACATTATCTTGATTACGAATTAATTTATTATTATGACAATCTTAAAGGAAATAAAAATAAAGATGACAAAACTAAATAAATATTACGAAGAAATATTGCGTAAGGTTGATAAATTTATTGCTGAAAAGAATTATGATGAAGCCTTTGAATTAGTGAGTCAAGAAATTGCGTCACCTTATATTCCAATGGAATATGTGGAGCGATTTGAACAACTATATGTGGAAATTAATAAGATTGTGATGGTTAATCAAATCAAACATAAATACAACAATATGTCCAAAATGGAGATGCTTGGCAAAATATATGATGGCAAAAAAGTAGATTTAAATTTGTTAAGTTTCTTTTTGGGCAAGTTCCATAAACAAATTGAACCTATGGATTTGCAATATTTAAATAAAATATTTATGGATAAGACCATTACGAATACTGAAAAAATATTTGCTTTAGAACAAATTAAGATCACTGAAATTCATTATATCTTTGATTACAACAATGGCTTTATTAATAAAATATTTACTATTAATACGAATAGCGATTTTGAATTTCATAAACATTCATATTTTGTACAAACCCAAAAGTTAATAGAGGATATTTTAATTAAAGATCCGTCATTAGCAACATTGGCACACGAGTTGCTGCTAATCATTTACGAATATTACTTTGGAACACAACCATATTTTGAATCAGTTGTTTTAGCGGACAAACTAACCAGGTATGTAAAAGCGTACTTTGATAATAAGTATAAACCAGATGTAGAATTTAAAATTTGAATGGACAACATCATGGGTTCAAAGAAAATTTTAAATTAGCGAACAAAAACACTACAATATACATAGATAAATCTTAATAATTTTCATGAAAAAACAATTGAAACAAACCAAGCTCTCACTAAAAGAATTTATCTGATTTGGTTTTAATTTTGTTGTTGGCACAACCTTTGTTAGTTCATTTGCTATCGTTGCCAATACTACAACTAATACACAGGGTGTCGAAACAACTGGAATGGGATTTTGGGTACTTCTCGTTTGAATACTAGAGGGAATATTCGCTGGGATTTGTGCTCTATCATTTGCCAAAATGTCCAAATATCATGATGCAAGTCAAAATGGAGCATCATATGTTTATTCACGTAGTGCTTTTGGCAAGGTTACTGGATTGTTTGTAGGGTTTTTACAATATGTATATATTCCTTTTTCCTTGTCCTATCAAATTATGGTGTTTATTCGTGGTAATTTCTCTATTGATTTTATCGGCGGAACATCGCCGATATTACAAAATTGAGGTGTTTTCCAAGATCTGTGAATGGATTTAATTTCAATTGCAGTTTTCTTTGGGTGCGCACTCGTTGTAATGTTAGGGCTTCGTTGGTTTAAAAAATTATCCAATGCAACAGCGATGATTAAGTGAGTTGCCTTTGTTTTAATGATTGGATTATCAGTCGCTATTGCGGCCACACCATCATCTAATAATTCTACTATGGGTGCTGACAACATCAATTATTGAGCCAACCATTCCAAATTATCATTTGATGGTTTTGTAAAAACATTTAATGCTTGTTTTTTTGCATTTGTTGGGTTTGAATTATTTGCCACGGCGGGGAAAAATATTCAAAACCCTCAAAAAACGGTTGGTAAAGGTATCGTTATTATTATGATAGTGGCCACATTATTCTATGCAGCATTTTCATTTTTGTTCTTTTGCACTACACAGACGTTGTGAGAAAACTTTAATGTGTATATTTGAAGTGATGATACGGTGCCTTGATTAAAATCATCATCATGGATTGGTTTGACTGGTGTCATTATTACAGTAATTAGTATCTTAGGCATGCGAACATATTCCTATATGCAGAAATCTTTATTTGGTGGTACTACGCTTCAACCACTAGCATATGAAGGATTCTTTCCAGATAAATTTGCCGTACTTAACAAAGAAAAATTACCGCTTGCCGCTTCCAAACTTAACCTTTACATTATTGGTTGTGTGGCTTTTATATGATTAATTGTTCCCGATATTATCAAAGGGTCAATGCTTTGTTATAAATATGGTATGCATGTATCCAATAGCGATTATTCGAAATTTGGTGTTTTCTTCAATATGGCATCTTTTAGTTCATTTGCTTCGTTGATTGCAATTTTTATCTATATGATGGTTTTGTTAGCTACTTTAAAATTAACTCGCGAAAAACAAATCACAGCGAATCCATTGGAATTAATTGCTTATTCTATAACCTTTGTGGTATTAGCCATAATCTTTGTTTACCACTATTATCTATTAATAGATAAAGTCGTTATTGATTTGACCGCTATTGTCGTAAATGTACAAGCTATGACCAAAGATATTACTGGCGCCGGAATTGAGTTTGTGACCACATTTGGTATTGTGATTTTTTTCTTTTGTTGGTATAAATGATATTATGGTCGTAAAATTAGAACACGAACTGTGAACCAACAAAGAAAATTAGACGCTCCTTTTAGAGTATTAACTGAACAAGAACAAAAACGCATGATGGGAATGCAATAGAAAGGAGGTATATATGGAATACAATAACAAGCCAAGATTAACAGCTGAACAAGTACAATCCTGAACAGATGAAGAATTTCAAAATTATCGTCAAGCTTCTTGAACAAAGAAACGTGAACAATTTGCTAGTGACACACCTGCGGACTGATTTATGGGGTCTAAAGATCAACTAATCAAGTTCCTTGAGAGAGGTAACAAGTTTAGACGATAAGATCTACTAAACGATAAAAAAGGTGCGCAAGCATCTTTTTTTATCGTATTTTTTAATAATATTATGTTAATATATTAGTCCGCTGTATCACAATCGTGCAGCTTCAACCGTTCGCAAATTGGTCATAAATTACTTAAATGTATACCATCAAGACGAGTCTAAGATTGTAGGAGGAACATACATGTTCGCAATATTCGAAACTGGTAGTAAACAATATAAAGTGTCAGTTAATGATATCATCTATGCTGAAAAAATTGAAGGCAAGATTAACGACAAAGTGGAATTTGACAAAGTGTTAATGATTGATAAAACCATTGGTGCGCCTTACATTGCTAATGCAAAAGTAATTTGTGAGATTCAAAAACAAGGTAAACAAGAAAAACTTTTGATCATTAAACATATTAGTCAAAAACACCACACAAAAAGACAAGGTCATCGTCAGCCTTACACAAAATTAATAGTCAAGGAGATTAAGAAATAATATGGCATCTAAAAAAGGCGTTGGTTCTACTAAGAACGGTCGTGATTCTAATCCCAAATACCTTGGTGCAAAACTAGGGGATGGTCAGCTTGCAAAAGCCGGTATGATTATTTACCGTCAAAGAGGCAACAAGATTTATCCAGGGAAAAACGTTGGTCAGGGTAAAGATCATACATTGTTTGCTAAAAAAGCTGGTAATGTCAAATACTTGCGTTTTGGTGATAGTAAAACAAAAGTAGAAATCATTGAAACAAAATAAAATCCACATCGTGGATTTTTTTATTGATTAGTGATAAAACATTTAGATGTTTTTAAAATTTCTAACATAGGTTAAATTAATTGTAAAGTTTAAATTACGGATGTGAAATCATGTAATCGCTAACCACTTGATTGAATTTTTTTTGATCCTTTAGAGTAGTTTCCACTATGCCAAGACGATCCTCAACCTTTGTCATTCTATTTTCCAAACTGATAAGTCGAGTATCGATAGTGTCAAAACGAGAAGTAACAACTTTATTGAATGCATCTTGTTTAGACATAAACTCTAAAAGCAATTCTTTTGTCGTTTTTGATTTTGGAGGTTTTGGCTTTGGTGGAACTAGTGGCTTTGGACCTTTTTTAGTCAGAACAGAAACTTTTATTTCATGTCCTTCCCTATTTGGGTCCTGTTCGTATTGTTCAATCTTTATCATTTTCT
>JAITNN010000006.1 GCA_031290395.1 Mycoplasmataceae bacterium
TTTTGCCAATACTTCAAGAACATTAAGCGATGTTGCTGCATTTAATTTTTCATGAAATAATTTACCAAAACCCACAAATAAAGATGGCAGTGTGTATGTAGATGATTACAAATTTGAAATTGTAGCTATTTCTAATAATACCCCTACCGTTCAAGATTCTATTGATTACATTCTTCGTGTGACAAGCAATGCTGGTGGCGGTGGCGGTTCTCCTTTATCAAGTGGGGCGATTGCTGGGATTGCGTTGGGTTCAGTTGCGGCAACGGGAATTGGCGTCTTTTTGTTTTTTTGGGTTAAAAAACATCGTAAAAGTAGTATAATGAAAAACAAATCTAAAATCACAGGATCAAAGGATGATGATTGAGAGGAATAAAATGAACATTATAAAAGTTGCCCCTATTACAGACGATTTAGGTAAAACCAAGTATTTAAAGCAAAAATATTGATTAAATATTTTTGCTTGGACAACAACTATTGGTTCACTTTTTTGTTTGCTTATTGGCTTGGCAATGATTTATTTAAGTGTACGCGATGATATGCGTTCATATTTAATTCCCGGAATTATTTGTCTTGTCTTGTTTGTATTGCTAGTACTATGTGCATTTTTTTGCTGAGCTAGATGAAAAAATATTAGAAAAAATATTGAGCAATATTCAAACTCAAAACAAAACAATATAAGGGATTAGGTATAAATATAAATTATGAGCATGCCAAGTTTTTGACAAGAATTAGTAGATAAATTGGGGTTAGATCAATCCACAATGAATATGATTTATAGTTATTTTCAATATATTCAAATTGGTTTAATAATTGCATCAATATTAGTTGCATCTTGTTATTTTGGTGCATTAGCTATAAAAATATATTTTGCTAACAATGAAGAAGATAAGAAAAAAATAAAACAAGCAACTCATCGACCACTTCACATGTTAGGTTATTGAGTAATTTTATTGGGTGGCATCCAAATATTTTGAAACATTGTACTGCCGTTGTTATGACAATGAGCAGGAATGTAGTAAAAGCGATTTGGTCATAGATTTGGTTGTACAATTCTTTCACTATTTAGCGTGAGAAACTAATCGATAGACGATAATAATCAGTAACTATTCACCCTATCATTTAATTTCAACATATCTATTTATGGTGTTCTCTCAAATCGAATGGAAAAATTTAGCAATTTCTTGCTGATTTTCATTCACACAACACTAGTCAATATAGTTTGATTCGTTTTAGTATAGCAATTAGGTTTTCGCTTTCAGCCGAATGTTGAACACTACCATCGCAAACCTACAACATATACGTTGCTCTTTAGAAATAACCACAAACATAAAATGCGTCAATGGCGGCAAACACATATTAAATTAATCGCATTAGTATGACGGATTGGGTGGACATGGTCCTTGTTATTTTGCCCGATTTGGACTTAAATTTGAGAGAGTGCCAAAATTTATGGCTCATCATTGTTTCAATTTCACGAGCCAGGAACAGTATTGCTCACTCTAGCATCTTGTGATGAAACAGCTATGAGGTCCCACTCTGCTCTCCCTCACCCTAATCCGTTATACTCTGATTTGATTTCCGTTGAGTTTAAATTAGCATTGTCTATCCAAACACGTGTTGAACAATCCTGAGCATTGGAGTAAGCGACATTGTTCAATGACCACGTTACACCTTGATCAACATTTACACCAACTACCTGGGCCGATATACCACCAGTGGTTCAACCACCAGAAATTACAATCGACTCTACAGCACCACGATTGTGAATTACAACATTCTTCGTGGCATAAGTGCTTGAGTTTGCTTTAGAAGTGGCTTTAATAGTAACAGTATAATCTAGACATTCAATCTTCGTATGGTCTCACTGTAATGTTCCCGTTAAATTCTGAGATGCACTTGTGAAAGAAAAAGCATCTTGGGCGACTGGAGTCACGCTATCTACGGTTCAATCCGTACCAGTTGATGGGTCGACCCCTGCATAAGTGACCGTAAAGTTCGCTGTACCATCTCTATCGTAGTCAGCTGTCACAGTAGAAGAACCATGAATGGCAGCTGTAGATGTTTTTTGAGCCGTTAAAAGAGTAGATGTATTAATGGTGTACCTATCGTCGGCATGCGATGTCGCAATGATTTTTAGCTGAACCGAACAATCTACCGAACCTGTGTAATCTCATGCAAGATCATATTCATCATTGTTTGTCCCAGAGTTGGTTGCAGTAATTGTTAGACCAGATGGCAATGTTTGATCTCCATTGAGTGTTTCCCAATTCCAATCAACGTCACATGCACTTGAATCAAGCGTCCCTTGTCCATAAACTTCCGCGATATATGTTGCGCTCCCTGACAAACCTTCTAAATTAGATGGTTGCTGACCGTCCCAATTAATGCCGCTAATAGTTCCAAAATTTATTTGGGCACTTCCTTGATATTGACCTTGACCAGTTGCCATTACTGATCCGGTGTTTTTATTTGTGAAGTTTAAATCAGCTGTAGTAAACGTTGTGCCATTTTTATTGTTGATATCTGCAATTAATGTATCATCACCATCATCGGTCACAACTCCAATATTCTTATTAGCAATGATTAAATTGATATCATTAGAAATTGCAAAGTTAATGACTACGCTACCTTGATATTTATCTTGCCCGGTTATCGTTACTGATGTGGTAGTTTTATTTGTAAAAGTTAGATCACCCGCAACAAATGTTGTGCCATTTTTTACATTTATAGAACTAATTAATGTGCTATCTTCATCGTTTGCTATATAGTCAATGTTGGTTGTAGTAATCAGCGTATTGATATCTACAGAGATTTCAAATGTTAGATTCAAAGTACCACGATATTGATTTCGTCCAGTTACTGTCGCTGATGTGGTGTTTACCTCCGTGAAGATTAAATCATCTATGGTAAATGTTGTACCATTTCTACGGTTATTGATGTTAATGGTTGCAACCAATGTACTATCATTATTGTTCATTAAATAACCGAGATCCTTTACTGCAATTAATTTGTCAATGTCGTTAGTTGTTTCAAACGATATATCTATACTGCCTTGGTATTTGCCTTGACCAGTTACCGTTGCCATTGTATCTGTATGGCTTGTGAAGTCTAAATCATTTGTGACAAATGTTGTACCGTTGTCTATATTTATAACATTGGTTAGTGAACTATCGTCATCGTTTGATATGCAGCCAAGATTAGTTATTGTAATTAATGTGTTGATGTCAGTAGAAACTGCAAACGTAATGTTTACGTTACCTTTGTATTGATTTTGACCAGCTACTGTCGCTGATGTTGGCGATTTATATGTAAAAATTAAATCATCCGTGGTAAATGTTGTACCGTTTTTTAAATTTATTGTATTGATTAATGTATCATCATCATCATTCACTATGTAGCCCAAATCAATTATAGTAATCATCGTGTTAATGTTAGTTGATGAAGGAATGCGCTGACTAAGACCTACCCCTAAACCAACTACAATGCAACCAGCAGATAGAGTGCCTAGTAAACTCCACAAAATAATATGTTTCTTTTTATTTTGTGCTTTCTTTGTATTCTCGCTTGGCAATGTATTAATTTCGTTGCATAACATATAATTATTATATAATAGGACACTAAAAATAGTTATATGTATAGAAAAGGAATAGGAGGAAAATAATTGTGGAAATAGCGATGTTACTTTTTTCTATATTAATGCTACCGATTATGTATGCGTTCGGTGTATATATGCCTATGATTTTAGCCGACAGTTTTTATACAATTTTTAAAGCGATTGGTGGGGCTAGCTTTGCAGAACAATTATTTAATACAAAAAACGGTTTTACTTGGGATTGAACTAATCCAATTTTTATTCTTTTATTTGTAGCGTTAGCAGCGGGTATTCTTATGTTCGCTGTTTTTGCAGGAGTACGAGCTATAACAGCTTTTTCTGATTTTGGAAAAAAGCATACAATTGGTTTATTTAGGGTTGGATACGGCTGTGCCGGAATTATTTTAGTGCCGACAGTTTTTGTTGCATTAACCACAATTTCGGCTCTTATTTTTAGGATTTTGAGTCCTAGTGGCAACATTCCGTTCGTTGGCAATGGAGAATTAGCTGAAATCAAGCAATATTTTAACGATACTTTTATTGTAAATATTAAAAATGATTTAACCGCTTTTGGTATTCAATATGAATGAAATGGTTTAAGCGGTTCATTAGATGAATTATTAACTAATTTAAATACTTTAGCCGCTAGCGCCTCATCTGCAGGGGACACAGCGCAATATACACTTATTGAACAAGCCATATCATCTGTGAGTTCCTTAAAAATATATGCTGATCCGAATTGGTGAAATTCCTTAGAAAATTCTATAGATCAAATTTTGTCTAATGTAACCATTGGACAAAGAATGTCTTATGATGATTTTGAAAAATTTCAAACCGCATATAATAGTTTGGTATACGCATCTGCCGCATTTAATTCTGCATATAACAATATTTTAAGTTTGTACACAACCTATTATCCTGGGGCATCTGGATCGGACGCGTGAAAATTCGTTGATAAGTGAATTACGTTATTCAATTATGGCGAAAACCATAGCGCTATTGCTAGCGATTTTTTATCATGAAATGGCAGAACTGATACTCCACTCATTTTAATTTTTATGCAAAATGGTTTTGGAGGTGGCGATGATCGCGGATTATATAGTTTTACTAGACTATATAATGAATTGAACCCTTCATACGAATTTGTCTTCCTAAGCGATATTTTCAAATATGTTACAGGTTTGAATGGAGGAAATTACCGTGATCCATCGATGATTTTTCTTACTTCATTTGAATTTTGACGAATACCACAGATGATGATTGGTGCAATCGCTACATACATAGTGTCAGGCGCTATGGGTTTATTTGCATGATTTGTATTAAAGCGTATTTTTGATTTAATAATTTTGTGGCCTTTTTCAATTTACATCGCTTTTACCGACCAACAGGATGGTGCAATATTTAAAAAAATTATTAAACTAATTTTCTTTAAAATTTTTGCGATAATTGTAGTGCAAATAGTGTTTCAAGCAATGAATATAATTGTTGACACTAATTTCATCGGAGGAATGTTGCAAACATCATTCAATTCTAACACTAGTAATGAAAATATTTGATTGCAAGGAGCATTAACTATATCTTTAGCAACAATGTATGGCGCATCATATTACACCGGTGATATGATAACAGGTATAATACTTGGTGAGCCAGGAACTATGAGAGGGATTGCCGATCAAATGGGATCAATAAAAAATACAGGACAAACGGTTAGTGGGGACACGAAAGGCACAACGAATGAATCGCATGGCGTTGGCAAACAATTAATGGGAGATATTCATCAAATCCGTTTGCAAGGTCGAATTGGTGGTGGAAATCAAGGAGCCGGTCCTGCCCCTGGCGTTGGAGCTGCATAATTTATGTTAACAGAAAATTCCAAAGTATTAGTTCCATCCATACCAATGCCTAGAAAAAATAGGCTAATTATTAAGGGCAGATTGTCAATTATTGATATTTTTGTTTTTTTACCATTTGTAATCATTTGAATAGCATTGTTGCTTTCAAATATATTCCAACAAATGTGATGGGTTAATTTATTAACATTTGTTGGATTTATTGGTTTAGGTACTTTTTTAGTTTGACCGTTATCAATGTTTGGCAAAGATAAACTTTATATCTATATTGGTAGAGCAATTAAATTTAAAATTAAAAATCAATTCTATCAATGTGAAAAATCATAATACCATATGCCATTTTTAAAACACGAATGAAAAAGATAAAGAGAACACTATGCCACCTTACTTAAAACCAACACTAAACAATGACCTAAACCCTTGAAAGAAAATAGATAATAATTTTGTAGAATGTACAAATGGAACTTTTACGAGTTTTTATGTCATTAACCCGTCTGAACTTTCTTCAGATTCTGATAGCGATATCCTTATTAAAATGAATGGACTAGCCTCATTAATTATGGCGTTCAATTCGAATGAACTTATTGTGGGTTTTTTTTCTTTTAGCACGCATTTTGAATTCGATGATAAAATAAAATTTTTTACCGAACAAAAAAACAATAATGTTTATATGAATAAATTAACTGAATTATACGCAAAAAAATTTAAAGAAATATCAGAATTTAGTTCTCTAAAAAAGCGCAAATATGTTATGTATTTTCATGGGCAATCAAAGAAAACAATATATCAAATGATAAGAAAAATTGAACCGAGCTTGTTGGAAGCAGGAATGCACATTATCCCAGCGGATCGTAATGATATTTTTCTTATTTTTAATAAGTTATTTCATTTGGGTGAAGATAACGCAACTTTTAACATCAAAAATTTGGAAATTGGTTTTAAAAAACTGGGTTTTCAAATCAATCGTAAAGATGCTAACGGCAAATTATTAGAAAAAAAATTGTGTAAAATTTTAAATGTTTCTCAAGTTTCTAAATCTCCTCTACCTCCTTTTTGGCTTGATGCTTTATTTAATTCGGGGGATTGAATTACGTCAATTGAATTTGACTCTTTAAATGAAAAAGAAAGAAATTCATTTATTGAAGGTTTAAGTGCAGATTTTGTGAATGTTCGACAATATAAATCTAGAGTTAAAAATTTAGAAGTTGAAAATAATAGAAATATTACAAACACCATAATTAATGACCTTTCTAAGCAATCGCAAGATATAAAATTATCTAAGCTATTAATTTATTTATCCGCAAATAATAAGCTTGAGTTGCGTAAAAAACACACGGATATCAAGAATATACTAAATAGATTGGGTTTTAGCTTCACAAATATAAATTTTAGACAGCAAGAAGCTTTCTTAAACATACAACCATTTGAGTTGTCTAAAGAAATTGACAAAGACATAGAGATAGTATTGACAACTGATGCAATTGGTTTGTCATATCCTTTTACTCAAACATATTACATGGATATTGATGGCTCATACATCGGTTTAAATTATAACGGTTCCCCTTTGATTTTGGATATTTGCAATAGACAAAAAAGAGCCTCTGGTAACACTGTCATTTTAGGCACAACAGGAAGCCGAAAGTCTACTTTAATTAAAATGCTAATTCTTGGCTTTTTTTACCAAAAAAATGTAAAGCAAACGCTAGTCTTAGATTGACAAAACGAATATACACAATTGGCTCATAATTTTGACCAATTAGTATTAAATTTTACAAAATCAGCAAGTGATTCATCTCCCCACATCAACTTATTTCAAATACCTAAAATGTATAAATCTCATCAAATTGACGCTACAATTTCAGAAATTAACCTTTCTAACAAGGAGCGTTACCAAGAGCATATTCAATATTTGATTGGTGCACTTTCGTCATTATTACTACAAGAATCCGAAAGTATTTCTACTCGTCAATTTACCATTTTAACTGACGAAATTCATAAGTTGTATCAAGATTTTGGCATAAAATCAAATAACGATTTTGATGCTCTTTCTAATGAAAAATGGCCAACGATTGATGATCTACGACTTAAATTAATGAAATCTTATAAAAATAATTTTAAAGGAAAAAAACAAGAATTAAATGATTTTAATAGAGATATTTATAAATTTTTTATCGATGCTTTGAGCACTTGATGTGAAGATGGAGCATATGATGGTATTTTTAACAAACACACAAATATTTTGTTAGATGACAAATATAAGCTCATTATTTTTAATATGTTTGGTTTAAAAACTGAAGGTGGGCTGGGAAATATTCAAAAAGTAATGACTCTTGCGGTTTTGAAATATTTTGATGGAACAATGTACGACCATCGAAGAAATTATCCAAGAGAAAATGATCCAAATGCCACATATAAAAATTTTATTGTTGATGAATTTCATTTAATTGTTGATGAAAATGATCCAAATGCTTTGATAAGCTTTGCTTCTAAATATCAAACTGTTCGTAAATTTTATTGCAATATGTGTGTAGCTACACCTTCACTTTCAACGTTCGTTCATGCCCAAAATCAAGCCATTGTAAAGGGACTACAAAACATTTTAGATAATTCAGTATTCAAATTTTTTCTTAGCATGAGCGATGACGAATTACAACAAGTAAATGCAAAAATGTTTACATCTGAAAATAAATTATCACAATCTGAAATAAATTTTTTATCGCATTTCGATAATGAAAATAATGCTGGCAAATTCATATTATCAATATCTATGTTTGGCCGCGTTCAAGGTCAGATAGATAGCGGAAAAAATATAAAGCGTGAAGATTTTAATACATCTGTTGATAAAATTACTGAATTTGCGCAACTTTGAGGCACACCACCAGTGAGATATTCCACAGCTTCCGTTCAAGATATTTCGCATAAAACTAGTGGTGAAAAAAAGGCACATTAAATGTTTAATCGTAAAAATAAAGTTAGATTGTCATGATTTAGATCAACCAATGTGTATTCTTATGTTGAGCTAGTTTGTAACTGAGGCATAATTTTATCTTTATTGATCTGACTAATTTATTACGGTACGATTCTAGGAATTTATTGAAATGACTTAATGTATTATGTCCAAAAAAAAATTGTTTTTTTCCCCCTACCAAATTGATCTATGATTGTTTTGTCTATTTTATTTTTTATCCAATTTGGCTTTATTGTTGTTAAGTTATTTGCTCGCCATAGAAGAAATAAAAATGACTCGAGGTATGTTACAATTGATGAATCTAAAAAGAAAAAATATGATGTTCGAACTAGAATAAACACTGCCAAATTTTCAAATTCTACTCAGAAAACGTCATTTTGAGATAAATTAATTGATTTTTTCAAGAGTAAACCCTCTAGCACTAGCGGAAGTTTTAATTAATTTTACGAATGAATGACATAATAAATTATGTGTGCAATGAAATATGAAGACCCACACACATGTTTTAACTATAAAAATCATGCGTATGGGGAAGTTGTTTTAGCGCGATTCTAAAGAAATTTAACTTTAACAAATATTCCTACAACTTAAAAATAACACTTTTATCACGTAGCTTTAAAAGTGTTGTAGAGTTTCAATATACTAAGCCTTAATTTTAATAGATCTAATTTGTCGTGCTATTTGTTTTTGAAGAGGCTTTGGTTCATCTAACTTATGTTGTCCTAAAATTGCATCAATATTCGTTCGAGAAGATATTTGTTGGCGTAATGATAGCAATAAGTCTCCCGTATTAAAAATGTCAACAACTCTACCCAACTGTGCATTTGTCCCGTAACGGCCTTGAGATAATTTAAGTTGCATAACTGCACGCAAAGCCATTTCTTTCCTTTGATAACGATCTCTTTTTCAATTGTCTTGGATAAATGCATATTTAGTGTGTTCTTTTTTAAGCATATATTTCAATAAACGTGCTTGATCAATTTGTAATGTATCGGACATTTCTGCTTTTTTAATCGTTCTTTTTATAGAGCTGCGGTCTCAACCGTCTGTAGAAGTCATGTTTTTTTGTGGCAAAATGCTTGCTTTTGCTAATTCAGTTTTTGATGAACTATCATTGTTATAGTCGCGATGTATATTTGAACCATTTGCAGTTTTATAAGCCAAATGATCTTCTATGTCTTGCGTCATATCTCACGGTTGAATATATCTAAAAGCAATTTCTTCTTCAACCGTTCTATCCACAGCTTGACGATGCATTTCATATGATGATAATCTTTTATTTACTGTATCAATGATTTCCTGTGTTGGTTTTATTCTTCGACAGTCCATTAAAGTTCTAGCAGATACATCGCTTTCGCCGTGTGACAAGCAATCATGAGCTTTTGCCGCACCATATTGTCCTCAACCCAAAGATTCTTGAAGGCACATCGCAATTAACGCTTCTCGCATTTGAGGATCAGCTATTTGCTCATGAATTTTTTGAATATCTTCTAAAATTTGATTACAAAGATGCACGGCTTCTTGCGACGAACCAGCAATTGATGTAGCCTTAGCCTTTCTCTCTTCATCAGAACCAAAAAACGATTGTAATTCCCTAGATTGTGCTTCTATATCAGTAGCATTCAATCGTCTATGAACAGGAGTTTTATGAGATTGAATATCGTCGCTTGTTCTCTTATCCACGGGTGGTTTAATGCCAGTTCCATCGGTATCAACATCATAACCATCATAAATCAACTCAACGCTTTGGGCTTCACTCGTGAGATGATCCTGTCGATCTGGTTTAATTCGGGCAATCATTACATGATCAGGCTCCACTCAAAATTCTCTTGGTCTATCTTCCGCAGCAAAGTTCGCAGCATATGAGGAAAATATTGAAGTGTATTGATTGGGTCTCAACGCCGCTTCAACGAGCTGCTTATGTTGGTGACCTTGCGTGTGAACTTTTCCATCCATTCTGCTTATTCCAATACCTCGCGTGGTTACGACTCTTTCTCTAATTAAAGAACCTGAATATATGCCATCACGCGTGACCCCAGGTGAGATCCCAGATAATCCGGTCCCCTCAACTCCTCCAGCTTTGCCAACACCATTGTAAACGGCAATATGACGGTCGTGTATAGCTTTACTAGATAAATCATCATAGTAAGAAATCATCAGAGACATTTGTCTAGGTGATAGTGCTGTGGTGCTTTCAAAATATCTAGGATCATCTGAAAATTTTCTTAAAAAAAACTGAGAGTGGTGCGTAATTGTTATTGTAGCAACTTTTTGGGCATGTGTCATTTCCGCTCAGTCTGCTAAAGAACATTGTCTATATCTAAAAGTTTCCGCCGGATTGGAAAGTCGTCCTTCTCTTTGAGTAACTATTGGTTTTCTAAGTTTGTATGGCATTTTTAATTAAACTCTATTAATTAATTCTATTATCACTTTAATTATCGTGTTATTTTTATAAAACAATTAGTATTTGTATACAAATCGTATTACAAAATCGTCTCTTTTTTAGAAAATCAATTTAACACATCACAAAGAGAAAAATATATGTCATTGAGTTGCCCAACGAACCATTTTATATTATAGAAAACTTTGAAGGCATGCCTAAAATCCAATACGACTAAAACGATCACATCATGCGCTACCAAAACGCTATGGCTAGAATCGTTCATATTGATGATTTGAGACGACTTATGCATGACGCAACAATGTTTGGCCCATTTCCTTTGGAAAACAACATATCGGCATGAGTAAGTGCCAAGTGTAGCCTAAATGTCTTGCCTAGTTTGAGTGTATTGATTATAAATCTCATTAGCTGAATAGAATCCTAGGATCGATCTAAAAAGATTATTAACTCATTCCACAAGTTTATCGATTTTAGATTGCATTATGTTGTAAAATCTTCCTTTTTAATAAACCTACTTAGTATATAAGTTAAGGTTTTTTATGGCATTTTTTTATCAAGAGCAATATAGATTATAAAAATACAATGTTGTAAATTAATTTTGAATCTAATAAGCAAGCAGAGATAATTTTAACTAATCACTATATACATTTACTATCAAAACTCGACAACTAAATACATTTATTTGAGCTTGACAATTATACGTGCTCGAGATATTCCTTCATAATAAATATCGTAAATATGTTGGTAACGCATGTATGCCATATGGTTTTTGCTTATTAGTAAATATTTGCCTTTTTTAAAATATTTACTAATATTGCCAAAACTCATTCTTCCCTCATCGTAAAATCATTCATCTTTTAGATTATCCTTACAGATTAAATCATTTTTAACTATTTGTGAATCATTTTTCGCTCATTCAATTGCATCATTTTGCTGTAAATATATTAAAACATTATTTAATTGGTTAAATAATTCCATATTCAAACCTGTTCTTCATAATTTATCTTCGATTTCGTAAATAGGCTTATGCTCATACAACGCCAAGCTAACTAGAACGCATGGACCGTTAGTGGTGAAAGTACTACCAGTATTTTTTAAATATTGTTTAAGCTTTAAAAACTCTCTATTTAACTTTATTTTTTTTAATATCGTCATCGTGAAAAATAATTTTCTTAGTGTTCCTTATGAGATTATGTCACAATTAATACATTAAAAAATTGTGAGGTATTCAAATTATTCCTTAGAAAAAAAATAATCAATAATAGTAACTATAACTTTAGAGATTGTTGTATTATTTCGTGATGCAAAATCTTTTACTTTTTCTATGAGTTTTGTATCAATTCTAAAACTAACTATTTTGTCGCTTGATACTTTGTCATTAGCAAGCATGTCGCTTAATAACTTTTTTTTATTTATTTTTTCTTTTTTAACATCAATTATGAAATCACTCATGTATGTATTATAATAAGTAATATGGATAAATTAATACATAAAAAACTTTTAAAAAATCAGAAGGTCTACCTTCTTCATTCTGCAGCTTTCACTTGCTCTCATAATAACGATTATCTTACTTTTTTTGTTGACGGAGGAGCAACGCTCGTTTATCGGGATAATCTTCTTGGGTTTGAAGCAAATACCGATAAATTTTATCATTTATCACAAATTAGATTTGTATCTAACAATTTGTGAGATAAAATAACATTTGATAAGAACTTATCTTTTAGCAAATTTGTATTATCCGAGAAAGCAAGATTTTTATTTAGAACTATTTAAGTGTGGGAGACTCTACAAATGGCGAAAAATAAAAACAATATAAATGATAAGCATAAACAATTGTTGAAGTTATACGATATTCCTGAACAATCAAGTAATCATTGTGTTGTGAATGCAAAGTTTGATTATTGCATATCTGTACTTTCCCCAGTCACTATAACAATCGAAGATGAAACAAATAATCCTATAACTTTTTTTGTTGATCCGATGCATGATTTACTATTGGATGCTAAAAACAATGTTATAAATTTTAACGATCGTAGTAATTTTAATGTCGTATTTTTAAGATTTATCAACGCAAAACACAATTGAGAATATTTTAAATTGGAAAATAATGAACAATTTATTCAATCTATTTTGAATAACTTATGAAGTAACATATTTTCTATTAGTAGCATTCCTAACAAAAAAAATAAGGTGTCGAAGCATCTTTAAATAACGATTAGTGTAAATTTATTGTCTTCTTGCTTGCTTTAGTTTATGAAGTTGTTGTTGTTTTGTTGCTTTGGATAATATGTCAACTTGAAGCTGCATCAAAGCATTATTACGTCTTCATCCAAACCATGAGTTGTTGGCGATATCAATCGTGCATCCGATTTGACGTTGCAAGTGTGCAATGTCACGTCTTGTGTCTACTATTTTCAACATTTCTGGTGTCGTGTTGATTCTGTCAATAGATCCGTCCTTTTTATAATAAATAATTGGGGTTACAGAAGGAATTCTTAGATTATGCTCATCTAACATCGGCTCATTTCTCACATTATCTTCTAAAAACGAACCAATATATGCTTTAGAATATCCTCCTTCTGGCAAAAATTTTATTTCAATTTTTTGATGATGTTTATTCTCGTAAGTAAAACCATCGTCGAGTCCTTTTTCAGAAATAAAAGAACAATGCAAATCCTGAGGACAAATTTTCCTTAATTTTTCAAACGTTTTAGGGGTCAATTTATGTTTGTAAAAATCCACTAAATTTACGATTGGTTGTTCATAGCAAAATTTTGGTTTATTTTTTCTTGTATTTGGAAACCTGATATTCCAACTCCTAACGAGAGCTAATTGCGCCAGCATTATCTTAGATACATCAAAACCGTTGGGATTCTCTGCTACTAACCTATCAAGGTTGCCTTGTAACCTATTTATCTCATTCAATACGTTATCTCTTGAGCTTATAATTTCTCGTAAATTTTGAGGGCCCATTATTCTTTGGTATGATAGTGGTGCAGTCTCCAGCATATCCTCATATGGTAAAGCTCGTCTTTTAATATCACCAGGTACTTGTCTAGAAGGATCAAATTTAACAAATAGTTCAGGGTATTCTACGACTAAACTATTCAAAATATTAAGCATCTCTTGTGAATCGTTGGTACTTCGTAGATTTAGTCCTAGTCCATGCTCCTGAAGCGTAGAACGCATAACACTATAAACAAAACCTCAACAATTTCGCGACTTTCTTTGATCGCCACGAAATTTTAAAAATTTACCTTGTTCATTATGCCAAGAATAAACATATTCTCCAGACTTCTCAAAACGCCTTGCCATGTGAAGAATTTCTTTACCAAACTTAAGTGTTTTTGGTGAAATGATAGATATATCGTTAACAACCTCTCCACCCATATGACCAATCGGGGCAACGGCTAACTCCTCATGCACTTGTGCATGACTATGGTCCAGTCTTTGCTTCGGAGAATATCTACCAACATGCTCTACAGTTGGCGATGAAGAATACCTTTGCGTCAATTCGTGATATTTTATGATGACATAATCACGATTCTTACGAACAGAATCAAAAATAAACCAATGTGTGTCCGGGTGGACAGCTGTTCCTATTCGAATTATTGAACCTGGCATAACTTTTGCTCAATCAACATTCGGATTAAATGTTTGTGTTTCTTGTTCTCTTATTGATCAACCTGGCATAAAAACGGCCTTACTTTAATCGTGGTCTTAGAGGAGGCAAATTACAAACGCTCCCATCACTTTGCTTTGTGCTCTTTTGGCGAAGACCATCTATTGTTGTTGAACTTCCGCATGCTTTGGATAATTCGATTGACACATCCACAGTAAGTCCACGTTGATAATGCAATGATTTTATCCCACTTTCTTTTGATTCAGTTCAATCAAACTGTGGTACAACACCCTTTATATTTAGTCTTTCAATTTCTAATTGGACTCGCTCATCATAAATTTTATCTATTTTTGCTTGGCGTCTTTCGTCAGCGGTTTTCCCGGTAAAGAATTTCACAATTTTGCCTAAAAATGTGTCATCAGTGTGAAAATATTCAGTCGTGGCAGCAGCAAGTTCTTGTTGCTCCAGTTTATTACGTTGTGCTGTTCTGATGCTTTTTTGGTGAACGTTTTTTTCAGCTTCAATCACTCTTTCCGGTCTTTCCTGATCACGTTTTCCAACTTCAATCACTCTTTCCTGAGCGCGTTTTTCAGCTTTAATCGCTCTTTCCTGAGCACGTTTTTCAGCTTTATTCGCTCTTTCCTCCTTGGCCCATTGTGATCTCGTTAAAGCTCCAAGTTTAAAAAATGCTTGATCGACGTGCATTTTTTCGTATCTAGCGTCCAATATTTCTTCACAAAATTTTACATGACCACTCCAAAGTAAACGATCAGGCTCCGACTTTGCTAATTGTAAATATAACCTAGCTTGTGCTAATTCTTTAGATAAATCCGTTTCTATTTTCCAACGACCGATTTTAGTTTTATAACTAAAATCCATTCCAGCACCATAATCTTCACGAATATGCAAAGCTTCCATATCAACATCTTGAGTTGATATCAATTTTATATGTGACTCTAAATCTACTAATCCCTCTGGTGTAGCATCAATAGAATGTCTATCTTGCAACTCTACCGTATCCCTTTGTTTTATTTTGTTTGTTGTCTGTTCAACTTGTATTGGAGCAACACTCACTTCATCAAATTCACTAATGTCATCAATTTTTGGGTTTGGCATAATATTTTCCTCTTATCATCTTTGTCTTGTTTATTTATATACTCCAAATTCTTAAAAAAAGGCTTTTTTTCGGAATATTGTATTACATTTTATATTACTATAGAAATTACCCCAAAAAGTGGAGTACTATCGTGCGTTTAAAAAGCACAACAGTATGAAAAGAATTAAGAGATTTTGCTTATTAAAAATAATTATTAATAAGTGTTTATCGCACTTATTAGAAGAAAAAGCTTCTCAATGTAAAACACGAGTGTCACTATCTGTACACCAATGGACACAACCGATAAGAGCCATTGATATCTCAAAATGGTTGGTTACAATATAGTGTTTGATCATTAATTGTTAAGTAATTAAAAGTTATTCCACAAACTTATAAAAAAATGAATGGACTCGCCATTCATTTTTATTGGTTAAGAATGTAACCATTACATTTTAAAGGGTTCCTGACTCTGCGCCACCCTTCCCTGAGCTATATTGCTAAAGCGTAGGTACTCGAAGTGTTTCTTGAAATGCTTAAGTATTATATATGTTATTTTTTAATTAATGCCTCAATTGCCCCTTTAATAGCGTGGATGGCAGTTTGGTTCATCTTATATCAAGGTACAACAATGTCTGCTTCTGCCTTTAAAGGTGAAATGAACATCCTATGCATTTTACGCACCGTATTTCGTCATTGACCAATGATATTTTCATCGGTTCGTCCACGTTCATTCTTGTCCCTTAATAAACGACGAATGAATCTTTCATCATCTGGAGTATCTACAAAAATCTTGATGTCAGCCAATTCATTAATCTTGGCATCATAAAGTGACAAGATGCCCTCAAAGATGATAACGTCTCTTGATGGAATTGTTTCCACTTTATCAGTTCTTTCTGATTTAGAAAAATCATAGATCGGAATATCGGTTGGTTTCTTCTCCAACATCTTTTGCAACGATTCTAGCATTAATGGCCAATCGAAAGCGTTAGGATGATCAAAGTTATGCTTAAAGTAAATATCTTCATCCATATATTCACGTTTCTTATAGAAAGCATCCATAGAAATAATTTGTGTAGAAATTGTTGGCGGCAAAATTTTTTGAATTTCCTGAGCAACAGTTGTTTTGCCACTACCAGTTCCACCACAAACAATTATTAACATCGCTTTATTCATAATTAGATTTTAAAACTTTTATTCTTTAAATAGTTAAGAATCCCAGTATCTGACTTAAAACTGAATACTAATCGATTTGCGATAAGTGATTGGAACTGTCCAACATTTAGTTTAGAAAATGTTGCGGTCGTATATTTTTTTTCACCAACAAGGGGGTGACCGATGAAAGCCATGTGCGCTCTAATTTGGTGTGTCTTACCCGTAATAAGTTTAATTTCTAATGTGCTAATATTATTAACGTGATTCAAGGTTTTATATTCGGTAATAATCTGCTCAGAAATATCACTAATGGGCTTTTTAGTCACGGTTACTATTTTAGTTTTCGTATTGCGAGTTAAATAGTCATGTAATGTTCCTTGTTTTGGATCAATAATCCCATATACTTGGCAAAGATAATACTTGTCTATTTCTCGGTCTTTGATTTTTTGATTTAAAATTTTTAACGACTCCGCATTCTTGGCAGTAATCACTAGTCCACCAGTGTTACGATCTAAACGATGCACAAGCGATGGAACAAAACTATTTTCGTTTTGATAATCTCATTCGCCTTTGTTGGATAAATAATGTTGAACGCGATTCGTTAAAGTATCAACATTTTGTGATTCATCATCGTGCACAACAAGACCAACTGGTTTATTAACAACAAGAATATTTTCGTCTTCAAAAACTACATCTAATTTATCAGGTGCTAATAAAAAATCAGTTGTTGCGGTTTTCTTAACTAATAATTCGTCATTAATATAGGATTCAATTTTATCGCCTAAGCTAAGGCGATAATTTAATCCACATTTCTTACCATTAACTTTAATCCGTTTAGTTCTAATATAACGATAAAGAAGGCTTAACGAAATCTTTGGATATGTTTTCTTGATAAAACTATCTAAGCGCTGCCCTTGATCATTTTTATTAATCACTATTGTTTGCATATCTGATAAAGAATAATCCCGACTGCGATAGAAACATTAAGTGAATCAATTTTATTACTAATGGGAATATAAATAATCTCATCGCAAAGTTTTAAATCGCTATCCTTAAGTCCATTGCCTTCATTACCAAATAGAACAGCAATTGATGTACTACCAAATGAAATTTGATCTAACGGCTTGGCAGTTTTATTTAAAGCTGTACCATATACCTTAATATTTAATTTTTTCAATTGAGCAATGGTGTCAGTTAAATTAGTCACAATTTTAATGGGAATACTAAAACAAGCACCCATTGTGCTACGAATAATGGTGGGATTAAAAATATCAACACTATCATTAGAAATGATCACACCATCAAAATTCAAGCCAACGGCTGTACGAATAATTGTGCCGAGGTTCCCAGGGTTTTGAATTTTGTCTAAAACAACATACTTACCATTTGGTGTAAAGTTAAAAATATTTTTTGGTTTATTACAAACAGCAATCAACCCGTCTGAATTACTAAGAGTAGTTAATGAATTAAAAATATTGTTTGATAACAATACTACATCAATACCTTGATTTTCATATTCTTTAGCTCTAGCAAAATATCGTGAATCAACTGAAACTAACAAATTTCTTATAGCTACCTTATTTTTAATTAATGTTTCAATAACTCTAGCCGATTCGGCGATAAATAAATTAGTGACATCACGATATTTTTTATCATCTAATAATTTTTTAACCGATTTAATTAGTTTGTTGTCTTTGGATGTAATTTTTAACATATTATTCTCATTCAATTGTTCCTGGAGGTTTAGATGTAATATCATAAACCACACGGTTAATGCCATGTACTTCATTGACAATACGAGTAGATACTTTGTCTAAAATATCATAAGGTATTTTTGCATAGTCAGCAGTCATACCATCTTGACTAGTTACAGCTCGAATCACAATCACATCTTCATATGAACGTTGGTCACCTTTGACACCAACAGTTTTAATTCCAGGTAATACAGTAAAGTATTGTCAAATTTGTTTATCTAATTTAGCTTTAGCAATTTCTTCTTGAAGAATGGCATCAGTTTCTTGCACTAATTTAATTTTATTACGGTCCACAGCACCTACAATTCTCACAGCAATACCAGGTCCTGGGAATGGTTGACGATTTACCATATGTTCAGGTAGTCCTAATTGTCTTCCCAATTCACGAACTTCATCTTTAAACAAAGTGTTGAGCGGTTCAATTAATTTGAACTTCATATCTTTAGGCAATCCACCAACATTATGATGAGATTTAATTGTTTGTGCTGTCTTTGTACCCGACTCAATCACATCGGTATATAGAGTTCCTTGTGCTAACCATTTCAAATTAGAAATAGTAGATGCATATTTATCAAATGTGGTAATAAATTCTTTACCAATAATTTTTCTTTTTTGTTCAGGATGACTAACACCACTCAATTTTGATAAAAATTGATTAGATGCATCTACTCTAATAAAATTAACATTGAAATGTTGCTTAAAAACATTTACAACGTTAGCACTTTCATTTTTTCTTAATAATCCATGGTCTACAAATAGACATGTTAAGTTTTTGCCAATCGCTTTCGCAATGATTGCTGCAGTGACTGCTGAATCTACACCACCACTCAAAGCACATAAAACCTTATCATTGCCAACGGTGTTTTTAATTTTCTCAATTTCAGTCTTAATAAAAGCTTTCATTGTTCAATTGGCTTTTGCTTTACAAATATTAAAAACAAAATTACGCAATAGTTTTATTCCATTAATTGTGTGCCGTACTTCTGGGTGAAATTGAATCCCATATAAATTTAATTTCTCATTAGCCATAATGGCATTAGTACAAGTTGATGAAGAACCATAGTTTTTAAATCCAGTTGGTATTTCGGCAACTTGATCACCATGAGACATTCACACTAATTGTTTGCTATCTAATCCATTAGTTAACTTACAACTTTTCATTGTCATTTGAGTACTGCCATACTCTTTTTTTCGCGAAGCTTTAACCTTGCCTTGGTTTTGATATGTCATTAATTGCATACCATAACAAATTCCCAAAATTGGTATGCCTAATTTATAGATTGCTGGACCAATTGTTGGCGCGCCTTGTTCATAAACCGAGTTTGGTCCACCTGAGAAAATAATCCCCTTAACGTCAGAATCATGCCTAATTTCATTAATATCAATAGTGTTAGGCACTAATTCGCTAAAGATCCCAAAATCGCGAATACGACGCACTATGAGTTGATTGTATTGACTACCAAAATCAATTACTAGGATCTTATTTGCCATGATAGTTTGGTGCTTCTTTAACAAAATCTAAATGATGAACATGCGATTCATTGAAACCAGAAATACTAATCTTCACAAATTCTGCTTTCTTTTTCAAAATTGGAATTGTTTTAGAACCACAATAACCCATACCACTTCTTAATCCACCTACTAACTGATAAAGAATGTTATTGACACTTCCTTTATAAAGCAATGATGCTTCTACACCTTCAGGAACTAACTTTGAAGCATCCATGTTATTTTGGAAGTAGCGATCACTTGACCCTCGTTTCATTGCGGCCATTGATCCCATTCCAACATATGATTTATACTTTTTGCCATTAATCACTGTTATTTTACCTGGAGATTCATCTGTTGCAGCTAACATGCTACCTAGCATGACACAATCTGCTCCAGCAGCTAAAGCTTTGGTTATATCACCAGAATAACGAATGCCACCATCGGCAATGATGGGAATATCTTTATGACTTGCTACTTTGTATACATCAGCAATTGCCGTTAATTGTGGTACACCGACTCCAGAAATAATACGTGTGGTACAAATTGATCCAGGACCAATACCCACTTTTAAAGCATCCACGCCAGCTTCAATTAAATGTTTTGCTCCAGATTCTGTAGCAATGTTACCAGCAATTAATTGCACCTTTGGGTATTTCTTCTTTAAAATCTTCACGGCGTTAATCACATTCATAGAGTCGCCGTGAGCGCTATCAATTGTTAAAACATCCACACCTGCTTCAATTAATAACTTTGCTCTTTCAATGTTGTTATTAGCAATAGAAATAGCGGCGCCAACTAATAAGTGATTATCGTCATCTACATTGGCATCAGGATATTCTTTGAAACTAACCTTAACGGCTTTGACAATGGCCACATGTGTTGCTTGATCTTTTGGTGATAAATTTTTATGCACAAAACCAATACCACCATTAAGTGCAAGTGCAATCGCCATTTTGCTTTCAGTAACTGTATCCATAGCTGCAGACACAATTGGAATGTTTAAATTAATCTTTCTTGTTAATCTAGTTTTAGTGGAAACTTCGCGAGGAATTACATCAGAATACTGTGGGACTAGCAAGACGTCTCCGAATGTATGTCCTTTTTTAACATTGATTTTTAGCATTAGGAGGCTCCTTGGTGGTCGTGATAATAATTAAAATAATTATATCTAAATATATAATAATCACCAATTTCGGTAAATACTATGCAAAAGAAACAGTTTTATATCACTACTCCCATTTATTATCCATCTGGTAAACCCCATATCGGACATGCTTATTCTACTATCCTAGCTGATGTTATTTGTCGTTACAAAGCCTTGATTGGTTACGATGCTTTTTTGCAAACTGGAATGGATGAACACGGTCAAAAGATTGCTGAAGCTGCCGAAAAAGCCGGTAAGAAACCTCAAGAGTTTGTTAACGACATTAGTAAAATTTTCTTAAAGTTATGAAAAGATTTAGACATCAACTATAGTTCCTTTATTAGAACCAGTGAACCAAGACATGTAAAAGTAGTCCAAGAAGTTTTTGCTGATTTTCAAAAGGCTGGTTACATCTATTTAGGTGAATGAGAAGGTCTATATTGTGTAAGCTGCGAAGAAAATTATACAAAGACCCAAGCTATTATAGATAAAAGCGGTAGTTTAACTTGCCGTGTTGGTCATAAACTAACAACTAAAAAAGAAGAATCATATTTCTTTAAGATGAGCCAATTTCAAGGTTGAATTAAACAACTTTATGAACAAAACCCTTCTTTCATTACACCAAAGGCTCGTGTTAATGAATTAACAAATAGTTTTCTTGATGAAGGACTACAAGACTTATCAGTTTCTAGAACAAGCATTGAATGAGGTATTCCTGTTTTAGAAAACCCAAAACATAAGATCTATGTGTGAATTGATGCTTTGCTAAATTATTTAACTGGTTTAGGTTATAAGCAAAAAGATGATACACTATTCCAAAAGTATTGGAACAATACTGACGGTGAAGTTGTCCACATCATGTCAAAAGAAATTACTAGATTCCATTGTATTTATTGACCAATTATGTTGAATTGCTTAAAACTTAGACAAGCCACTAAAGTAATATCTCATGGTTGAATTATTACCGATCAAGGTAAAATGTCTAAGTCGCTTGGCAATGTTATTGATCCAAATGAATACATTAGTAATTTCGGTAGTGATGCCTTGCGATATTACTTAATGAAAGAAATGTCCGTAGAACGAGATGGTATCTTTGCTCACGATTTATTTATTGAATGTTACAATGCCGATCTCGCTAATACATACGGAAATTTAGTATCGCGTTTTCTAGGTATGGCCTCTAAACATAACAATGGCATTATTAAAAAGGGCAATGTACCAATGGACAATTTATCAATTGAATTAGAAAATGCCGGAAGAGAATTGATTACTGCCGTTGAAGACTGTATCCAGTCATATAAAATAGATGAAGTAATTCATAATATTTTAGATTTTGCTAAATTAGCTAACAAATATGTAGAAGAAACAAAACCTTGAACACTAGTTAAAGATAACAAATTAGAACATTTAAATAATTTCTTATTTTGTCTAGGCAATGCGATTCGAATTTTGACATCTTTATTGCAACCAATTTTAACGAGTGGGACTCAAGAAATGATCAAGCAGTTAAAGCTTACTAAATCTTTATTAGAATTCCATTCTTTAAATAATTATGAATTACTAGACAATCACAAAATAGGTAGTTCGACACCAATTTATAATCGTATTGAAGTGAAAAAGTAGCGAGGTTTAATCAGCCAAAAATAAATATCACATTTATTTAAATGCCTTATAATTTTTTTATGTTTAATACAAAATTAACTAATGCGGTCGGCTTGAGAGAGAGAGAGAGAGAGAGCTAGAATACGTCTATAATCCTTTAAATGGTGCCGATCATATAAGCGCACGAAAAATTTTTTTATTGAATAATTGAAAAAATATGACTTTCATTGAGAAAGTCAATATGGCTAAAGATAGAATAAAAGAATTCATTCTTGAATCTTTACAGAAATATGATGAACTACCCGTTATTTCTTTTAGTGGTGGAAAAGATAGTTGTGTTTTAAGACACTTAGTAAGAAGTATACCTGAAGGAAGAAAATGCAAATGTGTAACATCAGCAGAGCTTTTTCATCCACAAACTTTTTCTTTTATTCAAAAAACAAAAATAGAAGGAGATGTCATTTTCGGTTTTAGAAAACCATTTAACAAAATAATTTCTGAAAATGGTTACCCAATGATTTCTAAAATGCTGGCTCAAAAAATTTGGCATGTTAGAAACACAAATAATCCTAGTACTTATGTTAGAGCCGCCTTCGGATTAGATGGTAAAACTTTTGGGAAAATTGGTCATAAGTATATACATTTTTTAGACAAGGGCTTTGTAAGATATGAAATATCGCATAGGTGTTGTGATTATATTAAGGGTGAGGTAAAGCATTGCAAAAGTCCTTGTTTTATTGGAACAACAATAAGCGAATCAAGATTGAGAAAAAATTCATGGATAAAAAATGGATGTAATTTTTTTAATAATGAATTCCAAAAAGCCATGAGTCGGCCTTTGAGTTTATGAGACGAGCAAGATATTTGAAGATATATTATTGACAATAATGTTGAAGTCTCGCCAATTTATGGTTTAGAGATGAGTGACGATTACGAAAACGGATATAAACTGAATGGCTATAAAAGAAGTGGTTGTTCTGTTTGTATGTTTGGTTTGAGTTTAGAAAATGAAATTTCTAAAAGAACAAAAGGTAAGGTCAAAAACCGTTTTGAATTGTTATTTGACACGAGTAGAAGTGTTTATGAAAGGTATATGCATGAGAGAAAATATGCTTTTTGAAAACCATTAACAGATATGGGGATACATTTGAATGTAGATGATAATAAATACGAACGTAAATATAAAAATAGATTAAAAGAGCTAAAAGTTTGATATTTTCATGCAAAAGCAAATATTAACCATATCTTGGATGAGTTAGAACTGCGTTATTCTAAATCGCCTAAAAAGAGTCTAACTAAACAAACACTTTTTTCTAAGTCTGATAGAGACCATATTGTGCAAGCATATTCACAAAAGGATGTATATGGGAAGATTTAAACTTAACGCAACTTATGGGTGACTAATTAATGCCTATAGAAATAGGGCATCGCAACATGTTTATGCCTTATCTGAATTTATTGATAATTCAATGTCCTCCTACAGTAGAGACATCAAAAATATTAAAAAGGAAAAAAAGTTAAATGTAGATGGTTTAATAATAAACATTGAAATTGTCCGTAATAATGACGAAATGCAACATATAAAAATTTCTGATAATGCGGGTGGTATGTCAGAAAAAGTATTTGAGAGAGCGATGCAACCAGGAGATACGAGTGGCAAAACTCATAGTGATTTAAATCAGTTCGGCGTTGGTATGAAATTTGGTATATTTTGGCTTGGTTCATCTGTCGAAATTCATACAAAAGAAGACATGGGCAGAGAATATTATCTTTCTTTGGAAATTAATAAAACAAACGAAGATAGAGAAGCTATTATTGATGTTGAAAAATCTCCTACAAAAACAATTAACACTAATGGTACGTGAATAAAAATCAACAATGTATATCCAAATAGAATGTTTAAAAACAAAATTGATGTGGATCATGTGCGCGAAGGATTGGGGTGAAGATATGGCGGTCTAATAAAATATAGGGGGATGAAAATTTTTGTCAAATTTATTGATTACGAAAAAAACAAAGAAACAGATGATAAAGCCTCGCTAGTAGAGCCATATTTACCTGAAGCGTATAAATTGGATGATGTTGCTAACTCGCTAGCGTCTTCTAGGAAAAGCGATTTTAATAAAAGAAAATTTATGTCTGATATTCTAAAAGGAATAAAGTCAAAATATGAAAAGAGAAAAGAAGACATTAATTTTATAACGGGCGAAAAAAATTTATATCAAATGTTTGAGGATAATGATGAATTATATTTTTCATTCAAAGATCACATTGAAGGATGCGAGGTAGAAATAAAATGAGGCATTTTACACAGCAAAAATAAAGGCTCAAATAAATATGGGTTTCAAGATCTAAATGGCTTTACACTGATACACAAAGACAGGGCTATATATCATGGGCCAAATGGAATGACAAACGATAGCCTTTCAGTTTCGTCTGTGAGAATTGGCAGTTATCCGTTCAATGTCGGAGGCAAAACATCTTCAAAAATTAGATTATTTGGTGAAATAGATTTAACCGGTATTGAAGAACCAGAAACGAATAAAATGGATTTTGACTGAGGAAAAATACATGGAGGGAACGGGAAACAAGACATCGATAGTATCGCACTAAAAATTTGAAATCGCATTCAAGAAATTCTAGATTTTCTTGTTAAAGAAGAAGCAAACACTTCAAACGAAGTGCCACGTGGTAATAACATAATAAAAACAGAAAAAATAAAAGAAAAGATGGAGACTAATTTAAAATCAATTTTAAATGTAACAATTAGGACAGACGGGGCTGACGTTGTTGCAGAATTTATTAATGATAAGAAAATTACATTTGAAATCTACCATACGCAATTGGGGGAGAATGAAAAACCTTTTACCACTATATATTTCAAAAGCGAAAAGAAAGCAAAAATAGTAATTAATATTAATCACTTTTTATGGAAAAATTTTCTTTTTGCTGACAATAATGAATCACGGAGCATTAAATCTAATCTTTTATATCCATTAGCTATTTGCTTTGCTATATGCAAAATACAGTATGATTCAAAAGACCCGGAATGAATAGGTGATGATATTTTAGATGTTAAAACATTTGATGAGTTTTTTTCTGACGTTGTAATGAGGTTGCGAACTAAACACTAATGAAAAATCATAACAATATAGGAAAAATATATAAGAACTGCACAGAAACGGTGAAAAATAAGGTTATAGATATTGATCTAAACATAGAAGACATTGTTTTTGAGAATGACACAAAAAAAAATTTTTTATTAGTTGGCGAAGTCCAATCAGGTAAAACAGCTAAAATAATTGAATTAATAAAACACGCGGTTGATAGAGGGTATGATTTTTGTATAGTTTTTGGCGGAGTGACTAACTTACTTAATGAACAAACTAAACACCGATTTGAACGAGGGATACCTAATGAAATTTGCGGTAGAAAAAAAGACTTTATTGACTCTAAAAAAATAACTAAAAACCTAAGATTTAATACAAACAATTTTTTTTATATATTAACCTTTTTAAAAGGAAGTGAACAAATTAAAAAACTCAATAATCTTTTCATGGAATTAATAAATTTTAACACTAAAAAGGTTTTGTTAATTGATGACGAGACTGACTATGCAACAGTTATTTCTAATAAGCATGATACAGCTATTCATAAATTAATTTGCGATATCTGAAAAAGCGTTATATATGGCAAACTAGTTTTAGTAACCGCAACACCATTTGCTAATATTTTATCTCCGGAAAATGATCCTCTTTATTTTCAAGACATATTATTAATGGAAAGTAATGATGAATATACGGGCAGTAAATTTTTTCTTCAAAATGCAAAAAAATGTTATTTTCAACTCGAAGAAACGTCGAAAAAAAATATTAGTTCATGAGAAAACGCAATAAATATTAGTTTAGCAAATTTTTTATTATCAACAGTTTTATATAAAGAAAAATTTAATGATGAAAAATCAGAATTTTTATTAAACATTGATTCCGAAATACCAAGGCAAGACAAAGCTGTTGAGTTTATCGGAAAAAGTTTACAAAAATATATGGAATTCCCCGACAACTTTAATGGTTGACTGAAAAAAGCGAAGCAAGACAAATATAAAGATGTATTAATTGACGAACAAAGGATTATGAAACAAATAATGAATGTAATTAACCAAATAATTAGTGATGACTCAATTATTTGGTTAAAAAGTGGAGAAAGTTATTCTAGTGGTAAATATGATTACGCAATAATTGTTGGAGGCATTTTGTTGTCGAGAGGAATAACATTTAAATATTTACTTACTGAGTTAATTTTGAATGCTAGAGATGAAAAAAATTCGGTAGATACTTTGCTTCAAAGAGCAAGATGGTTTGGATATAGAAAAATTCACGATAGATATCAGTTTATGTCAATTTATATGAACAAGGAAATAAGTAAATCATTAAGCGAATCGAATGAAGCAATAAATTTTTTAAACATAAAACATAAAAATTCTAGTTTGAAACAAGAACTCGAGGTTTTTCAGGAAAAAAAATTAAAATCTACAAAATTAACAGGAAAACCTAGAATACAAAAAATTTTAACGGAGAACAACAATGAATAAAATAAACATATATGAATTATCAGTCAATGAAGATGATGACAAAATAATAATCGGGATCGACAAAACTATAAAATTGGGAGCAGATTTAGATGAATTTATTGATTTTAAAAACATTAAATATTGAGGTACAACTATTATTAATGTGCCACAAAGTAATGAAAATTTAGAAGTTCACAGAATTGAATTTCAAAATGTAAACCGAATGATGTTTAGTTTAATAACTCAACATATATTTAAATTTATTGCTCAATTAAATGATGACTATACGATATATGAAATTTTTTCTGAATTAAATGACTATTTTTCTTGTATCTCAGAGCATAAAAAACTTGTGAAAAAATTGCTAGGTGATATGGCCGAAATATTATTTATTTTGCTTCTCCAAGAACACGGCATAGACTACAAATCTTTTTATCAAAAAACAGCCAATTCTTTATATGATTTTTATTTTAAAAATTTTTGTATTGATGTTAAAGCAATTTCATCTTCTAAAAAAACATTTAAAACTTCATTTAAACAAATTATTAATGTTCCTGAAATATACTTTTACGCTTTTGAAATAAATAAATTACAAAACAAGAAAAATATTCTTTCATTATTGAACGAAATTGCCAATAAAAACGAGTATTTAAAAGGATTGGAAAATGAATGACAAATAATTTACGAATTTAACAAGAACATTATTAATTCTTGAACTGTCGACACACAAAATACAAAACATTATTTAATTGATAATAGCGTCTTGCCTCAAATATCAATACTTAAAGAAAATGGATTAAAAGAAATGTTATTGACCATTGATATTTCAAATAGTAAAAGCGAGAATTTTGATACAATGTTAGCGCAAAAAATAAAAAGTTTTTTTAATAACTAAGTTAGGTGTAATTCACTAACAACGTCGCGCATTATTTATATAGTCATTTATTACTTATGAGTAAAAATAGGTCCGTTAGCTATATCAATTAAATTTTGCTTTAATTCTTCAAAATTATTTTTAAAGGTATTATCAAAAATAGTGTCTTTTATGTTTTTGTCGAAATCATCTTTTAAAATTGGGGATTTTGCTATTTCTAGTAATTTTTTCTTAAAATCGTAATCTGATTTAATGACAAATGAATGAGGTATTTGTTTAGATAGCTTACGTTGGATGTCTTTAAATTTTGTAGGAGTTATCCCAAAATTTGCATTCTTAGTCAACACATAAACATCTACTAAATGACGAGTTGCACCATCAAAACGTTTAAATTCTTGTTTGCCATTTTTGAGAAACCCATCCGTTGATTTTATATAGACATCG
Source organism: Mycoplasmataceae bacterium (assembly GCA_031290395.1). GTDB lineage: Bacteria > Bacillota_I > Bacilli_A > Mycoplasmatales > Mycoplasmoidaceae > Malacoplasma_A. The sequence goes on from JAITNN010000006.1 coordinate 28,561, forward strand.
CATAATGCGCATATTTTGTCTACGAAAATTCTTTCGGGACATTCTACTTTAGTATTGAACGAGACTAACTCATATTTATTCATCTCATCTACTAGTTCGTTTTCTTGCATAAATAAGCCCACCAGAGAAATGATTGGGACTATTTGAACATCGCTAGAATCTGGGTTGTATGTAACACTAATGTTTATTCCTGAATTAAATTTACGCCCATCAAGTGGTTGAAATTTAATCGGATCGCAATGAACATGCGCTAGGTTTTTATCAAAGTTCAGTTTCTGCTGATCAAGCGTTTGTAAACTTTTATCTACTGCTGTAAAATCTATATCCTTGCTTTCCCTTAGCGGTAGTTTCTCGTAAACTTTAGCCATAGCTATACCACCTTTAAGTGCTATATTTGTTGTTTGATCAGTTAACTCTTTTATTTTCTTTGTTATGTAATAATCTCTTTCAATGTAAAACCTTGGGATTTTGCGACCAAAATAATTGAAACTATCTTCTATCAAGTTACGAAATTCATCTTTATTTTTGTGTAAAATCATAAATTTTTTTCAGTCTTTCTCGGGTTTTAGATGTAAATTGTTCAGCTCAATATCATATGGTATTTTTGTCTAGGAGTTCCAAAAGAGCGTCAATAGATTCGCGATTATCTCATGCTCCATCATCATACAATCGATTATTGAAATCGAGAAAATCTTGCTCACTTAACGTATATAACAAAGCCAAATAGTTGGCATTATTACTATTTATATTAACTTTACTTTTTCTAATGACAAACGTTTCAGTATCGACCTTATATATTTTCTGTCTACACTTCAGATTATTTGTATATACGATATGTTTAGTGCTGATTTGTGTATCGATATTGTGAGATGTCAAATAATTTTGCCCTACTTCTATTCCTGAAATATGACCATTTCTATCCAATAAATAATTTTGTTTGACAAAATTATAGAAATTGAAAGAGTCGTTATAAAACACCTTATTCCCTATTTTATGGTAACTAGCAAAATAATAACATCCATTCCGATATTTTTTAATGTCACCTATTTTTGATCAGCGAGAAATTAAGCTTTTCAAAACACTTTTCTTTACAAAATCAATGTCTTGTAAGCGAAAAAGATTGTTGGCACCTACGTTATTAATAATATTTTGTCTTAAACTCATGACAATATTATATATAAATTGTATAAAAAAGTAAACTTTTGTATGAATAAAAAGTAAACAATAATCCAACAATTAATAATATTTCTTTACTTCTCGTTTAATGTCTCTAGCTTTAATATCTTGTCGTTTATCGCGGGAATTTTTTGATTTACATAAAGCAATTTCAATCTTTATGACACCATGATTTAAATAAACTTTAGTCGGTACAACTGCTAGCTTTTCTTTTTTAGCTTTATGCTCAATTTTCAAAATTTCAGTTTTATGTAATAAAAGTTTTCTTTTTCTCGAAGCATCTACATTATTAATGTTGCCTTGTTCGAATGGAGCAACATACATGTTTATTACAAATGCTTCGTTATTTTTAAAAATAGCAAAAGCCTCATCGATACTTGCATTCGATTTAATCAATGATTTAACTTCTGTACCCTTTAATGAAATACCACATTCATAAGTTTCTAGAATATGATAATTAATTCTGATTTTTTTATTAGGAAACAATAGTTTCATAAGATGAAATTACCTATTGCCTAAATGTTTAACTAGTTCAAATTCAATTTTACGTGTTTCTTTATTGGCAGCAATAACTTTGACTTTTAGTTTAGTACCTAATGAGAAACGTAGTCCAGTTCTTTTACCAGTTAATTCATTGGTCTTATCATTGAAAGAATAAAAATCATTTTTAAGATTCACTAATTTAATTAATCCTTCAATGGTATTTGGTAATTGTACAAAAATACCAAATGGTGAAACAGAAGTAACTTGACCATCAAATTCTTCACCAATGTGTTGCGACATGTATTCAGCAAACTTCATAGCATCTACATCTCTTTCACATTTAATAGAACGTAATTCATTTTTAGAAGACAAACCGGCTTGAGCATCAAGTTGTGATTGCATTTCTTTACGACTACCTTCGCTAACTTTGTTCTTTTCAAATTCGCACATTCAATAAATACGATGCACCATTAAATCAGGATATCGACGAATTGGGGAGGTGAAGTGTGTATAGTCTTTTAAAGCAAGACCAAAGTGACCAATATTTTCAGTCCCATATTCAGCTTTAGCCATCGTTCTTAACAACATCATGTTAATAAGATCTAAATTAGGATTCCCTTCATTATCGCTAATTCATTTTGCAACATCTTTTGGTTCTATTTTATCTATATCAGTGTTGATTTTGAATCCTAATTTTTTAGCTTCAAGGGAAAATGTCTTTAGCCGATCGACACTAGGTTTATCATGAACTCGATACACAAATGGTCATTTTTGTTTTTCAGCATATGTTGTTACAGCTTCATTAGCAGCCACCATGAAATCTTCAATCATGTGTTGTGCTGTGCCGCTTTCGTATTTCTTAATTTCAGTGGGAACGCCTTGATCATTAACCACGATGATTGGCTCTGGTATATCAAAATTAATATAACCACGTTGTCTCTTGGCCTTATCCATAAGTTTGTGAAGTTCTAAAGAGTCTAGTAACATTTCTTTGACTTCAGAAGTATCTTTAGATAAATCATCGGTTTTATTAAAAAAGGCATTAACTTCATCATAGCTAAAACGACGGTGTGATTTAATGATTGATGGATACACTTTAATGTCTTCAATTTCTCCGTTGGTACGAATTCTCATGTCGCATGTTAAAGTCAATCTATCAACATTAGGATTAAGCGAGCAAAGATCGTCTGATAAATTGTGTGGTAACATCGGGATCACACGGTCTACTAAATAAATTGAGCAACCACGTTTTAGTGCTTCTTCATCTAAGATAGATTTAAATTTTACATAGTGACTAACATCAGCAATTGAAACTGATAAAAAGAATTTACCATCTTCTAACTTTTTAGCATAAATGGCATCATCAAAATCTTTCGATGTTGCTGGGTCAATAGTCACAATTGGTAAATTGGTTAAATCTTTACGAATGCTTCTTTGGTATTCGTTAATTTCTAGTTTCACATTCCTAGCATATTCTAAAACTGGGTTTGGAAAATCTGGTTCAACTCCATTGTCGTAAACAATAGAAAGAATGTCTACACCAACATCCCCAACGTGACCAATGATACGACTCACTGACCCATAGGCAATCTTCTCTTCATATTTAGCAATTTGGATTAAGATTTTTTGTCCTTCAACCAGACCTTGAATAGAATCTAAACGTACATCCAAATAGAATTTTTCATCATCAATTTTAATTCTATATGTGCCATCTGGGTTTAGATGAAAGATACCAACATAAAAATCTTTAGCATGTGATATTACCTTAGTAATTACAGCATCTTTTAAATCTGCTCTTGGTGGTTTTTGCATTTCAGCGAATTCTACAATGTCGCCATCTAGTGCACCATTTAAATTTGTTTTAAAGACATAATAACTAGCTTTCTTATTATTGTCCATAGTAATAAACCCTGAGCCACCACTATTGATAGAAATCTTGCCCTGTTGTATTTTATCAAGATTAACTGGAGCATTTATGTATCCTAAAATAACACTCTTAGATTTGAGTTGTTTTAATTCACCAGTGCGAATTAACTCTTCGGCTGCGCGATAAATGTTATTTTTAAAATTAGGCTGATCACAATATGCATTTTCAAGTTTCTTAACAATAATGCCTAGCGGAATTGGTCTCCCACGTTCATTACTAACCACATCGATCACATCTTGTTTTATCGATTGAACAGATTTTTTATCACTCATTAGTAAGCCCCTGTGACGGCGCCAACAATGGCGATTGCAAATATGACGAACATGAGAATAAACATGACCATTTGTAAAATCTTCACAAATCCACGGTCCTTAGTCTTTTTAAACAACTCTAAATCTTGTCCAGCTAAGGCAGTTAATCCAGTGGTAGAACCTGAACCAGATAATAAAAGACCAATAATTAGACAAATTACTGCTAGTACTAATAATGTAATGCTTATTCAACCCATCATAATGTTTTGAGTATTAATTATATTAATATTACGATTTTGTGTCCATATAATTTATTGCGTAATGAGAACAAGAGCATTAGATAGTCCATTAAGAACGAGATTAGACATCAATTTTATTAGTAAAAAAAGATTCAATCATATTTTAGGCAATGATAATTATCAAATTGTTGAAATTAATTGGGATCACCAGTATCGTAAAAATCACATCTTATTTTCAGCACATTTTACTGCTACCAATTTTAAATACCAATATAAAAAGAAATTGGATGCAAATAAAAAAATTATTTTATTTGGTGAATGAAGAAAATTGACTCGTTTTTACCGAATCCTAGATTTTGATAAATACAAAGTATTTTTAGTTAAATAATTTATAAATATCTTTTATTTTAAGCACGTAATGGTTGATGCCAGTTCGAGTGATGTTGATTTTATATTTATTTTGAAATATCTTTACCATTTCTGATAATGACGCTTCTGGATATTGCAATCTCAATGTGCAATAAAATTTAAACTTGTCTGGTTGATTTTTAAACTCATTAGATAGACGAATGGCTTTGATCATTTTTATTTGGATCAAACCAGCAGATGACGTTTTATGCAAATTAGCCATATCCAAATTATTAATTCTTTGAATATTGGTAAAATAATCTCTAGCGATTATCTTATCTTCTAACTCTTGCATTGCATTATTGGCACCAATAATTTTTAAGAAATCAGAAACATCAGTTGCCTTTTTAATATAAAGCACAAAATTATTTTTACGTTTCAATAGAGAAATTGAAATGTTAAACTTATTTAGAATCTTTTGAATTAAACGTAAATATTTAATTTTATTAGAACGAATTTCTAGATGATAGATGCTCTTATCGATGGAGTTAATGCTACCACCACTTAAAAACGCACCAGCTAAATATGCTCGTTGGTCAATAATGGTTTTCAAAACATTGTTTAAAACAGTTGAATTCAATTGTAAGTCACTAGTAATTTGTTTGAAATTACCATGAATAATTAAACGGTATGTTCGGCGATTGTTCAATTTATTTATCTCCGTAAAGGAAATATTTCTTTTTGTATCATAAAGGTGTTCAAAGAAATGATTTAAAAGTTTCACAGTTGATAATAGTTGTGTTCTCAATTCTCAAACTTCACCTTGGTTAGTAAAAGAAATAATTAGATTGTTAGTAGCAAACGAAGAAAGCAATGCCTTCATCGAATTTCCTTCGTATTCGTAATGGCTTAATTCATCCTTGACTTTTTCGCTAAATGTTTGTTGTTTCATTTACGCACCCATTTGTTTGACAATTTGTTTAGTTGCTTTGTGCGCCCTTTTAGCAAAAAATAAAATGATGAAGTTAATCACTGTTAGAACGATCAAAACAATTGCTGGCCATGGGTTAGAATCAGGAGTGGCAGCATTTATTATGTTAAGCACAATGCAAGCAACGTAACACAGCATAGAGAAGAATAAATAAAAATAAATGGGCTTAGTTTTTCTTGTAATTGTTTGTCCATTCGCATCAACTTTAGTTTTGAAAATTTGTATCATTTTCAATTCTTTGGTTTTAAAACCTTTGCTTCATGCCAAATACATTAAAGTGGCATGTGCTATCGTAAATATAACGGCCGCGATTGCAACTATTATATCGACAGCATGTGGCAAAACGCCTCTTCAAATGATAGTAGAAACATATCATCCGACAGATAAAACAGAAATGAAACTGTTTATTCAAAAAACAAATGTTATAAATCTATTAACTTTTTTAATATTGGTAATTTGTTCCATTATTTATATTGCTCTTTAATATACTTGACGGCACTCAAAGCGGCAATTGCGCCATCACTGACAGCTGTAGCAATTTGGCGATAGATATTTCGTGTAATGTCACCGATCGCGAATAATCCTTTGATTTTGGTTTGTTTATATTGATCCGTTTGGATGATACCATTTTTATCAACAACATCATTCATGTTGGATAAAAATTCAGCATCTGTATGAGAGCCAATAAAAACAAATACATAACTTGTTTTTATTTCTTCTGTTACGTTAGACTTGGTGTTTTGAATTACAACATTCTTAACGCTTTGTCCGTCGCCATTGATATTTTTACAAAGAGAATTAAAAATAACATTAACATTTTTAGATTTATTTAATGTTTCAATTGATGTTGGTTCACCGCTCAACGCATTTTCTTTACAAATAACTGAAACTTTATTAGCAATACCAGCTAAATAGATAGCATCTTTAATTGCTATATCATTACCACCAAAAACAACTACATCTTTTTCTTTAACAAGTGATCCATCACAAATTGCACAATATGAAACGCCTTTATTTTTATATTCATTTTCGCCAGGAACATTCAATTTAATTTCAGTTGTACCTGTGGCAATGATTAATGTTTTGGCAAAATAGTTCACACCATTTTCTAAAAAAACAACATGGTAGTTACTTTTCTGAGTGATACCAGTAACTTTACCATAGAGATAAATTGCACCAGCTTCAGTGGCTTGTGTATACATATTTAATGCTAAATCCGCTCCACTAATTGATTTAATGCCAGGGTAATTAGTAATAACAGGAATATTAACAATCTTACCTCCTGGCACTTCATTTTCAATAAAACCGACTTTTAAGTTAGCCCTGCGTCCATAAATGGCTGCAGTTAAACCAGATGGTCCAGCTCCAATGATTAAAATGTCATATGTGTTAGTATCACTTGCCGTTAATATTTCTAATGCCATAGGTTACCTCCCAAGATAATATAAAGTTTCATCATCAGTTCTCACGAAATTAATTCTTAAATTATTTTTGATTTGATTAAGTTTATCAAGTTTAGTATTGATATTTTGAATTTTACCAATTGATTTGTCAAATTGTTCTTTAAGAATCGCTCTTTGTTCAACATTTTGTTCGTGTGTTAATTTAGATGATAATTCTTTAGATTTTAAAGTGGTAATTTCTAATGAATTCAGCAATGGACGATATGCAAATGTTATCTTCATCCTGGATAAAATAGTACTAGCAATTTTATATTTACGCATTTTCACTAAGGCAGTATGATTTAAGATAATGATGGTTATCGCAACCACAACTCAAATGACAGAAACGGTTACTGATACAGCATTAAATGCGAATGACGAATCCCTAAATGGGTTCATGATAGCTCTCACTATTCCATAGTAAAGGAAATAGCATAAGCCTAAATCACCGCAACGTTTTTTAGGGATTCATTCAGCCACAAAGTAAAGTAAAATCAACCCTACAAAATTAGCCATCCCTTCGTATAAGAATAATGGTTGATATACATTTGAACCACTTACCATATATGGCAAAAGATTAGCAATAAAATCTCGGTAATGACCAGTAGCAATCACTGCACCATAAACTTCTTGGTTCATATAATTTCCCCAACGGCCTAATATTTGTCCAATGAAAATAGCTGGTGCAATGGCATCAATGTATGCTCACATAGAAATTTGTCTAACCTTATTTGGTTCAGTTGATAGATCACGAACTTGATATTTAGGACGTCTTAGCATTAGTGGAAACCAAATAAACGCAGCCACAACCACAAACATCACGCCTCATTCTATGGCTAAACCAGAACCAAAATCTGTAAAAAAGTTTTCCCATTCAGTTTGACCAATTGCGCATGAACCAAATCGTGCGCCTAAGATAGCTAAAGGTATGCCAATTAAACAAAACCAATAAAAAGGATCGATAGGGCATTTATATAATTTTCATAATTTTAAACAAGCTAATGTAATTGCACATACAAACCCAATAAAAATAAAAATGCCATATCACGCTACTTTTATACTGCCCATTGTAAAAGCAATATTTGATGTGCCGTCTACTCACAAGCCTTTGCATAGTTGTGTGATACACACAAAAAATAAAAGTGGTATACCTATAACAATAGCTAAGGTAGAACCTAATCAAATACCGACACTTTTACGATCTTTAAACATTTTTACGATTTACTTTTTTGTAGTTATCCATATAGTCTTTAGCAGAACTATATCCGTGTTGTTTTAATTTTAAATCAATCACTGCAGTTTCAATTAAATCTGACATCTTACGACCAGGAGTGATTGGTAGTTTGTAGTAAGGCACTTGAACCTTTTCTAAGCCTTTAGTTTTTAAATGGTCACCAAGACGTTCAAATTGCAACGTTTTCTTATCATCTAACATTAATTCAATTACCACATCAATTATTGATGAATCTTGAGTTTTCTCAATTCCCAACATACGTGGGATGTTAAGAATACCTAACCCACGTACTTCAATAAATTTATTCGCAATGGCATTTGGTCTACCATATAAACGATCAGCTAAATTAGTTACATCAACTGCATCATCAGCGATAAATAAATGTCCTTTACGAACTAATTCCAAAGCGACTTCTGATTTGCCAACCCCAGATTCACCTTGTAAAAGAACACCCACACCATAAACGCTAACTAATGTCCCATGGATTGTGGTGTATTCAGCCATCTGCTCATTAATCCATTGAGCCACTGTCACATACAATTGTGCAGATGGCATCGCCGAGAAAATAATGGTTGTTGAATATTTTTTAGCCAATCTTAAAAGTTGATCTGTTTGTTTAAAAGCTTTGGTAATAATAATAACTGGTGGTTTTAATCGCAAGACATTGTCCATTGATTCCAACATTTTCTTTTTAGTTAATTGTGACAAAAATTTACTTTCATTACCACTCCATAGCACTGCTGAAATAATGTTTTCAAAAACAATGTGTTTAGAAGCTAGTTCCACACCAGTTCGATTTAAACTAGGAATTAAAATTTTATTACGAGAACTACCTTTGCATAAAACTTCAAAGTTAAACTTCTTTATTAATGACTTAACTGATATTGATTTTTGCTTACTCATACATGTAATATTACTATTATAATTGGTTTAATAATAATTAAAGAGAGATGAATAATGAAAACAAATGTACAAAAGCAATCACAACCAGGCAACAAAAAATTAAGTACTGCTTATAAATTGATAATCGCAGCATTGGTGTTTGTCGTAATTAGTGCGATTCTTAATTTTTTACCACTTCAACTAGTAGGTTCATCATATGAGATGATTTGGGTGGTTTTATGTGGGCCTATTTTATTCGCTGCGATTTATTTGATTTTAATTATCATCGCATCAGCTTTTATATTAAAATCCAATCCCGATCATAAAATGAGGCTTATTACAATTCTAATAATCATAGCGGCATGCGCTGGATTTGGTGCGTCTACCACTGAACTTATTATAATGATGGTCTTAATTAATAATGGTAATATAACACCTAATGTTGTATCAATCGTTCCATATCTATATGTATTAGGTGTCTTCGACTTAATTGTTTTAGCACTTCTAGTAACACAATTTATTTTCCTTAATAGAGTTCTTCACAAAGATCACTCACACAAATAGGAAATAAGAAAACCACACATTCACTTGTGTGGTTTTTGTTTTAACTATTATAAGCACGAGTCATGATTTATATCAAATATAGACATTGCATTTGCAATAGCATCATCCATGTCAAAATATTTATATTCGGCTATTCTGCCAAGTAGATGAATGTTAGAATATTTTTTAATCTGTTTTTTATATGTGTCATACAAACTTCTATCTTTCTGATTAGACAAAGAGTAAAAAGGTTCGTTAAACTGTTTTGACATTTCTGAATATTTACCAGGAAATTCTTTACTAATAGTCGTTCAGTTTGACTTTTGAAAAGTCATCTGTCTGTATTCACAACAGCGAGTCATTTTTGGGTGTGATGGATAATTAATAATTGCCGATTGTTGATATTTGTTTTTACGAAAAGACTGGAATTTTAGACATAAGCTACGGTAATTTAACCTACCAAATTTGTATTGAAATAATTTATCAATTGAGCCACAATAGAAAATTTTATCATTACATTCAATGTTGTCTATATAAACTTTATTATTATTTAACTTCAACGTATCTATGTTACTTTTCAAATGAACAGTAATGTTTTTGTGATTAATAATATTCTTAATAAATTTGGTATATCCTTCTTTAGGTAGTCCCTGATATTTATCGTTGGGGAAATATGACTCTTCATAACCTAACGTGATCTGAACTCTATTGATAATATCTCTAGATAATGTTTTAATAGGAACACCCCACATTTTTTTAGAATAATTTGCATAAATACGTTTATAGATATATTGAAACATCGTTTGAATTTTTTTATCTTTAATATTTTTTAATTCATCTAATGTAATGGTTTTATTGTTTGGATACAATTTCATTAATTTTTGAATAATATACTTGCTATTCAATGGGAAGATCTGCTCTATACTTTTGAAATTTATAGGTAGCGCCACAACTTTATTATCGACCATTGCGTTCACCTTATTGGTGTACTCATTGATCTTACAAAAATGATTAACAAATTTATAAACAGCCTCATTACTTGTGTGGAAAATGTGTGGTCCATATTTATGTATTAAAACACCATGACTATCATAGTGGTCATAACAATTTCCACCAATATGATATCGTATTTCGTATATATCAACTAGATAATTTTTCTCGGCATACAACCTCGCTAGTGTTGCACCAGAAATTCCACAGCCAAAAATAAAAATTCGTTTCATATTACTTTAAATGATTCTTTAGACGAAATTGATAATCTGTTTTAATCATATCCTTTAATCCGTATTTAGGTCTCCATTTTAGGATAGTGTTCGCTAAGACGATAGATGCCAATAATGTAGAAGGGTCGCCAAGACGATTTGGTTTAACATCATATATTAATGCTTTTTTATTAATCTCGCATGCCAATTTAACAACTTCTAAAACACTATCACCTTTACCAGAACCCAAATTGAATATTCCAGATGAATGTGTTTGCAAATACTTAATGCATAATTTGCAAGCTAACATCAAATCTTCAACATGCACATAATCTCTTACGCATGTGCCATCTTTAGTTTTATATTTGTTTCCAAAAATAATTGGGGGCTTACCATTTATCAATGTTTTATTAACTGCAGTTATTAATAATGTTGGATGATCTTTCATCATGCCGTATTTTAATGATTTGCTCGCTCCGGCAGCATTAAAAAAACGCAAAATACAGTATTTAAAATGACTATTAATAATTAGTTGTTCTGCTTTTAATTTAGAAGTGCCATATGGATTACATGGCCTTTTGAGAGCGGTTTCTGTAATTGGGATTTGTTTTTGTTTGCCATAAACAGCGGCAGATGATGCAAAAATAATTTTATTACATCTATATTTATACATACTTTTCAATATATTGTTTGTCCCGTTAACATTTACATTCATATACAACTTTGGTTTTAATACAGATTCTGGTACGACCGCCTTAGCAGCAAGGTGTATCACAAGATCAAATTTATATTGTGCAAATAATTTATCTAGTATTTTTTTGTTAAGAATACTACCTTTAATAAATGTGGCTTTGGGGTTAATTAATTGCTCTTTACCAGTTGATAGGTTATCAAGTACAACAACTTTGTGCGTATCAACAAAAGACTCGACAATAACTGATCCTATATATCCTGCACCACCAGTGATTAAAATGACCATATTACCTATTTTCTTTTGCTATTTGCTTAATATAGCTCAAAATAGTTCCCTTAATACATTTATCCCTCAAGGCATAATCAATAGTTATTTTCACTAACCCTTCTTTCCGCCCAATATCATAACATTGATTTTTACACTCAAGTGCATAGACTTTTTGTGATTCCAACAAATCAACAATCGCATCAGTAATTTGCAATTCACCATTGGTGCCTAATTTTGTTCTATTAATACTATGATAAATTTCTGAAGTGAATATATAACGTCCAACTATTGCTAAATTACTTGGCGCTTTATTAATTGGTGGCTTTTCAACCATAGTGGTTACATTACATAATGTTCGTTTGGAATCAATAAATTCGCCAGGGGCAATAATGCCATATTTATCAACAATATTTTTATCAACTGTTTCTACCGCAATAGTAGACTGGTGATATTTATCATATACATCCATTAATTGTTTAGTAACAGGCGGATATTTATAACCATATGACATTATATTGTCACCGAGCATTACAACGAACGGATCTCTTCCTGTAAACTTCTTGCCAAGGCGTATGGCATCACCCAACCCTTTTGGTTCTTTTTGAAATTTAAATCTAATCTTAGCACCCTTACCAATTAACTTTATTCGTTCTAAAAGGTCTAACCGTTTTTTTTGAACCAAATGCTTTTCTAAATTATGGTTAGTATGGTAATAATCAATTAACGATTGCTTGGTTGAACTAACAATAATGAGAATTTCTTTGACACCACTATCAATTGCTTCTTGCACTATTAAATCCATACTCGGTACATTCAAAATGGGAATCATCTCTTTGGGAATAGATTTACTCGCAGGTAAAGACCTTATTCCCAAACCCGCTGCTGTAATAACGGCTTTTGTGATGCTATTAGTCATAAAGATTAGCTAAATCTATAGCCCCTATAATGAGCCCAAATGATACGATGGGTAGCGGTTTGATGTTGTTACATTTCATGTGTTTCTCTCCTTGAGTTTGTAATAGGTTAAATTATACCCCCCCCCCTCATCATTTCCATGCAATTTTTACTTTTATGAGTACTGCCATCGAATTCAATTATGTCTAATTTAACTATGTATATATAATTTAACATAATGAAACAAACAGCGCCTTTAAAAACAGAAACAATTAACAGTAAACCTTTAAATAAGACAAAAATAATTTATGGTTTACTAATTGCAACTTTAGTCATGGTATGCATTTCAGTAATTTTAAATGCGATACCATTGAGTTCTTCAGGTGAAACTTATGCATTTTTTATTGCGCCAATGGCCACATCATTAGTATATTGTGTTTTGGTTATAGTTGCAAGTGCATTCATCTTAAAGATGAAACCAAACCATAAATTAAAGGTATTAACAATATTGGCTATTGTGTTTTCTTTGATTGGAGCCATTTTATCTAATATGGACTCTATTATTTTTATCGGTTCAAAGATTGGGGTTTTTAAACCAGATCTTGTTATTGCTTTTGGTCTCGTAATGTTTGGAGTATGTTTGGCTGTTGGTGATTTGATTACACTAGTGTTTGTAACTATTCAATTCGTATTTTTTAAGAAGAATTACCCAGTAAATAAACCCAAGAAAACTAGCTAGAAAAAACCACACAAACGAATGCGTGGTTTTTATCTGTTTTAGCTATTGCGAGTATAAGCCGTGTTCTGTGTCAATTTCTTGCGAAATTGATATTGACCATTTGTCTACTAGTAATTGCTTACTAATCAAGTAATTAATTCATTTATTAATTACCCGTTCCCTTACCGAAATTTAGGTTTCTTGCTTCTGGGGTTTACCGCGTTTCACTTAGTGGTTTCCCAACTAATTCGTCACTGTGGCACTTTATCAATCCACACCATATTCTTGCGAATTTAGGTGATTCATGGCCGTCATCAAGCTAGAGATGCTAGGTTCTATCTATTTAACCTACAGAAACACTACAGACGTCGCAGTCTGTGCAAGCACGGACTTTCCTCTAGGTTATGCACCCAGCGGTCAATTGCTCGCAGGTAGTAGTATAACATAAAATGCCTATATGGTAGTTTGGATTTAAAATATGTAATGTTAGCAATTGTGGTGTTAGAATAATGAAATACAAAGGAAACATTCAAATATGAAACCAAAAAATATCAAGACAGACACACAATTAATTCACGCAGGAGTATTTAAAAATAGCTTCAATGCCCAAAATAGTCCAATTTACCGAACTTCTACATTCATCTTTGAGAATGCTGACCAAGGCGCTCAAAGATTTTTAGGGAAAGAAGATGGATACATTTATTCAAGATTAGGTAACCCTACAAACCGTGAATTAGAAATTAAATTAGCTTGGTTGGAGAAATCAGAAGATTGTGCTGTTACTTCTAGCGGCATGGGAGCGATTGCTGCTTGCATGTGAACCTTCTTAAAAGCTGGTGATCATTTATTGGCTGATACCTCTTTATACGGTTGCACTTTTGCTTTATTCACCCATTGTCTAACAAGATTTGGTATTCAAGTTGATCTTGTTGACTTTGCCAACATTGATAACGTGAAAAAAGCCATTAAACCAAATACAAAGATTGTATATTTTGAGACACCAACTAACCCAACCTTAAAAGTGAGCGATATCAAAGCAGTTGCTGCTGTTTCCCATAACGCTAATAAAGATATTAAAGTCATTGTAGACAATACATTTGCAACCCCTTTATTACAAAGACCAATTGAATTGGGTGCAAATCTTTCTGTACACTCAATGACAAAATACATTAATGGACATGGCGATATTATTGCTGGTTGTGTTTGTGGTACTGCCAAAGATATTGGTGAAATCAAAATGGTTGGAATTAAAGATGCCACTGGATCAGTATTAAGTGCTGATGATGCATACATGATTAATCGTGGTTTAAGAACACTATCAATTCGTTTACAAAAACACATATCAAATACCAGGAAAATTATTGATTATTTACAAAAATCACCTTACATTAAAACTGTTTATTACCCTGGATTGGATACCACAGCTGGCCACGAAGCAGCATCCAAACAAATGGACGATTTCGGTGCAGTATTAGCTTTTGAAACGAGTTTGACTTTTGAACAAACTAAAACATTTGTAAATAGTGTAAAAGTAATTACTTTAGCCGTTAGTCTAGGTAGTACTGAATCATTAATTGAGCATCCTGCTTCCATGACACACTCTACCTATACACCGGAAGATTTAAAAAATGCTGGCATTTCACCAACATTAATCCGTTTATCTGTTGGTATTGAAGATCCAGAAGACTTAATAAACGATCTTGACCAAGCGTTAAAGTTTGCAGTTAAGTAATTAATTATTTTATAGTAAATAGTTTAATATAAATATCATAATTGGATTATGCCATTTTAAGCATCCAAAATATTTAGCGGGAGATAAATAATACAAAGTGATGAAATGCAATATATTATTTATTGGGAATAATAAATATACAAAACAAGCTGGCCAAGAAAAATACCATCATTTTTTAATAGGAATACTCAAAAATAATTTTGCATGCAATATTCATGAATACCATCATAATTTGCATCCACTAACACCAGATGCTTATAAACCGTATAACGATGTAAAAGAATTTAAATCTAATTTTTTTATAATGCACAAGATACCAAAAATAATGCCTACACGCTTGGTGACAAAAAATCTAAAATATAGCATGAAATATTTTAAGAACCATATTGATCTAAAAAAATACGACTTAATAATAGATTCTACTCAAGGAACATTTAAATATATTGATAAATGAAAAAATAAATACAACTCAAAACGTTTGTGAATTCAACATCAATCTTCGTCTTTTTTTAATTACTCATTTTTGCTTGGTAAATTTGGTAAATTAATTTATAAAATTTTTTCTGTATTTGGCATTAAAACTCATGCATTCTATGCGGAAAATGGTGTTTTCTTTACCAATGAAGATGCAGATGATTTCTATAAAAAATTTCATTGTAAATGTAAGCGTTTCATTGCAACGCCATCATTTGACATTATAAAATCGTGGAAAAACAATATTGCAAGTAGACAAGATATTGTTTATGTGGGTAGAATTGAACAAATACAGAAAAACATTAAATTCCTCATTAAACTATCAAAATATTTAAATTGCAATATCCATGTCTATGGTATTGGACCACAACACCATTTAGTAGAATCTAATCCTTATAAAATAATTTATCATAAAGGGTTGAGTGCTAGTGATGTGAAGACGATTTATCAAAAATATAAATACACGATTTTAGTTTCTAAATTTGAAGGATATGCGTTTGTATTATCAGAATCTTTATCTAATGGTGTCCCAATTATTGTTCGCGATACTTTTGTTTCTGCAAAATATATTGCTGATAATGGAAACAATGGATTTCTTTTATTGAAAAAATATAATGCCAAGAAATGTGCTAAGTTAATAAATGAAATTATTGAAAATGATACTAAATATTTAGATAGATGTAAAAACTGTATTTCTTTTCAAAGTAAAATTGATTTTAAAAAATCATGGATAAAAATATTTAATCACTTTTTACAAAATCATTAACTATTTTAAAAAGCTCTTCGTTAGCAGGCTCTTCTGAAATTAGAATATGATATCCGGTACTTAAAAATTTATATTTTGGACAAGAATGATATTTACTATTTAGTAGATCGATAAATTTTTGTTTAGCTAATTTATCTTCTCCAGATTGGATATATATAAACTTATATTCGTCGGAATTCATATGCCGTTCCAATCATTTCCATGATGCTTTCATAGATCACCAAGCCGCAATATTGGATAGGTTGTTTCCCACGGCGTTTGCATGGGATATTTTTGAGAATCTCTTAAAATCAATATTTGAAGATAATTGTTCACTTGTGTCACCAGGGTGCTTATCTCATGTTTGCATTCCAAACAAGATTGTTGGTACCATTTTAAAACCAATTAAAATTCTATCCTTTCAAGGTTTATATGATACATCTATTACATATTTAGGCATGTTTCAAAAAACTGCACCACTAACATTATTAAATTTTTTTAAATAAAAAATAACTATGGAAGACCCTCAGGACTCACCTAGTAAATAGATCTTTTTGCTCGGGAACATATTCCGATAATAATTTACTACATCATTTAATTCAACCGCATATTTACTTGGCATTCTCTTAGCTTTGTTTTCGTTATTACCATGCCCCATTTTTTCATAAACAACTAAAAAATGATTATTAAAAAATTCATAGTTTAATATCTTACCAAAAGTCAAAGTTGCTCCTATACCGTTAACAAAAATAAAAATTTTAGTGTCATCATTGTCTATTTTTGGTAAAAAATGAACACAAGGAATGCCTTTTTTAAAGCGTTTAGTGCTGATTCTAAATTCTACTGTTCTTTCTTTATTAAAAAAAATCATAGTTCATTATTTTGTTTCACATTAAATCATATTACAAATCACTCAAATAATTATGCCACCAATTGTGAATAGCATTAATACACATGAAAATGTAATGTGAATACCTTTATAAGATGTTTTATTTTGTAAATTCTTAAAAATAGTTGTCGGCTTGATGTACTGACTATTATTATCATACTCAACACCAAGGATAATATTAAAACCAACAAAGAAAGAAATGATAGGATTACTTTTTTTCAATTTTATAATTAAAAAACTAATCAAAGTAGAAATAACAATAAACAAATATGATCCAAGTCCGTCAGCAATGTAATGAGCTCTAATTAAAAATGTGGATATTCAAGTAAGCAAAGATGCAAAGATCATGAAGCTAAGCAATATTCATTTTTTTATGGTTTTTTTATTCAAACCTGCAAAAAATACTCCGACTATGGGAACAGTAGAATTTAATACATGGTAAGAAGGAAATTCTGTAGCAATTGGTTCAGACTTCAAACCGCGTGCATAAACAAGCCGAAAGATTCAATCATATCATGGATGGTAATTGTTTATTTCATCGGCCGTAGGGTAAATATTATTATAAGTCGGTACCAATACCACAAATATAAATGTAAACGAATAACATATAAAAGAAGTTAGCACCATGAAATAGAAGCTTTTCCTACCTCAAACCAAATAAACAACAAACGGTATAACATACCAATAAACAACACTGAGCATGTATGGAAAAATCATGACTGGTATCCAAATCTTCCCATCAATTGGGAGAGTGGGATCAAAGGCGACTCATAACGCCCCCCCCCTTGAGCATAGCAATATTAATAATATTTGCAATTTTATAGGATATTTGAAATATCGCAGCATAAATAAATGTTGCAAACGATGCTGGAAAAATATTTTGTCAGATTCATAATCATGGTGTCTTGATAAAAGAACATTTATGTGGAACAATATATTTTGACATAAGTAAATTATATTGCCTGTTGTTTCGCTTTGCTTTTTTTAAAAGTATATTTTAATTGCTTTAAATATCCAGATGCAGCGATGCGAGGAGCGATTTTATTTATCACATGAATAAGAGGATAACTATTATTTGTCATCATTAATTTATATAATGAGCTTAATTTCAATCTAATCGCTCAAGGATAATGAATACTTTTAAAATGTGAAATAACCATTTGATACTGCTTCTGCTTTTGTCAGAAATAGAGTTGTTCATCGTTCGAAATCACTAGTACGATAAGATATAGCATAGATTTTACAATTCCAACTAATGTTTGCAAACGTTTACCGCGAAAATCATTAATCGAAAATTCTAGTAGATAATAAAGAATATGTTTTAATTTTGCAACGCTCTTAAACATATTAGCCCAAGACATTGACTGATCTTTAGTCCCGATCTTATATTCATATAACACTATATTTGAAGGCATTATTGCAATAGTTTTAGAATGCATTACTGTTTGGAAAATAAGTATATTATCTGTAAACAATATTTTTAATGGAAGTGGTTTAATTTTCTTGTTCAAAAACGAAGTGTTCCATGTAAAGGCATGTACAGTCAACAATTTAATTCACTTTTTATCATCTAGACTAGAAATAATTAATCTATTCTTATTATTATATTTTCGCATTATTTTATTATTTGTTGTGCCATTTTTAAAAAAGTAATTTGTAACAACGGCATCTACTTTTTTTGTGGATAATGTAATTAAATTTTTAATATATTTACCAAAATCGCTAATGTTAACAGTATCATCACTATCCAAAACTTTAACAAACTTTGTCTTGACATTTTTAATCGCAAAATTTATAACGCCACCTCAACCAGTATTACGTTGCCTAACACAAGTAATCACACTTGAATAATTGATTAATCAATTTTTAATGTGTGATTTTAGGCTTGATTTGCTACCATCATCAACTATTAAAACATTGAAATAACTTTTGTAGGTATAGTCTAATGATGCAAGTGCATCGTTAATAGTTTTTTCGGAGTTATACGCAGGAATTACGATGGTTAATAATTTTGACATATGTTTTTGAACACTATATTGTAAGTGATTTAACCCCCCCCCATTACAAATTATTTGATTAGTTTATTTTTCTTGCGCTGTTTTATTTGGATGCCCATTAATGTTACAAAGCCAAATAGTCCGATAGCTGCTGGGATGTATTGAGTAAATGTTCTTCAAACCATGACTGAATTATTGATATAGGTGTCAACATGACCTTTACCAACACTAATATCTGCTAGTCCCGACTTGAAAAATACAGTTAATATATATTCCATTGTACCTTCACCTCCTGGCAAAGGGAAAAATCTATTAGCAGTACATCCAACATTGACAAGATTAAATAATTTTCAAACATCAAACGTTGTTCCATCTCCGAATTCATTTTTCAAAAACTCAAAAGCAATAATTATTGTGAAATATAAGAATACTTCATTCACTAAAACAAGTGCAAGCACCAATATCGTAATTTTTCATTCTCTAAAAAATTCCAAAAAATTGTGTTGTAAAGTGGCATCCACTATGTATGTTTTATATGTTTGCGCTTTAGTATGGTATTTCATATGCAAAAGTTGTTTTGTGCGATTAAAAATTCTTGACAACAAATAATGTAATCTTCTCATGAAGCCAAAAATAAACATCACTGCTAATCCAATAAAATCAATAGCGATCCCAATTATCATAAAAATTAAAACTATCAAACCGTCATGTCCAGATGTTCCAGGAAATGTTAATAGTGAATTTGAATGGATACAAATTCAAATAAATGACGGCATCGTAATAATAATTTGCATCACTTCTCATAAAAGAGCATTATTTGCCACTAGTGCAGATGCTTTGGCCGTAGATAACCCACATGTTTTAAGTCAAAATATTGTATATGGATCACTCACGAAATTAGCTGGTGTTACGGCAATTAAAAATGAACGCGTTAAGGTGTACAAAAACATATTTCAAAATTTTACTTTTATATTGAGTTTCCCCAGCCTAATGGTAAGCGTAAAAACATTGATAAAAAAGTTTCATATCACAAAAGTTAAAAATAAAATAAATCATAGTCAACCTAAAGAAGAAATAAATCCAACTGCGATGCTTCGAAATAACAAATCTCAATGAATATCTAATATATATATTAAGGTTAGCACAACTAAAACGATTGATGCAACCGTAGTAATACTAATCAGTATATAGTTACGTTTATTTCAAAAAGACTTGCCTGAACTTTGGCTATCAATATTTAAGTTATTACTAGACATTGATTATTGAATATCTCATTCACAAACGGGTTTCGCACCTTCGGCTGCCATCATTTTTCGGCAAGCGATACATCTTCCTCAATTTGGACAAGACTTTGTAGCACAAGGACAATCTTTTTTTATTTTCTCACTCATGTAAAAATTATATATGGATAAAAGATATATCATGGGGGTAAACTTACATTCTTTGATAAATAACATACTGAGTCGTTAGGGTATAATGTTTTACTATGATAATATCCAATGCAAAAATCGTCCTTGAAGATCAAATTATCAATGGTTACATTGAATTCAACGACAAACAAATAATTACCATTAAAAAAGGTAAAACGTCTCAGCCTTCATTCAATGCAAAAGGATTATATTTATTGCCAGCATTTATAGACAGTCACACTCATGGTGGCTATGGTTTTGATTTTAATATGTTAATTAATCATAAGCACGACCAACAAATGCAATCTTATTTAAATAAAATCAACCAAGAAGGTGTTGGTAGCGTTTTGATGACCACTGTAACTTGTAGTGACCAAGATCTTAATATATTGGCTAGTAACTACTCTTATTTGAAATCATTTGATCAAACTAATGTTATTAAAGGTTGATACATTGAAGGACCATATATTTCAGAATTACGTAAAGGTGCACATAATCCTAAATTAATTCGTCCTATTGATTTAAAAGAATTACAAAGAATTAAAAATGTTTTACCTAAGGTAACGAAAATTTTGGCAGTGGCACCTGAATATAAAAATAATCTAAGTAAATTTAACAAGATTAACAAAGACTTTTTCTTAGCAGCAGGTCATTCTAATGCTGATTATGAGACCGCTATGAAATCATTCGATTTAAAAGCCAGACGAGTGGTACATCTATATAATGCTCTACCTGATTTCGACAAACGTCACCCCACAATTATTAATGCCATTTTTAACCGCACTGACTTGACTTGCGAATTGATTTGTGACAAAGCGCATGTCTCCCCAGAAGTAATCTTAAACACTTATAAAATTTTAGGAGCAAACCAAATCGCCATCATTAGTGATAGTTTAATGACT
The DNA here is from genome assembly GCA_031290395.1 of Mycoplasmataceae bacterium. Lineage (GTDB taxonomy): Bacteria > Bacillota_I > Bacilli_A > Mycoplasmatales > Mycoplasmoidaceae > Malacoplasma_A. The sequence goes on from JAITNN010000006.1 coordinate 50,000, forward strand.
AAAGGGCTCAAAGATGGCAATTACACGGTGTGGGGAATCCAAGTTGATAAGCGAGGTGCACTTGACTATTTAAAAGGCACTAACTCTATTGCTGGCGGTAACTTACCTTTTCATAAACAAGTTGAAAACTTTGGTAAGATTACAAAATGTTCTATGCAAGAGTTATTAAAAGTATCTAGTTTCAACGCCGCAAAATCCATTAACCAACAAAAACATTTTGGCAATTTAATAAAAGGTGCTGAAAGTAATTTTGTTTTATTGAATGGTAAATATGAATTACAAGCAACTTTTATTAAAGGGAAGAAAATATAAAATGAACATTAAATATTTTCAATGTATTAATAGCGATGAAATTGGTCTTAAGGTCAGTAAGTTGTTTGTTGAACAAGTGAAACGAAACCCTAACTCGGTTTTTATTCTAGCGACTGGTTCTAGCCCATTATCAACATATAAAGCAATTTGTAACGATTATGAATTAAACAAAACTAATTGATCAAAAGCGATTACATTTAATTTAGACGAATACTTAGCACTTAAAACTAATTACAACGATCAATCATATAGATACTTTATGAACACCAACTTGTTTGATCATATTAACGTTGATAAAAATAATACACATTTTCCTAGTCAAGACTTATTAGGCGATAAATATCAACAATTAATCTACTCACACCACCAAGTGGATATTGCGATTCTTGGCGTTGGAAATAATGGCCATATCGCTTTCAACGAACCTGGCACGCCGCTTAATTCCATGACCCATGTTGTAGATTTAACAGAATCTAGTCGTCAAGCTAATGCACGTTTTTTTGATAATGACATTAACAATGTTCCCACTCAAGCTATCACTATGGGACTAAAAGAAATATTATCAGCAAGAAAAATTATTTTAATTGCCACTGGAAAATCAAAAAAAGCAGCGATTGATAAATTGCAGTCTGCCGCTTCTTTTGATTCAAAATGGCCAATTACCGCTTTAACCCAACACAATAATGTATTAGTTTATATTGATGGTCTAGATAAATAATTATTTATATCCAGCCACTTTAGCTGTTTTGGCATCCACATAGATTTCAACATCCTTATGAAAGATAACAGATGAGCAAGGCCATTGAGGATCGTAATGATTTTTCAAGATGTGTTTAAAGGCTTCAGCTTTGCCAATACCAGTAATGATAACAATGACCTTGCGAGCATCTAAAATACTCTTAATGCCCATAGAAACCGCTTTACGAGGGACCATCTTTTGATTATTTTCAAAGAATCGAGAATTAGCTTTAATCGTACTTGGTGTTAGAGTAATAACTCTAGTAATACTATCTAATGAAGAACCAGGTTCATTGTAAGCAATGTGTCCATTATGACCAAGACTAATGATTTGTACATCTAATCCACCGTTCTTTTTAATTAATGTTTCATAGGTACTTGGTTGCTTGTAGTCAGGAAAGTGTGTATTCTTAAATTGAATATTAATTTTGGAGAATAACCTAAAGTTCATATAAGCACGATAGCCTTCGTGAACATAAATAGGATTTAAATTAATGTATTCATCTAAATTAAATGTCTTGATATTGTGGTAAGAAGTTTTATTTTTAAGACAATCATCTACCATTGCTTCGTAAACAGGAATACATGTCCCACCAGTTGCTAATCCCAAACATCCATGAGGTTTGTTTTTAACAACCTTAATCAATGCTTTAGCGCATGCAATAGCAACAGCCTTTTCATCCTTACATACAAATACTTTATATTGATACATTTTCTTTTCCATAATAATTCCTTTAATGTTTAAGCGTTTGACTTGGTGCATCTGATTTATATTCACCTTTAGTAATTATGTCTTTCATATTATTCTTAATAATATCAGCCTCTGTTCCAAAGACTGCATAGACAGATTGTGGTGAAGGATGAATAATTCCTAAAGCTCCCAATTCTTTTAGTCTATCTCCATTAACAAGCTTTTTATCTTTTACTTGAATGCGTAATTTTGTTAAGCATGCATCAATGTTAAGAATGTTATCAGGACCACCATACGCTTTAATTACACTCATAGATTTATCTCTAATTGATGTTGCTTTAGACTCTGAAGTATTTCCAACTCCGCTTTGTTTTTTAACTCAATCGGCTTTATTAAATAATTTGGTTGCACCATTTCGTCCTGGGGTTGGTAAATTTCATTTTTTAATGGCTCATATAAAGACCACTCAATAAATTGGGAAATAAATAACCGATAGCACCAGCAATACCCAGCAATGGGCACCACCACCTCTTGCATCTGTTAACACTCCATAAATTACAAAATCAATAATCCCCTGTGAGAATGAAAACGTAACATGCGGACCAACAACTGGTGCATAAAACATTAAGATCGTGGTAATCATGGCTGCTAATCCTGCCATGATTGTATGAAATACTCAGAAGAGCATTGGAGCGAGAAAAATAAATGTGAATTCAATTGATTCACTTGCACCAGTTAATGAACTAACGACAGCGCCAGGAATTACAATTGACCCACAAAGTTTACGAGAGTCACCTTTAGGGCAAGCAAACAACATACCGAGCGCAGCTCCTGACAATCCAAACATACCAAACACGTAAGCGAAATTAGTATATTGTCCTGGAGCTAATATAGCATGATCAGACATTTGATGCACCGCATCGTATGAATTAATAACATCTTGGATCGTAATTACTTGACCGAGATATTGATTTTTCCCAACGATACTTGTTAAAAAAATTTGAATATTAATATCACCTGTGATCTTTAAGGCATCACTATTGCCAGCTAATTGGGCATATGTGTAACCTGTGTCGTATAGATTTACGTCATTAATAACAATAGGCGTTGTGCCATTATTAACTGTGGAATAAAAATGTTCAGCTAAATCAAATGTTCCACCAACGGATGAAAACCATAAAGTAGTGTTTAAAACGTGGTGTAATCCAAATGGCATCAATACTCGATTAACAACTCCATAGATAAAAGCAGTACCCCCCCCATAGCGGTTGCCATATGAAAAACCATAACCTAAATAATATAATCCAGTTCCGATAAGTGGCCAAATCATTGCGAACAACATTCCAAGAACACAAGCTGCACCGAAAGTAATGATTGGAATAAATCTAACACCACTAAAAAATCCTAACACTTTTGGCAATTGAATATTTTTAAATCTATTGTATAAAAATGCAACTAAAGCACCAACAATGATGCCCCCAAACACCGACGTTGATAGGGCGCGTATGCCAATAATATCCGTAAATATGGAATCAAACTTTACACTATCAAAGTGATACCATAAAAAATCATGATACCCATCAGGCCGGTCTATAACTAAAGCAGTTTGAAATATACAAAACACCGAATAACCAACAACAGCGCTAAGCCCAGCCGTCCCGGAATCATTAGTAAATGTTATAGCTATTGCTATTGCAAATAATAATGGCAAAATAGCAAAGATAACATTACCTGGCATTTGCAGCATATGGCCAATAATATGACCAGCATCTGATGTTGTTTGAGAGGCAATTGTTGTTCCAACACCCAAAGCCAATCCAGCTATCGGCAACATTGCAATTGGTAACATTAAACCACGCGATAATTTAGCAATGGCTTCTTTAACTTTGCCATTACCTTTTTTTTCTTTTTTAAGTAGTATCGGAACTTCTCCAAATGCACGTTGTTTATTCATTTGCATTTTATTCATCATCCCTGATTAATGTTATTAAGTGCATATCCAAAATTGGGTTTTTGTCCCCCGCAGGCACACCACCTGGCGCTAAAGCAACTGCTTCAATAAAAAATACAAATGGGGTTGGTGCTAATTGATTTTCGTCAGTTCATTTCAATCAACCATTTTCATCGTTAGCTTGTGTTTCTATGCTCAATCATTTTGGTATCATTCCGTCAGAAATATAAGGTACTAAGCTTCATTCAACTGAATAACCATCTGGCTTGGGGTTATCACCTTGAAATAATCATGAAATACGAAGCGATTTACCCGAGTTTCCAGCCTGTCCAGCAACATACTCACAATTGAAGTCAGCATCTTTTATTAAAGTTATACTTTTCAAATATCATTCGTGTCGTGTAGTGCTTATGTATACACCAGCAAACCCAACGCCCATAATAACTCCACATACCGTTCCAGTAATAGTTCGCTTAACTCATTTTTTTGATTTGCTTTTTTTAGCATTGGGATCAGTTTTGGAGACTATTGGTGTTGGTGTTTGATTGTCCATAATAAATTACGAATATTTTAACATAATTAATTTAATATTTGTGAATATTAATTTGACAAACATTCATAAGAATGTTATTATTATTGTTCTTTGACGATACACCGATTAAAGTTGTCACAAAGAAAATCATAAGGAGCGATATGCCAACAATATCACAATTAATTCGAAAAGAAAGAAAATCAAAAACAAAGAAGTCTAAATCTCCTGCATTAGGAAAAAACTTCAATTCGCTTAACAATATAGAGCGTCATGATTCAAACCCACTAAAAAGAGGTGTTTGTACTCGTGTGGGAACAATGACCCCTAAAAAACCAAACTCCGCTTTGCGTAAATACGCTAAAGTAAAATTAACTAACAAGCAAGAAGTATTAGCTTATATCCCTGGCGAGGGACATAACTTACAAGAACATAGCATCGTTCTAATCCGTGGTGGTCGTGTAAAAGACTTACCAGGTGTTCGTTATCACATCGTTCGTGGTGTGTTAGATACACAAGGTGTTACCAAACGTGGGCAACAAAGATCTGCTTACGGTACTAAGAAACCAAAAGCCACACCAGCAGCATAAGGAGACATAGAATATGAGAAAAAATAAAGCAATAAAAAGAGATATCCTCCCAGATCCTATTCATAATTCAAAACTAGTTGCGAAGGCAATTAACATGATTATGTTAGATGGTAAAAGAGGTTTAGCACAAAACACTTTATACGGTGCTTTTGAAAAAATTGAACAAAAAACTAAAAAACCAGCCATTGATGTATTTAACAAAGCATTAGAAAACATCATGCCGGCCGTAGAATTAAAAGTTCGTCGTGTGGCTGGTAGCAACTACCAAGTGCCAACCGAAGTTAGTCCTGAAAGAAAAATTACTTTAGGATTGCGCTGATTAATTCTTTATTCAAGATCTCGTAATGAGAAAACGATGTTGGATCGTTTATCTGGCGAAATTATTGATGCTTCTAATGGCACTGGTGGATCTGTGAAGAAAAAAGAAGACACACATAAAATGGCAGAAGCAAATAAAGCATTTGCTCACTTGCGTTTTTAATTGGAAAGGGTATAGAAAAATATGGCTAGAGAATATCCGATGCAGAAATACCGAAATTTCGGTATTATTGCACACATTGACGCAGGTAAAACAACCACTTCAGAACGTGTATTATTTCATACAGGTAAATCACACAAAATTGGTGAAGTTCATGATGGTGCTGCCACTATGGATTGAATGGAACAAGAAAAAGAGCGTGGTATTACCATTACATCTGCTGCAACATATGCAATGTGAAAAGATTATGAATTAAACTTAATTGATACTCCCGGACACGTGGACTTTACGGTTGAAGTTAACCGTTCTTTAAGAGTGCTTGACGGTGCCGTTGTAGTACTTGATGTGCAAAACGGTGTAGAACCTCAAACTGAAACAAACTGACGTTTAGCCGATAACTATAATGTCCCTCGGATTGTTTATGCTAATAAAATGGACAAAGTCGGTGCTGATTTTGAAATGTCTGTAAAATCATTAAAAGAAAGATTAGGGGCCAATGGTGTTGCCATTCAATACCCCATTGGTTCTGAAGTGAACTTTAATGGCATTATTGACCTAGTCACAATGAAAGCCATGATGTATGATGGCGCAAAAGAAGAAAATTATCAAATTACGGACATTCCTGCTGATTTAAAAGGTAAAGCCGATGCATTTAGGGCAATCATGTTAGAAGAGATTGTCAACTTTGATGATGCGTGTATGGAAAAGTTTTTAAATGCGCAAGAATTGACTGTTGAAGAAATTAAAACATGTATCCGTAAAGGTGTTTTAACTGGTACATTCTTTCCTGTAATTTGTGGTTCATCTTTCAAAAACAAAGGTGTGAAAGCCATGCTTGATTGTGTTGTTGACTATTTACCATCGCCAATTGAAGTGCCATCAACTAAAGGTTATAACGATGCTGGACAGGAAATTGAAATTAAACCAAGTGACGATGCTAAATTTTGTGGCCTTGCATTTAAAGTGGCTACTGATCCTTTCATTGGTCGTTTAACATTCATGCGAGTTTACTCTGGTGTATTAAAAGCTGGTTCATACTTGATGAATACTAATAAAGATGTCAAAGAAAGAATTTCACGTTTAGTAAAGATGCACGCTAATAACCGTACAGAAATTGATGAAATTCGTGCTGGTGATATTTGTGCTGTTGTTGGTTTAAAATCAACAACGACTGGTAACACATTAGCGGAAGAGGGCTATGATGTAAAGTTAGAAGCGATGAAATTTGCAGAACCTGTTATTTCATTGGCAGTTGAACCCAAAACCAAAGCTGACCAAGAAAAAATGGGTATTGCTCTAGGCAAACTAGCGGAAGAAGACCCAACTTTCAAAACACATACAGATGAAGAAACTGGTCAAACCATTATTTCTGGCATGGGTGAATTACACTTAGATATTATTGTTGACCGTATGCGTCGTGAATTTAATGTTCAAGTGAATGTTGGTGCACCACAAGTATCATATCGTGAAACTTTTACACTCCCTGGTGATGCTGAAGGACGATATATTAAACAATCTGGTGGCCGTGGTCAATATGGACATTGTATGGTTCACTTCGATCCAAACCCTGGAAAAGGTTACGAATTTGTAAACGACATCGTTGGTGGAAAAATTCCTCGTGAATACATTAAACCAATTGATCAAGGTTTACAAGAATCAATGAAAACCGGTCCTTTGGCTGGTTATCCAATGATTGACATCAAAGCTAGTGTTTATGACGGAAGTTACCATGATGTTGACTCATCAGAAATGGCTTATAAAATTGCTGCATCATTGGCGTTAAAAGAAGGCGCCAAAAGATGTGGTCTAGTATTACTAGAACCAATTATGGCTGTTGATGTCACTGTACCTGATCAATATTTTGGTGATACAATGGGAGATATCTCAAGTCGTCGTGGTAGCATTGAAGGAACTGAACAACGTGCGAATGCCCAAATTATTAAGGCAAAAGTTCCTTTAAAAAACATGTTTGGTTATGCCACTGATTTAAGATCATTCACACAAGGTCGTGGTAACTATGTAATGCAATTCAGTCATTATGCTCAAGCCCCAAAATCTGTGGTAGAAGAAATCGTTACCGCTAAACAACGTGCTAATGCAAGTAAGTAGGAATTAGAAATGAGAACATCAATGATTAATATCAACAAACCTATATATATATATATATGACAAAGTAATAACTTAGTTAGTTCATCAATGGGAGGAATCAACTCTGCCTTTTTAGGTTAGGGTTGATTTTTTATTCATGGATGCATTGAGTCCTAACAAAAGTATTGATAATTTACTACAAAAATTAAAAGGAAATAAAATTGATTACAAAAGATATTTAGGTGCCCCCATTCGTTATGGTGGTGGTAAATCACTTGCTGTTGGGTACATAATAGAAAGAATTCCACGAAACATTAAAAAAATAGTGAGTCCATTCGTCGGTGGTGGTTCTGTAGAGTTTGCTTTAAATGAATGTGGAATTAATGTAATTTGTTATGACATTTTTGATAAATTAATAAACTTTTTCAATGTTCTAAAGAATGAAAAAGTCAAACTAATTAAGACATTGAAAACCTTTAATGCATCAAAACAAACATTCAACAATATACGAAAAGAATTGTGAGATGATTACAAGCAAACAAAATTCATTAAAAATAATATTGAATTGGCCTCAAAATATTTTTACAATCATAATTTAAGTTATGGACCATCTTATTTAGGATGACCATCATCAAACTATTTAAATAATAATAAAAAATATCAAAAGATGATTGATAAGCTTAGTAAATATGACTTAGAACGCATGATTTTTAAGTGTGAACCATTTGAAAATGTTTTACCAAAACATGTTAAAGATTTTATGTACTTAGACCCGCCTTATTTTTTAGGAGGTACAAGTAAAATGTTCGCTGGAATTTACCCAATGAGAAATTCTCCTCATCATCATAAAGATTTTGATCATAAACTGCTATCAAATCTATTGAGACAACATGCTGGGGGGTTTTTACTATCTTACAACGATTGTAAAGAGATTCGTGACCTATATAAAGGTTTTGAAATTGTTGAATTGCATTGACAATACACTATGGGGCAAGGAGAAACTAGAATAGGGAAAAACCGCGCAAAGAGAAATTACGATAACACGAACACGAAACAATCGCATGAAATATTAATAATAGGTGGCAAAAGATAATGAAGATTAATCGTGTAAAAACATGTTTTAAAATTGCCGATGTTGTAATAGAAAGAAGTGATATCTTAAAATTTAACTATCTAAAAGATTTAAAGGATGAAAATGGAATATCTCTAAATCAAAATATTTTAAAGGAAAATGTAGGTCGTGTTTACTTAATTTGTGTAAATAGTGAAATTAAAAAAATTGGTGGGTCAGAAGATGCTGGTGGGATGAAAGGAACATTAAATATTTACAGAGATGGTGGGCTAAACGGTCAACCATCCCCAAGATCTATCGGTACATGATGACATCTATTCCATGAATTATCAAAAAACAATCATGTGGAAATTTATATGATTTATCAGAATTCATTTTTCGGTAAAGTTAAAGGTTTATTTGGTTCAACCCCGCGGCAAGTTTCTATTTCATACAAGCACATAGAAAATGCGTGTTTAGCAGATTATTTTTCCGTAGAAAAAAAGAACCCTGATTGAAATTATCAGGAAAATTCCAATGTTTGGACTCAAGAAATTGAAGAACTTCATAAAATTACTTTATTCAACAAGGGGAAAAAGGGGCAAGAAAAAAATCTTGATTTTGCTAAGACATTAAAAAATAATGGAATAAAAACAATTATTAAACGTTGTAGGAAAGATTATGATAGGTAATGCTCTTACTGAAATAATAACTATACCATAATTAAGAAAGGGCAGAATTTTGGCCACGATAACCAAATTTCAACTTTATATCCAGTGTATCGGTAATACTAATTTATCTTCTCCTAGGGAAGAAGCACTAGGAGCTGTGCATATTAATGTCATTGGCCCGACTTTATTTTTAATGTTTTTTAATATTTTAGTGTTATTAAAATATTCAAATCTTGGTGTTGAATTGGTTTTTACTTCAATTGGGTATAAAATTCCGCCTTCACCTTCAACGATCAAATCTATTTCCTTTTCTTTAGATTTTTCTAAATCATTCATGTGTCTTCTTACGTAATAAAGGGCGTTGTTCTTTGCGCCATTAATAAAACCCTTACTAATTTCGCTAATCGCATAGCATTCAAATATGTGCCCTGCATATTCACTATTGATCAATGTTTTAGAACTTTGATAGTTTGCTAAATGACACGCTAAACCCGTGTCATAAAAATATAATTTAGGATTCCTTGTTGTTTTAGTTAAAACACTTGGCGAGTATGGGTGTAAGAAAAAAATGATACCCATAGCCAATAAGCCATTCAATCATGTTTCTGAAGTTTTTTGGTCAATTTCAGCTAGTTTTGCTAAAGAATTTGAATTAACAATTTGCCCGATTTGTCCAGCCAAAACTTTTAAAAATTTCATAAACTTACTCGAATCTTTAATGTCCACTCAGTCTTCTTTTATGTCTTTTATTATTAAACTCTTAATATACGTCTCGTAAAAATTGTATGGATTTAATCCTTTATTCTTAATTAGATCTGGCATTGAACCTCTAATAATTCTATTAAAAATATCTTCATCGCTAATCTCTGGACATTTTCTTTTTAAAAATTCATCAAAGTTTGGGACAAATTCAAAATTTGGCATACGATTTATTTCTGAGTTCGATAAGGATTGCATCGTAACGACTACGGCCCGTGTCGACAAGTGATCACTCACGCCTTTCATTAATTCAAAAGCCTCACTCCCAGTTACAACAAATTGACCACGTTTTTCGCTACTATCAATAATAGTTTTCATATATGAAAATAGTCTTGGTGCTTTTTGAATTTCGTCAATAAATAATGGTGTTTGATTATCTTTAAGAAATTTTAATGGATCTTTCTTAGCAAAATCAATAACATTGTCATTATCCAACTTAACATGATTAAATTTTTTATTTTTTGGTAAAACACCTTCCTCCAATAATGTTGATTTACCAACTTGTCTTGGGCCAGTAAGAATCAAGCATTTATATTGCTTAATTAAATTTCTTAGAGTATTTTCAAGATGTCTTTTAATTGTATATTTCTTCATAACAATGGTGATTATATACAAAAGTGGATAAAATCGGAAAACAAAAGTGGAAATTTTCGGAATTCATAAGTGGATAAAATCGGAAAATGAAAAATATCCATCATAAATTGTTGATTCTCAATATCAGAAAAACTAATCTACAAACAAATGATTCAAAGAAATAATGTTAATGCCATCAGTATCGGTATAACTATACTCCGATGCAGTGATAATGTTAAATGAAACTGGCTTATTAAATTTAAAATCTTTCACCTTATCTTTGAACCTTTGAAAATTATTTTTTGCTAGTTTAATCCCTTCTTCATCTCCCATTTTAATTTCAAATGCCGATCATTCTCCATCTTTTGATTCAATAATTGCATCAATTTCTAATCCAGTTGTATCTCTATAGAAATAGACTTTTCCACCTATAGTATCTGCATAAACACGTAATTCTTTAATTACTAATGATTCAAAATAAAAACCAAAGGCATTATGATCATCCATTAACTTTTGCGACGTTATTTTTAAGCAGGCAGCCGCAATTGATGGATCTATATAATATCACTTAGGAGTTTGTTTAATTCTCACGCTAGAGCGGATGTGTGTGCTTCAAGGTTTCAATTCTTCAATGATATAAATTCTAGACAATTGATCTAAATATTTTGTAGTAGTGTGTAAACTTTTTAATCGTGATTCACTAGCAATTAGTTTAATTTCAGCTTGTGTTCCAATGTTTCTTGCCACCGACATCATTAGATCTCTCATTCTTTCTGGATTCGGTGGCGAATCTAATGTTTGCAAATCTACTTGACATATGTTTTCAATATAATCAAGCATTTTATCTCTTGCTAATTTCTCTTCTAAATTAAAAACATTAGGTCAGCCACCTTTAATGCATAACTCTGCATATTCTTTTAATTTCATACCACTGGTTCCTTGAATTTTAATTCTATTGTTTGGATTAAACAAATTTTTAAAATTTACTTGATTGGTGGAAAATCCCATTTCTAATAAAGTTAGTGGTCTTAGTAGAACAGAAGCAATTCTACCCGCTCCACTATGCAAAGATTTTCTTGATCTTTCATTTGGTGTAGATGAACCAGTAAGAATATAGAGTCCAAATTTCCCAAGGTCATCAATTTTAGTTTTAATTGCATTTCAAATCCATGGATATTCTTGCCACTCGTCTATTAGTCTAGGGTATATACCATTTAAAGCGATGTCATTATTGACTTCTACTTGCTTCAATATAGTTGAATTTCTTTTTAAGTAAATTTGAGATTTACTAAAATTTTCACCCATCCATGTTTTACCTACACTTTTTGGACCCAATATCGAAACACCACCATTGATTTGTAATTTATTGGTAATTAATTTATCTAATAACCGAGATTTATATTTTTTATTCATAGGCATTAATTATATATGACAATGACAATATTTCAATATATTCAATGACAATATTTCAACAAACCAAATGACAATATTTCAATATCAACTCTAGAACCTAAATTAGACATTCGTGATTTGTAATCTTTTTCTCAAAATTTAAAAGCGGATAAAATTGGAAAATGGAATAATAAACAACTGATATTTTTCATTAAAAATCTGAAAAATATCCATCAAAAATTAGAACTTTTCATCAAAATTAATAATATCTATATAATATATATCCAAAACTTTTGACTGAAAGGAAATTTAAAAATATGGCAAAGGCAAAATTCGACCGAAGTAAACCACATGTTAACATTGGAACTATCGGACACATCGACCACGGTAAAACAACTTTAACGGCGGCGATTTGTACATACTTAGCTAAGAAAGGCTTAGCACAAGCAAGAGATTACGGGTCAATTGATAGCGCACCAGAGGAAAAAGCTCGTGGTATTACTATTAACACTGCACACGTTGAATATGAAACAGTAAAGAGACACTATGCTCACGTTGACTGTCCAGGACATGCTGACTATGTAAAAAATATGATTACAGGTGCTGCACAAATGGATGGCGCAATCTTAGTTGTGGCTGCAGGAGATGGAGCGATGCCCCAAACTCGTGAGCACATTCTATTAGCTCGTCAAGTAGGCGTACCTCGTATCGTTGTTTTCATTAACAAATGTGATGTTGTTAACGATGCAGAGATTCAAGAATTAGTAGAAATGGAAATCCGTGACCTATTAACTTCTTACCAATTTGATGGCAATAGCACTCCTGTAATTCGTGGTTCTGCTCTATTAGGTTTACAAGGTAAACCAGAATGAGAAGCTAAATTACAAGAATTACTTGACGCTGTTGACTCATACATCCCAACTCCAACTCGTGAAGTAGACAAACCTTTCTTATTACCAATTGAAGACATCTTCACCATTACAGGACGTGGTACAGTTGTAACTGGCCGTGTTGAACGTGGTAAGGCTGTATTAAATGAAACAGTAGAAATCGTTGGTATTACTCCAACTAGACAATCAGTTATTACTGGCATTGAAATGTTCCGTAAACAACTTGATGAAGCCATTGCTGGCGATAATGCTGGTGTCTTATTAAGAGGTATTGAAAAAGCTGACGTTCAAAGAGGACAAGTCCTTGCAAAACCTGGTTCAATCAAGCCGTTTAAGAAATTCAAATGTCAAGTTTATGCATTGAAAAAAGAAGAAGGTGGTCGTCACACTCCATTTATTAATGGATATCGTCCTCAGTTCTACTTTAGAACAACTGATGTTACTGGATCAATAACATTGAAAGATGGCGTTGAAATGGTAATGCCTGGTGACAACGCAGAATTAGTAGTTGAACTAATTGCTCCAGTCGCAATTGAAAAAGGTTCTAAGTTCTCTATCCGTGAAGGTGGCAGAACCGTTGGTGCTGGAAACGTAATCGAAATTATTGGTTAATTCCAAATCATAAAAATAAAATCCGAGATATCCTCTCGGATTTTTCTTTATTGTTCATAGCTTTTATACTTTATAATCAACGACACATTAAAAGTAGGAGTACCGAATGAAAGTAGTAAATACAGAAAAAGCGCCAAAAGCAGTTGGCCCATATGTACAAGGAGTAATCGCTGGAGATTTCTTATTTGTTTCAGGACAAATTCCTTTCGATCCAATTACTATGCAAAAAGTGAGTGAAAATATTAAAGATCAAACACGTCGTTCACTAGAGAATATTAAGGCCATCGTTGAAGATGCTGGTGCATCATTAAAAGACGTTGTGCGTTGTGGTGTTTTCTTAAAGAATATGGATGATTTTGCAGCAATGAATGAAGTGTATAGTGAATATTTTAACGAGTGAAAACCTACTCGAGCAGCAGTAGAGGTTGCAAGATTACCAAAAGGTGTATTAATTGAAATCGAAGCAACAGTTTATTTAAGGAAGTAACAAATGGATAATACAAATCAAATTAAAAAAAAAGTTAATAGTGTAACTGATTTACCCAAGAAAAAACAATTAGGATTCATGTCCTGTCTTGTTGTTGTTGTCGGTGCATGCATTGGTGCGGGCATTTTCTTTAAAAATGGTTCCATTTTAGCCAACACACAAAATAGCTTTTGACTAGCAATTGTTTGTTGACTAATTGGTGCACTTGGTGTAATGGCAATGGCTCTATGTTTAACGGAAATTGTTTCCGGTGTTAAAGGACAATCAAATTTAGGTATTGCATCTTGAGTAAAAACTTTTAACTCTCGCTTTTTATACCAATCGTGTAAAAACTTCATTTGTTATATTTACACCCCAGTCATTCTCGTCGCTTTGGCTTATTATTTCGTTCAAGCATTATTTAATGGCATTGGCTGATTTCCACCTTGGTGAGGTACAGCTTTAATTTCATTAGCTGTCCTTACTTGATTCTTTTTTGTTTCAGGATTATCTGTGAAAATGTTCAATATTCAAAATTGAATTATTATGTCTTTAAAATTCTTCCCCTTAATTTTTGCAATTATTATTGGTTGAGTTTTTTGAGGTGTAACTGGTTCTCATTCAGTTATTCCTGATCCAGCGACAAATAATGTACCTTTGCTAGATAATCTCACTCCTGTTTGTGGCATTATGGCTTCTATTCCCGCTATTTTCTTTGCATTTAACGGTTTTCAATACCCAGCAAATTTAGTTAGCAGCATGAAAGAACCTAAAAAATTACCAGTGACAATGATTGTTGGATTAATAATTGTAACAGTCATCTATATTGGCATTAGTGTGTCAATTATGTTGTGTACCACTAATGGCAGTATATCTGGTTTACAACAATGGCTAACGGATAAAAATGTACCATGAATATACACAATTCTAAATATTCTTGTTGGCGTTGGTGTATTAAGTGTTATTAACGGAACCGTTGCAACTAGTGTAAATATTTATCAAGATTTAATTCAAACTAAAGAATTAGCTTTTAGTAACAAAATGGATCGTTTCCAAAGAAAAAATAGCGATAAACCATTAGGTGGTGTTATTTATGGTTTTGTTATTGCAATCGTTTTCTTTATACTTACCACAGCTATTGGATGTTTTTTTGAAAACACTAGTGGTGTTACAAATTGAGATGCATCTAGTGCTGGTATCTTCTCGTTTGTTGACATTATTACCAATTGAGATGTATTGTTTATTTTCATCTTCATTGGTGTTGCAATCCTAGGATGTTTTATTAACCGTAAAACTAAAAAAGTGGCTGTGACGAAAAGTAAAATTTTTATTCCAATGGCTATCATTAGCATCCTATTGCTTGCTATAAGCGTTTTATATTTGGTTTCTAGTGTGTTTGTAAATATTGGGCTAGTTGCACATTATATAAGCTTTGGTACCGGTATTGGCAAAGGTATGTACGCAGACCCAGATGCTGCGCAAAAAGCTTTATTAACTGTCATTCTTACTGCCGTAATGTTATTTATCTATCTTGGTGTAATTTTCATTCCATCACTTGTTAGTGAAAAGAAATTTAAACGTCAAGAACTTTCAATTTCAAAATAGTTTCTTTTAAATTTAGAATTCCTGGGTATGTTATTAGTAATTGATAACTTTCATTTTTGATATCTAGATATTTAATGGTTTTAGTATTGTGTGCTTTTACATAATCATCTATTCATTTAAATGGTAATAAATAGAACTCATCGCACCATGAAAAATGAACAATAAGAAATGACAAAGATCTTAATAAATAAGCACGCCGTAAATATTCATATTGATGTTGTTTGATGAGATCAATTGTAAAATTTTGATTATTAGTTTGCTTTACTTCAAATTCAAAATGATTATTATTAATAAAACCACAGTAGTCTACAGTAGATTTACTTAATAGCTTACCCACAATCATATTGTCGTTGATGATCTTAACAATTTTAATTGGTATATTACGTTTTTCAATCAAGCAAACATTATTATTTAAATAATAATCAATCGTTCGATTAACTATTTCCTCGGCATACATTCCGCGGTTGGCATGCATAGTTACCTCCTTAGTATTAAAATTATTCTAATTATTCAGGTGTTTTAAGAATGCTGAGTTGAACATTGTATTCGACGATGGTCTTAATGCTTTTTACATCAGTTTCTACGTTTGTCATCCTAACTTTTAGATCAGCGACATCAGTTTTAAGAATGGCAACATCATCTTTCAAATAACTAAAGTCCGTTTCAGATCAAACCTTAAATCACTGCGGTTGTTGATTTTGATACACAGTTTCAGACCAAACTTTAAATCATAGTGGCATACCGTTTGGTTTTGGAGGTTTTGGTTTTGGTGGAATTGGCGGTTTAGGACCTTTTTTAGTCAAAACAGAAACTTTTATTTCATGTCCTTCCCTATTTGGGTCCTGTTCGTATTGTTCAATCTTAATCATTTTATCTTTCTTATTATAACTCATGGCATATTACCATCCCTTCATATAGTAATATGCCGAAAAAAATAAAATTTGCCAAAAGTTGCAAAATTCATAAAAAATCTCATCTTTATATATAAAGATGAGATTAATTTTTTATTTCTATTCAGATTTATCTTGCAAATCTAAGGACTAACATTGCGATATTTCACACTAATCCGACCAAATCAACCAATAATCTAAAACCAAAGATCATGCCGATTGTTCAAGTTAATTGTTTGTCCTCGGTGTTAATGAACTGTTGTGTTTTGCTAATCATACTAATGTCAAAAATCATATAGAACAAGAATAATAGCGTGGATATACCAACAATTAAAACTCATAATCCTGTGCTCATGAATGATGATCCAGTAAATAATGTCACAATCATTACCACCATACTAATTGCAAAAATAATCATAAAGCCTATGCTCATATAACCAATGAAGCGGCCAAAGTTCATCATTTGCTTAACAGATAATGCTTTGCCAATGAGAGCGCTAATCATAAATGCTAATCCGCCAGCCGCAAAAATTAATGATAAGTAAGCAATACCTTTACCCACACCATAATTCACTTGAAACGCTGTGAAAAGAATACCAAAACCGGCCCCTTCAGCAATAATATAAATAATTCACATAGACCAAATTAAACTTTTCTTGACTTGCCCCATACCCATAAAAAATTTGCCATTGACAACCATAGAGATGATCATTGCCACTAAAATTAAAATAATGCTAATTGCCCATAGTAGGGTAATATACCCACTTAAATCGATTTTAGAATTAATCAATCCATATGAAATACCAAAGCCAATAGCAGCAATGATAATAAACCCAATCCCAGCATATAACATTGATCGAGATAATAATGAAAGTTGCCCATGGTTAAATGTTCGCCCTTGAGTCCTAGTCGTAGTGTTTGGATTAATGTCTGTGTAATTTGTATCAACCATATAGTCGCCCTTATAAATAATGTGATAATTATATAATAAACTCTAATATGCGCTTGGATATCTACCTTGTTGAACACAAATACTATGACACAAGAAATAAAGCAAAGGCTGCCATTCTTGATGGTAAGATTTTAGTAAACACCATCGTAGTCGCTAAACCAAACTACGAAATAAAACTAAAAGATGTAATTTCTAGAAAACAAGTTGACGAATATGTTTCTCGTGGCGCCTACAAACTATTGGGTGCCATTAAACATTGACAGATCGATTTTGATAATAAAGTTGTACTAGACGTTGGGTCATCTACCGGTGGTTTTACCGATGTTGCCATTCAACATCGTGCCAAAAAAGTTTATGCCGTTGATGTTGGCACTAACCAACTACATAAATCATTATTACAAAATCCCAAGGTCGTTTCGTATGAACAAACTCATTTAAAAGATTTACAGATAACAATGTTCCAAGAACATATTGACATTGTTGTTGCCGATATTTCATTTATATCTTTAACAAAATTAATTGATAAACTCATGACTCTTTTTGATTACTCATACCATTGCATTTTTTTAATAAAACCTGAATTTGAACTTTCAGCAAAAGAGATCGATAAAGGGAAAGTGAAAACTAAAAAACTATTGGAAAAGGCAATTAATAAAATTAGAAACTATTCAGAGTTAAACAATTTTAAGATATTCGGCGTCATCGAATCGCCCATCAAAGGAAGCAAAGCTAACAATACCGAATATCTAATTTATATGGAGAAACAATAATGAAATTTATTCTCCATGTGGATATGAATTCGTTTTTTGCCTCTGTAGAAGAATTACAAGATCCATCGTATGTAAATAAACCAATCGCTGTGTCTGGTCGTACCAAACGTTCTGTTGTAGCGTCAGCAAATTACATCGCAAGAGCAAAAGGTGTCAAAGCTGCAATGCCGGTATTTATGGCTCAGCATCTATGTCCAGGTTTAATTATTGCTATCCCTCATTTTAATCTTTATCACGAATATAGTGAGCGTTTTGTCCAAATTATTAGTGAAAAATTTACCAATAATGTAGAAATAGGCTCCATCGATGAATGTTATGTTGATATTACTTCGCTCGTTAATAAAAAAAATGATCCTGTTGAAATTGCGGTAAGAATTCAAAAAGCTATTTTAAAAGATACTGGCTTAAAATGCTCCATTGGTATAGCCAACAATAAATTTTTAGCCAAGATGGGTAGTGATTATAAAAAACCATTAGGCATTACGACAATGTGGCAAAATGAAATTCAAAAAAAATTATGACCACAACCTGTGGAAAATATGTTGTGGATCGGAAAATCAAGTGCTGAATTATTGAAACAACATAATATCCAAACTATTAGTGATATAGCTAAAGACGAAAATAAAGTGTTGTTAGAACAATTACTGGATAAGAATTGATATGTTCATTATCAACATGCTAATGGTTCTGGAGATGATGAACTAGATTATTCGCATAATACACCAAAATCAATTGGGTCAAGTGAAACTTTTTTGCATGACACAAATGATTTTGTAGAAATAAAAGAAAAATTAGTTGAATTGACTAAAGACGTCTTGAGAAGATTAAATCATCACGAACTCAAAGCTAGAACCATTTCAGTAAATATCAAGACAATTGATTTTAAAACACATAATAAATCTTTTACATTACGAGACTACACTAATGACTTTGATAAGGTTATTGTCACAATAACAAATCTATACCAACAATTTTTTTTAAATAATCTTGTTAGGTTAGTAGGGATATCTTTATCAAATTTAATTGATGACTCAGAATTATCAATTAGTAGTGAATTATTTGATGATTACATGAAACAATCAAAGCCAATGATCGAAAAAATTAGTGAAGATGATATTGTAAATATGATTAATAAAAAATTTTCTAAAAATATCATTAATATGGCTAATATTAAACTAAAATAATTGTTTCTATTTTGAGCAATGAATACAAAACATCAATTTAAATTTGCAACACATTTTGTCATGACAAAAGCACGAATCGTAATAACTATGTTAGGGTTTTTCTTAATAGCTTTATATATAGTCCAATTGGCTTTATGCATTATCCGTATGAAGGGGGAGTTTTGAGATGCAGGTGCAAATACAAAGGAATCACTTTATCAATTTTTTGGGCCTGGATTAATGGTAAATTATTTGGCATATTTTACAAACCAAACATTAATTTTATCTATGGCCTTTGGAATTTTAATGATGATCCCCGTATTTCGAAATCACAAACGAACCAATACGTTTGGAGTAATCGTACTTGGCAGTTGTATATTTGAAATAATTATCTATTGGATGTCTATACTTGCAAATTTAGCTCCTGCTTTAAAGCCAGATAGTGCAATAGCTTGAGCAGTTAGTATCACTGAGCATGTTTTTGAGCCATTAGCTGTAATTGGATTATTTGTTTGCAGCATCCTATTTCAAAGCTCATTAACAAAGATTAAATTTAAGAACATGATTTTATATAGTTTAATCCATCCAACAATACTGTCCATTTATGTTGTGGCGCTTAATTTTATTCCATTAACTTATGGAAACGATGTTTATCCAAATGGTTTTAGTTTATATGGACCACTAACTAACTGTAATCCAATGAATACACAACAAGGTAGTGGAACATATTTGAATTTATTATTAGTTCTAGCGTTATATGCTGTCATCATAGGATTTTGCTGTAGTTTTTGAGCTATTGATAAATTAAGATATAAAATTAAACACTAATCCTATAATTTTTCACACATGTATCAATCAAAATCTATTAAAAAAAGTATTGCTCATGATTTTAGAAAATCAAAGTTATATATTCCTATTATCATTACTGCTTTTGTATTAATTGCAATCATTTTAACAGAATTTATTTTGATCATATACAAAGCGAGAATGCAATATGAAACAGATATTGAATTTTGAATAAATGGTTTTTTAAAAGACTATTTACTCTATTTCACAAATCAAAGCAATATTTTAGCTGCGGTTTTTGCAATACTCATTTTAATCCCACCAAGAAAAAATAAAGTTAGAAGTAATATCGTTGGTACATTTACAATCGCTCAATTAATTATTTGTGTTGTTCTCTATTGAGCGATATTTAAAATGACAGCTAGCTTATTACCAACCAATCCACTCGAATGATCTATTTCATTTCTTTGCCATGGGATTTCTTTACTATTCGCTGTTGCATTATTTATTATGGTTGCAGTTGCCACTAGTGCCACAAACGAAATCCCTTTGAAAAATATCTTTATTTATGGTTGAATTGCAACAATGATATTTATTATTGGGTGTGTTGCATTAAATTTTACACCGATCCCTGGAAATCCTAATGGATTCTCTTTATACGGTGATTTTACCAATATTAACCCTGCAAATGGTGGAACTCCTGCTTATGCAAGTTTTATTTTGGTTTTATTAGGATTAGTGCTATTACTAGCTTGAATATTCTATCGTATTGACAATAATCAATATGCCAATAAAACTAAATTACTGAAGTTTACCAATAGTCCTGCTATACGTAAAAAACATTGAATCATTTTCACGATGCTAATAGCTGCATGCATATTCGCAGGCATTTGTTCATTATTCAACTTCTTAATAAAAGCGAAGCAAGATGATCAAATATTCCACACTAATGCTTATATAGTGTTAGCAACATTTGTTGTATATTTTAGTTTAATCGCTACAGTAACCGCTCTATTGCACAAGCAACATTTATCTTTTGTGACTCAATCAATAATGGAATTTTCTTTAGTCTTTGCTGTGCTTGGTTTTATTTGAGTCGTTGTTCTACAAGTTTTATTACATACTGAAATGCATACAAGTGAAGACTTTGAATGACTAACAGAAAGTAGTTCTTTCGCTGGAGTCTTTCATATTATCGTTGCCGCACTTTCAGCTATCATTGCTAGTTATGTGGGCTACCATTATTTATATAAAGGCAAAAATATAGCAAGATCTAATTTACATTAATCTATACTGCATACCTTTTGATAAATGTTTCGCCTTTATTAGTTAGTAGTCTACCACTAATAGACTTATTCACATATTGCTTTTGCATTAGATATGGTTCTATCTTAGTTTCAATAGTGTTGACATCAATATTAATAAGTTGGCTAATACTTTTTAAACCCAATGGCCGCTTAACATCGTTAATGGCCTTTAAATAAGCCAAATCATCAATGTCTAATCCTTTATCAATGATTTGTAATTTTTTTAAAATCTTGTGGACTGACAGCGTTTCGTGAGAAATACGAAAATCCTTCACCCTTCTAATGAGACGATTCGCATTCCGTGGTATCCCTTTCGCATTCTCAGACAATAGCATTAACTCTTTATCTGTTAGAGTCATGTCTAGTTTTATCATTGATGATTTCAAAATGTCAATAATGTCGGCAAGCTCATATGTTTTAAGATTAAAGACAATACCAAATCTATCTTCCAATGGTTGAGGAATTTTGCCAAGAATCGTGGTTGCCCCAATCAATGTAAACTGGGGCACATTAATTCTAGTGATCTTGCTATTGAAGTCTTTACCCAATGAAATATCAATCACGAAATCTTCCATAATGCTATAAAGTAACTCAATACATTGAGGGTTAATTGCGTGGATCTCATCAATGAACAAAATATCAAATTCATTTAAAGTCATGGCGAGATTAATGACGTCAATGTTACGCTGAATACTACTACCCTGAACAATCCGAATTCGGCGATTCAATTCCTGAGCAATAATGTATGCTAATGATGTCTTGCCAGTCCCTGGTAGGCCATAAAATAGACAATGATCTAATGGTTTTTCTTGTGTTAAACAAGATTTCAAATAAATAGACAAGTTATCTTTAATTTCTTGTTTGCCTTTGAACTCTGATAAATTAGTTGGCCTTAATGATACTTGCATCGTTTTGTCCTATAGCGATTACTTTAATGGCTTGCGAAATCAAATCTGATAGCTCCACATTTGATTGTGATTGATCTAGATGTTTTAATGCCCAATCAATATCCTTGGCTGAATACCCTAATGATTTAAGCGCTTGGACTAATTTACCAATATCAAGTCCACGATGTTCAGCGTTTTCTATTGTGAATGTATCACAAAGGTTATCAATGATTAATCTGGCATATTTGGGTGTAATCCCATCTAAGACACTTAAGCCTTGCACATCTCGTTCGTGAATGAGTTGTTTAATGGTGCTTGGATCGTTACAGCATACATTTAAAGCCGTTCTTGGTCCAATACCACTAATGCTAATTAAATGTAAGAATAACTCCTTTAGTTCGTAACGATCAAATCCGTAGAACTCCTCAATGAAATTATTCTTATTGTTTGTTGCCATGTGTTTATATAAATAAAGTTTTTTAATTTTATTAACCTCATATCGTTCTGGATTACACACGTTAATAAAATAACCTGTATAGTTATTTTCGAATGTTATTGTTTTTTTATTTATGGAAATTACTTTCCCGATCATGTATGAATACATTTTTATTCCTCCTAATGTAATTTTTCATTTAATAATCAATTTCTCTTATTCAGTATGTTTTGTGTGAATTTACATGTTTACCCCCATACTTAGTAATTGACCGAAAAAAATAAAAAAAATTATTATTTTTCTTAATACATGTATGTAATACATGTATTACTTTTACAATTGCTTGGTATTTTACTGAGTGATTTTTAATGAAAACCGTGTTTAGTCGGGATTTTTTGCAAATAGTAATCTATGTATTTGGTTAAATGAAAACTATGTATTTGGTTAAGTCAAAGTTATGTATTTGGTTAAATTGTGTATAATGATTTAGTTATGAAAAACTATAAACCTAGATTAATAGAATCTAAAATTAAAGAAAAACTTGATCTATTCGGTGGCGTTTTAATACAGGGTGCAAGAGGTGTCGGTAAGACCACAACAGCACAATTGTTCGCCAAAAGTTCAATTAGGTTAGACATTGATGAGGAAACACAACAATTAGCTAGGCTAAGCCCAAAAACCATAATTGCTGGTGAAGTGCCTAGATTGATAGATGAATGACAAATTGTGCCTTCTATTTGAAATGTGGTAAGACATGAAATTGATGATAGATCTTTGGAAGGAAAAGGTAGCGGTCAATTTATTCTTTCTGGATCAGCAGCACCAACCGATAATGAGACTAGACATTCCGGCTCAATGAGAATAACTAAAGTATCGGTAGACACAATGTCACTTATGGAAAGTGGAGATTCATCAAATTTAGTCAACTTTGCAGATTTGTTTAAAAAGAACGTTAAAGTAAATGGGATATCCAAGCATGACGTTGATA
Source organism: Mycoplasmataceae bacterium (assembly GCA_031290395.1). Lineage (GTDB taxonomy): Bacteria > Bacillota_I > Bacilli_A > Mycoplasmatales > Mycoplasmoidaceae > Malacoplasma_A. The sequence continues at coordinate 73,572 of JAITNN010000006.1, forward strand.
ACTATATTGATTTTATCATTCGTGGAGGATGGCCACAACTAACGTCTCTTTCACCAGAAAACGCCACTAAGAAAATTGCTGACTATGTAAATAATATTTCGTCAGTAGATTTGAGAACACTAAACAGCGAGCCTGATCCTATACGAACAGCCGCCTTAATTAGATCGCTTTCACGAAACATAGCGACGAATGCCACATTAGAAACCATCTCTACGGAAACGAAAATATCAAGACAAACTATTAGAAAATATTTAGACCAACTAACTCAAATATTTATTTTAAATGAATTACATCCGTGAAGCACACATATACGTTCTAGCGTAAGGGCAAAGGTTACTCCTAAGTGATTCTTTTTAGATCCGTCTATCGCTATTGCTTCTCTTAATTTAAATAAAGCAAAACTACTCAATGATTTAGAAACATTAGGTTTCTATTTTGAATCTTTGGCTATTAGAGATTTAAGAATATATGCTCATTATTTGGGCGGAGAGGTTTATTTTTTTCAAGATTCTAATAATTTAGATATTGATGCTATCGTAGAATTACCAGACGAAAGCTGAGCGATATTCGAAATTAAACTTGGTGGAGACAATTTAATTCAAAAAGCTGTTAAAAACTTTGAATTGTTAAGAACAAAAATTAAACCTGAAAAATGAAAAAAATGTATGTCTATGAACATCATTACTGCAAAAAATATTAGCATAACCAGAGAAGATGGTATTAACATCATCGCTCTAGGTCATCTATTTGTTAAATAACTAAATTATGCTGGAATGGGAAGCCCCAATTGCTTTAAGTCAATATAATCAAAATAATATTTACATCCAACCGATTGAATGTAGTTTAAAACATCGTTGTATCTTTTGTGTTTAAACCAAGAGCTCAAAATATAAATATACTCAACTTTCCAATTAAGCCTACTCACTATTTTCATTCATTGCTTTTTCTTAAAATCACATGTTTGTAATTTTTCATCCGTTGATCCTTTTATTTTTTGCGATTTTGCCTCAATGATAAAAAATGTATTATCTTTAATAACATAAATTGAATCATCTGGTTTTAATTGAGCGGATACGAAATCTTTTCATTTGATATCATGTTCATCTCTCAAAAAATTATATATTGTCACCTGCTTAAATATTTGGGCGATAGGTAATTTAACATCATTAAAATAAACATAATAAGCTTTACTTGTCTTTCCCTTTCCTGAATATTTGCTAGAAACTATTGTGTATCCTTTTAGTTTGCTCAAAATAGTGGCTAAATCAACATCACATTCATACTTGATTCCAGACTGGGTATTGGCACCACCAGTTCCATGTTTAATCATTACAAACCTCAAGTTTTCTAAAAATAAGTTTTGCAGGTAAAACATTTCGACAGAAATAACAACTTGCAAAGCTATTACCAGTTTGTGGTTTATCTTTATGTCCATTTGCATAATAGCCGATTCGCCCATCGAAAATTAACATTTCCAACCCTTTCTGGAAATGTTTAAAACGTGCTTTGCCTTGTAAAGTTGGCAATGGCAAAAGCAACATAAATGGCTTATTTAAGTCATAACACTTTGCAATAACCTTATCCTTAATTGAATAAGGTGGATTGCTAATTATGCAATCGTACTCTCTCTCTCTCTCTCTCTCTCTTGGAAGAAGTCTTGACCAGAGTCTTTATGAGTAAAAATTACTTTATTACCATGTTTAGCAAGCATTTTTACAAATGCTGACTTTTCCGTATCAAATGGGCATCAGATAATCCAATTTTTAGGAACAAACTCAAGAATAGGTTTCACAGCATATTTTGGTGTATATGCTTCATCACTTTTCTTATTGTGTTTAGATGTTAAATAACCAATGTTTCGCATAAAAAACATTATAGATCAGAATAAAATTTAACTAATTATTAAAAATGAAACATATAAATTTAAGGTATTTAATAACATTTATAATAAGAGAATGAAATTATCAAAAATCTTTACATTAAGTGCCGCAATCATTGTTCCTGCTGCCGTTTTACTTTCTACTACAAGTTGTGGTTCTCACAAGGTGTTATACATCGCTCACCGTGGTGCTCCTGGTGGATATAACACTGCTGAAACAAAACATTTTGAAAACAACACCGAGAGTTTTGTTGCCGGCGGACAAATTAGCAAATTCTATGGATTAGAAACTGATGTTTACATGACTCGTGATGAACACTTTGTAGTGGTGCATGATGATAAGCCTTTCATGGCGGCAAACGGTACTCGTGATACAACTAAGTATTTAGGTGGTCCAGATGTTACCGATACAAATTGATTATCTTTAACGGAAGCCTTAACAACTGACTTGGTACCGTCCCACCACTATCCAAATTATGTAGATGGTCCAGACCATCATTTAACCACTTTCCATGATTATTTAGAAATTTGTAAGTCAAGTAATAAGACAGCCATTATTGAAATTAAGGAACCTAGTCATTTAGAAGGCACCGACCTTCTAAATAACGGTGTAATTGATAAACCAAAAGTCGATAGTGAACATGGTGTAGTGGGGACTGGTTATTTATTACCACAAGGTAATACTCAAGACAAAGACTATCTAGAAGAAATTTATCAAGAAATAAAATCTGTTGGTATGTTAAGCAAATGTAAGATCATTAGTTTTTGAGAACCTTATATTAATTATTTTATTGAGCACAATAAAACTAATGATCCCGTTGCTTTGCAACAATTAACTAACTGATATGCTAATCCTGATGATATTGATAATAATAGTGATTATCAAACTATCATCAATCGTGGCATTGATTTAAGCGCTGCTGATAGTATGACTGCATACAATGGTACTTTACCCGATCACCCAGTATGACTGCCAATTACCAAAGAAATGATCAATTACGCTCATAAACATAATGTCAAATTTGGTGCTTGAACTGTGAATATCGAAAGCATTGCCAAAACATTAACTAGTTGAGGTGTTGACTACATTACTACTGATTATTATCAATTCGTCAAAAGTCTTGGTGATGAGCCGCTATCATTTGATTAAAAAAATGTTAACGACATGTACTGTTAACATTTTTACTTGGCGCGCCCAGTAGGAGTTGAACCCGCAACCTTCTGGTCCGTAGCCAGACGCTCTATCCAATTGAGCTATGGGCGCATTAATGGAGGTGCGGATCAGATTCGAACTGATGAATACGAAGGTTGCAGCTTCGGACCTTACCACTTGGCTACCGCACCATAGTATTTATGATTATAATATGTAAAATGCAGTTGGTTTATCATAAGTCACACACAATGCAAAGAATATTTAAATATTCTTTGCTCAAATTATTAAAATCATGACAACTATATTTATTATCGGGATTAGGACTATTTATTTTTGCATTTGTCACATTTGCTTTACCAATTTCAATTAATATTCAACTTACCGTATATTACGGTGCAGGTCCTAGTTGAATTACAATTACTTGACCAGCCGCCGTAATCATCGTATGTTTATTATCATCTGCAATCGGTGAACTCAATGCTAACAAAAAGCAAATGATTTACATTATTGCAAAGGATTTAAAGCGCTCTCAATACCTTTTTAGTAAGTTTATGTCAACATTGTTAGTTACTTTATTTCTAACTATTCTTATTTTTGCGCAATTTTTAATTATTGAGGAGATTTGTGTGGCAAAAGATGCAACCCACCCTCTATTCACATCAAGTGTTACTTGGTACAATATCTTAATTTTTTTAGTTGTTGTTTGCGTGTTGGCATCTGGTAGCACAATTTATTGCTATCAAATAGTTGTTGGTGTTACGACATTGATTTTAGTTGTAATCACTGCCGTTGCTGTCCTATTTTTCCCCATGGTATGATATGTAGACAATCCGGGAGACCCTGATAATCATCGATTGTGATACACTTTCTACATGTCATTAGTGTTGTTTTTGCCAATTGCCATTATCGCAATCGTTTCTTTTAGCGCATGATTTTGCAAGAAAAGGATTAATTTATAATGATTTTAGAAGTTAAGAATTTAAGTTATTGAATACGGAATATAAGGATCTTAAATCGTGTTTCATTTCAGCTACCAGAAGGCAAGATTTGTGCCTTCATCGGTCGTAATGGCGCCGGTAAGACAACTGTGATTAAGTCCATTTTAAATTTAATTAAATCTTATGATGGGGTCATTAAAATTAATAACATTTCAAGTAGGCTCCCTAGATCTCGAGCTTTTTTAGGATATTGCCCTGAAAGGGAAGAATTACCAAGTAGTACGATTCTTGATTTTCTTTTGGAGCAAGCTGCATATTGTGGAGTAAAAAAGTCAAATGCTTTAATCCAGATTCACGAAATGTGTAAATATTTTGATTTTCCCAAGGAAAAATTAAAATTAAATCTTAGGCTACTATCTTCAGGCCTCAAGAAAATTATTATGCTAATGCAATCTTTTTTAGGCAATCGAAATTTAATAATTTTAGATGAGCCAACTGCCAATCTTGATTTTGAAACAAGAATGTTATTTTATAAATTTATTTTAAGCAAGTCCAAAACTGGCACTACTTTTTTTATTTCCACACATGATTTATTTGAGATTAAAGAATTTGCTAACTACTACATTCGTATTGCTAATGGTAAAATTCTTTCGTCTAATAGTAACCCCCCCCCCATTGAAATAGATTAGTTTATTAAATTATGATTGTGGGTATCAGAATGCTTGAGACACATTTGGATCAATCACATAAAGTGCTCATGATTGTCCGAACGGTGTTATTGGTGTCGACCATGCATTACCGTTCCCTTGGTAACACCGAATGATTCGAAAACCCAATGCTGGGTGCCCATTTCATGGTGAAGTAGAATCATCTACATTCAAATATCATGAGACACCACTAATTATCTGTCAATAAGGTATTTCAGTCGCTATGATAGTACCGGTGTTGTCTATTAGCGTTACTTTGTAATCATCATCTCTAGTAAAATTTTTTATAGTAGAATAATCTACTTGTGGCTCACTAGGATTGAGTAAAGTGATCGAGTCCGCTGATGGCAGTGGGGTTTTGTAACGGAATACTCATGAAAAATTGTCATTAAATTGTATCGGATCAGCATAGTTTATTCCATCAACATTTGTGTCGGGTTGGTTTACTGTTGGCATTGCTGACGGATCAGTATCAACTGCGGCATAATCATAATTAAACTCTTTGACTGTTAATCTCTCGATTGGTGTAGAAACTTGAGCTAAGTAATATGAATTAAAATATAAACCCAAAGTATAGTCGCTTAAATTCCAACCAAAGCCACCGTTACCAGGGTAAAATTTTTCATCATGTCAATATGGTAATAATGGTGCTTTTGGACCAGTCGGATACAAGTGGTATATCAAACGAGAATTTACGATATCAGTTGGCACAAATAAATAATAGTTACCAAATGTTTGACTTCCAAGTGAGTCTGACGTTAAAGCGCTTTGTAATTTAAAAATACCCAATGTATATACGTTTACCATGAAAGGGATCGTTCCAATTCAACCAGCCACCACATCCATCGGTCCATCGTTCTGTTGATTTTTATAATCTTTGGAATGAATGGTTAAGTCGGACATCTCACCAGTATATGCATTGTAGGTAAAATCAACTTTTATACAATAAAGTGGTATGTCTACAGACGCAAATGATGAAAGTGTTTTTTTCAGTACCGCAATCATATCGTGTATTTCATATACCATATCAGAATAAAATCTACCTAGAAGTCATTTTTCATATAAAGCTGTCCATGAATCTTCAGGGACAACATATCCATCAGTGGGAGTTGTTGTATTGTCGATAATGTTTCAAGCATTGTATTGGCCATCTAATAATTGATGATCATTATTAGCTGAATTGTTTGGATCTTTATAAAGATTATCCACTTCCGTAGAATCGGTAATTGTGCTTGTAACATGGATATTATTTGGATTGCCAGCTTTATAGTATGTGTAATATGTATCTGAAAACACCGTTTCATCAATTGTTAATTTAATCCTTAAAGCAAAAGCCTCTGGTAGACTGGTTGGAAAAGTATCTACTGTTTGCATCTTGAATGTGTTATCACTACGGATTGATTCATCTGTATTGATATCTTCATATGGTAAAAAAGCTTGAGCCAAAGCATTATTATGAGTATCTGTTGGATTACCATTTGCATCAACATCAAATGTTTCCAAATTAAAATTTTTTAGACCAATGACATGACTATAGATACCTTTTCGTTCAATGGAAAAATTTAATATTTCTCCTGGTGGTAGCGTTCCAGAGTTACCAGTCACAGCAATGATGGGTCTCACAAATGAACAAGAAGCTATAGAAAGCACTAATGCCCCCCCCATCGCGATAACAATTGCTGATAAACCCAAACATTTAATCGCTGTATGCTTTTTCATAAATATAATTATACTCACTTGCTCAGGTGGCGGAACGGCAAACGCAGTAGACTCAAAATCTACCGAAGGCAACTTCTTAAGGGTTCAAGTCCCTTCCTGAGCACCAGATAATCACCTATGGTGATTTTTTATTTGATACTCATTTATAATGTATGACATGCCACGCAAACATTTAGTCGCTAGTCAAACCAATAAAAAACAACAATCACAAGCCAAACTTTGACAAAAGTTAGCTCGTGAAATTAAAGCCGCTGTCAAAGTTGGTGGGCCAAATATTGAAGGTAACCCAAGATTGAAGGCTGCCGTTGATAAGGCTTTACAAAACAACTTATCAAGAGATTCCATTGATCGGAACATTAATGGTTCTAATAAAGATGCTAATGAAATGGCAACTAAAGAATTTGAATGTTATGGCCCCAATGGTTTACAAATTGTAGTGGGAGCCTTAACAGACAATGTCAATCGCACCATTAGTAATCTCAATGGTTATCTTTCCAAATTGCATGGTCAAATTGCTAAATCCAATAGTGTAAAAATATTTTTTGACAATGTAGGTTATATTGTTGTTTATAAAACTAATGGATTAAATGCAGATAATATTTTAGAAATGACTATGAACTATAACATTATGGACGTAGTTGAACAAGAAGATGCGATTGAAATTAAAACAACTCCATTTGATTTTTACAAAGTAAAAGATATTCTCACTCAAAACAATTGTAAAATCTTTGACTCTGAAATTAAGTTATTACCGCAAAACCCTATTGATGTATTAGATGGGGATAGTAAATACCGATTAGAAAAATTTATTGATTCATGTGATCAAGATGATGACATTCAATGGGTAGTTACTAATTACGAAGGCGACTAATTAGCCTCTATGGCATCAATAGTTCTTACTTCACATTTATTCTACCAACCCTAGAATCTAGTGAACTCATTGAGCGCATTATTGAAATAATTGGTGACTAAAAATCTATCTAAATATTTATTTTTTATCTATTTATAAAATAATTTCTTTACTCTCTATAAGAGAGTAAAAGTTCTGAAATATCCCTAAATTCTGAAAATAATTTAAAAGTTTTTTTATAAAAAAATTATTTTCGGTGTATTAATAAGTGGAGGATGAAACATATGAAAATCATCAAATTAGACAAATCATTATCAGAGGAGGAAATAGAAGACATAAATAATATTCTTATAGAATATGGAGCAAAAACTGAAAAAGATTATTGGACTATGGACGCTAGATCTTATAATAAAGCGTTCATAGAAATTTGCTCAAAGTATCCAAATATCGGCCAGATTTCTACAACAAAATTAGAGGAAATTCTATTGGGGAAGGTTATTATGAGCAAAATTGAAAAAACTAAATATGTAACACATAAGCAACTTAAAGTGGCTCTACAGCCTATGGTGACTTATAAGAAATTAGACATCATTCTAGATAAAGCCCTAAAGCCTATGGTGACTCATGAGCAATTAAAGATTGCTTTAGAACCAATGGTGACTAAAGTTGAATTAAAAGAAACTCTAGAAAAAGCATTAGAGCCTTTTGTCACTAAAGACGAACTAAAAGAAGCCCTAAAACCGATGGTCACTAAAGATGAATTGAAAGAAGCTTTGAAACCAATGGTTACTAAAGATGCGCTAGAAGAAGCGTTCAAGACCAAACTAGATCCAATCAATGAAAGTTTATTAGCAATCAACGCAACGCTTATTAAAATGAACGCAAGAATGGACAAGCATTGAGGTTCGGAAGATTAATTAGTTGCTTTAGCAACTATTGAATTAACAATTCCACCACCAAGGCAAACGTCATTCTGATAGATGACAGCAAATTGACCAGGTGTAATAGACAGTGTCGGCTTATAAGATAAGGTCACCTTATCTTTTATGATTGTAAATACACCATCAATTAATTTTTGACGGTGTCTAAAACGCACACTAACTTTTTTATTTTGGGGAATACCATTGATTCAATTAAATTCAACAAGTTCACATTTTTGGGAAGATAGGTATTTTTCTTTGTGTTGTTCATCACAAACAAAGAGAATATTATGCTTGACATCTTTTTGACAAACAAAATATTTTTTAGTTTGCCCAGATAGCCCTAACCCTTTGTTCTGTCCGTATGTAAAGAACATTACACCATCGTGCTGACCAACAACTTTATTGTTTAAAATATCAATAACTTTCCCCTTCTTATACGGAAGATAATTATTTAAAAAATTCTTAAACTTTCTTTCACCAACAAAGCAAATACCAGTCGAATCTTTCTTAGACCAATTGATTAGTCCATTATCTTTGGCAATTTGTCTAATGGTAGTTTTAATAATATTACCAATTGGAAATTCCACATGACTAAGCTGCTCTTGACTTAGTCAACAAAGAAAATAAGTTTGGTCTTTATCTTCATCTTTGGCTTTCATTAAAAAATGTTTATTGCCAATATGCTTAACATTAGCATAATGACCCATAGCTATTTTGTCACATTTAAAATGTTTTTTGGCGTAGCTAATAAACTCGTCAAATTTAATGTATTTATTACATAAAATATCAGGATTTGGTGTCCTACCAGCCTTATATTCCCTTAATGTGTATTGAAATACTTGCTTTCAATATTTATCAATGAACTCGGTACGATAAATTTTGATGTCCAGTTTATCAGCAACAGCTTTAGCATCGTTAAAATCTTTTTGAGCGTTGCATTGTTTATCATCATTTTTGATATGACCTTGAATATCGTTATTTAAATATGAATCTCAGTTTTGCATAAATAGTCCAATGACTTCATATCCCTGCTTTTGCAATAAATATGCACAAACTGATGAATCCACACCACCAGACATACCTAAAACTATTTTTGGTTTTGAAAAGTTATTTTTCATTGAGTTCTTATTATATATAATTTGATATTAATTCTTAATCATGGCAGACGAAAATAAAATTGAAAATAAACCTAAAAAAAGCTTTACAGGTAAGGTTTTTCCATTTATGAAAACTGCCAATCCAATATTAACAGATGATGATTTAGAAAAATTCATGCATCGTGGTGTTTCAGAGAAAAAATTCAACTCTGGAGTTGTAAAATTTTCTCGTCTTTACGCTTTAAATAAAACATGAGTCAAATACTTATTAGCCTTTGTGCTTGGGCTCATCATGTCGATTGCTACGGTGCTATTAGTAGAGGTTACTGGTTTATATACTGGTGGCTTCTCAGCGTGTCTACAAGGTGTAGCACGTTTAGTATATGTTGCTATGATGAAGAATGCATCTAACGATGCTGCTGCTCAAGAAGTGGCCAACATCGTATTCAACGCCTTGTTTTGGGGACTTTATGTATGTTTAAATATCCCTTTGACAATTTTTGCATTTAAAAAAATTGGTAAATCATTCACAGGGTTATCGTTAACCTATTTACTTACATTACAAATCTTAGGATTTGTTTGAGGTATTCTTCCTAACATTCACTCTGTGCAAATCTTTGGTGATACGTCAACAGTCAACGCATATTTAGATAGCTTTGGTGTTAAGTCTGTATTGTTTTCTCCCAATTGGTTTCCTAATCCTAGCGAAACTAATGGAGTGTGGAATGCAACATCTTGATCAACATATGCATGACAAGATAGTTGATCGATTAAGCCAGATGGCTATCATGAAATTAAAACAGATGTCGTAGTAGACAACATAACTGAGGCCTTTTTGTTGCTGGTTTATGCAGTTGTATTTTCAGTAATTTCTGCATTTTGTTACACATTAATGTTTATTCTTGGTGGCTCCACTGCTGGTAGTGATTATTTAACCATTTATTGATCGCAAAAAAAAAATAAAAATGTTGGCAGTATTTTCATCATCATTACTAGTATTAGTATGTTTATCGGCATTATGTTGGGTACATATGGTTCTGGTGCGTTGATTGATCCTAATCGTTATGCTGGATGACAGTACATCTTTAGTGCCAACCTATTTGCTTCATTTGTTTGGGTATTATTAAACGGTGTTTTAATAGATAAATGGTTCCCATGGCACAAGCTTATTCGTGTGGAAGTTTATTCTAACGATGTGGCAGTAATCAATGCAAAACTTAAGACAGTGAAATATACTCACCCGGCCACTTTAGTTGATGCCGTTGGTGGTTATTCTGGTCAACCAACAAAGATGTTACTAACAATTTGTATGGTTGTAGAATTGCCACAATTAATTAATGTTATTCGTTCTGTTGATGAAAAGTGTTTAATTTCTTCAAGCTTCATTGCTGACATTGATGGTCGTATGACAATGCAACGTCAATCTTATTAATATGAAGCGTCAAGCCGTTAATTTATTTATAAAACATACAAAGTATGATGTAAGTCAAATTAAGTCCATTGCCCAAATCCATAATGGTTTTACCAATATTTCTTATAAAGTCACTACAACTGATGGCTGTATGTATCAAATTAGAATTGGCAATAATCATGTTGTTGAAAGAAATAATGAAAATACCATCCTAAAAACTATCAAAGATAAAACATACTTGTATTTCAACACTAAGACTGGTGATGCCATTAAAAAATGAATCATTGGAGTTAATCCAACTTACAAACAAGTATGCTCTTCAATGTTCTTAAAGGCATTTGCTAAGTCTTTAATTACATTACACAACATTAATACTAAAACTCATAAAATACTTAAACACGACTACTTAGATTGCTTTAAAAGGTCTAAACTACCATCAAGGCATCGCGATAAATACTTATCTTTAATTAAACAATATCAAAATATCCCGATGGTTTTATCACACAATGATCTATCGGCTGATAACTTAATATACACACCAAACCATCAAGTTATTTTCATTGATTACGAATGAAGTAGATTAAATAACGCTTATTGAGATGTAGCTAACTTCATTAGAGAAGTTGGACTACCACTCAATAAAATTAAAGAACTATATTCATATTTGAAACTTGAAGATATTAAAACCTTATTAAATTTTGTATACCTTTCTACGAACTATGCTTATCAATGAACATTTAATATGCCAATGAATCCTAAGATAAAAAAATATCGTAGCATCGTCTTGAAAAAGATGGAACACTATTTCAATTGAGTTAATTAAACTCGTTCAGTATAAATATCTTTAACAGTTTTATCGTTAGCTGCTATTTCTGCAATATAAGGACATGTAGCACTAAACTTGGCTTTATTTTCGCGAATGTAAGATAACATGGCCTTATATAGTTTAGTTCCTAGTCCTTGGCCTCTTTCAGCATTATCCACATAAGTACTGATCACACAATAAGTAACATCGTCTAATTGTTGTAAGCGAATGTGCGAGGTGGTGTGTCCGATTAACACGATGTCAATAATTTGATTATTACGTTTTTCAATTCTATAGTCTTTACTCATAGTCTCCATTTAAAATAAAAAAAGCGCCTTGCGACGCATTTAATATTTATTTCTTATCAGCCACAATTTTCTTAGATTTAATTTTAATAATATTTCTACTTATTAAGATTAAGAGTGTAGCGACAACTGCTGTGGCAACATAAAATATAGCAGTAAGTGCAACCATCAATTGGCCACCAAGAGTTAATGTAGCGTCGTCCACTAATCATGTTGAGTAATATCCTTCACTACTATTGGGTATCGCTGTGCAACCAAGAATAAAAGCAAATAATCAAATAGACATTATAAAGATAGGGATTAAACGAAAGGTACTTTTTCAAACTTGTCCACATGGGTGAAACTTCTTATTGAAATGTCAACAAAATGCCTGTAGAACAAGTCCTATAACACCAAAGATTAAAATTATTAATCCTGAGATATCAAACCCATAATCTTGATAACCTTTGATTGCTGATGTAGTTGATCAAAAACCAAAGTCATCAACATTATTGCTATATGGAAATAGTACTATAGCACATGTGGCAATAGAAAACACCACTCAAAATGCTAATGTAATTAACATTAAAATTGATGGTGCACTAAGTTTAAGTTTCTTTTTTCCTACATCTAATTCAACAATATGTGTTTTTGCTGTGGGAGTGGCTTTTTTTGTATTTGGCATATTTACTCTTTCTATATAAACTTTTTATTAATTGTATCACATTTTAACACTATAATTATTAATGTATGGATTTATTCATACAGCAAACTTTTTGCAAAAAGGAAAAAATAAAATGAAAAAAATGAAAATATTAGGCTCAATTGCTGGCGGACTTGCTGTCGCTGGTGTTGCAGCTGGAACGGTCGTAGTTACAACTTCTTGTAGTGATGCCTATAAAAAAATTAACATAACAATTGATGACAAAACTGCTACTGGATCGGTTTATATCCTTACAGTTAAAAATATAGCCGCAGGTGTTACATACAATTGAACATTTGCTGCATATGATTTAAAAACTGATGAAGTGCTAAGTGTAACTCAATCCGCTACGGCATTAGGTAATTGAACATATAGTTATCCTGATGGCAATGTTGGAAACACGATATTACAACTTCGTGAACCAACTGGTGTACAATTAACGGATGAATGTAAATTTGTTGTTGATATTACTGCAGTAGATGGTGGCACTCTTTATGTCGGTCAAGCAATTATTGACTACAACCCTACTAGATAATCTTAACTAACTAAAAAATAAAAAAAATCGAGGATTCATTCCCCGATTTTTTATTTATATCTCAACGATTATGCTTCGATTTTAACTTTAGCACCAGCAGCTTCAAATTTCTTTTTGATTTCTTCTGCTTCTTCTGGCTTAATGTTATCTTTAATGACTGCAGGTGTTTTTTCTACTGCACCTTTAGCTTCCATTAATCCTAATCCAGTGATCTCACGGTATGCTTTAATAACAGCCACCTTTTGAGCACCAGCATCAATTAATGAAATGGTAACCGAAGTTGGTGCTTCAGCAGCAACGGCTGGCCCAGTAGCAGCGGCTACAGGAGCAGATGCAGAAACACCGAATGATGTTTCAATTGCTTTGACTAGATCATTAATTTCTAGTAATGTCATTTCTTTTAATGTTTCAATAATTTGTTCTTTTGTTAGTTTTGCCATAATATTTTTATCCTTTCATTATTGTGGTTTATGTTCACCGATAGCTTGAATGCCATAGGCGAGATTACGAATCGATGCTTGTAAACAAGACAAGAGCATCGATAATAGACCTTCACGCCCAGGAATACTTGCAATTTGGGCAAGTTGACTAGCCGCAATGTGGTTCGATTCCAAGACACCATCTTTGTATTTAACAAATTTATGTGTTTTTACAATGTCATAAATTTCTTTGAATGGTGCCACTTCATCACCACTGGCGATTAGTAGGGCATTAGGGCCTTGCATTGATGAGAACCCTTCAATTTTAGCAATAGTGAATGCACGAGAATAGATATTATTCTTGGCAACATAGATCTTTGCATTCACAGCGTGTAATTTCTTACGGAGTGATGTGAGTTCTTTAGCCGTTAATCCAAGATATTCGAAAACAATGATGGACTTAGCTTGGCTAATTTTTTCAGCTAGTGCTTTTGAAGTGGTCTCTTTTTGTTGAATAATTGCTTTCACAATTAAGACCTCCAATTTAATTTTTGCATTAACAATTAAAATGTCTTTAATGTTGTTGAACATCAAAGACATTAGAAATGATAATTTGTATATCACCTCGGTAACATGATTAAGGTTTGCACCCGTTACTGTCTTTGGTTAATGCGACAATAGTATAGCATAAAATTTGTTTGCATTAAAAAGACACTTGTAACTTAGCAAAAAAACTTGACAAACTTGACAATTTTGTTAAATATGTTAAAATATTTTTACAGGTTTTCCTGTCGGGAGGCTTGCCTCCCCGTCAAATCTAAATAGAACAATTTATGATTGTTCTATTTTTCATTTAGCGCAGATTTTATATATTCAATTATTCTTGTTTTTAATGCGTTTGAAATACGCATTAAATTACACCCTCCAAGTCAGCAAGACCTATGTATGAAAAAAGGTAATGAAAGTTATAAAACCTTTCAACTTTACCGAAATATTACCAAATACTTTCCCTATTTATTACCAACATAGCACCGCGGAAGAGTTCTCAACACATTTATTTTTAAATATGTTATGTGAGTTTATATATAATTGTTTTAGATTTATCAATCGGAGATAACATGTCAAAAACCAAATCAAGTGAAATGCTCGTAATGGGATTAAGCGGAGCCAAAAAAATCACTGAAAGCATTTGCAAATATTTAAAAATAAAGCCTATCCCCACCACTATTTCACATTTTGCTGATGGCGAAATTATGGTACGACCTGAAATACCAGTACGTTATCGTAATGTTACTGTAGTTCAATCTCTCACTAAACCAGTAAATGAAAATTTAATGGAACTATTAATTGCAATCGATGCTTTGAAACGTGCCTCGGCAAAATCTATCAATGTTGTAATGCCATACTATGCTTATGCTAGACAAGACCGTAAAACATTAGGCCGCGAGCCAATCACTAGTAAATTAATCGCTACATTATTAGAAAGAGCTGGAGCGACACGTGTCGCAATTGTAGATATTCATAGTGAACAAACTCAAGGGTTCTTTGATGTTCCTGTTGATACATTACGAGCTATTTTTGTCACAGTACGTGAGGCTGTGAAAAAAATCCATTGTTCTAATTTAGTTATTGTTTCACCAGACTATGGTGGGATTAAAAGGGCTAGGACAATTGCCGCTTCTTTAAATTTACCATTAGCTATTTTAGACAAACGTCGTCCTTCACCCAATCATGCTGAAATTTCTAATATTCTTGGTAATGTCAAAGGAAAAGATTGTTTAATTAGCGATGACATGATCGATACTGCTGGTACAATTGTAGCCGCATGTAAGGTATTAAAGGATCATGGTGCGAAATCTATTAACATTGCTGCTACTCACGGTATTTTAAGTGATCCAGCTACAGAAAGATTATCTAAAGCTGTGAAGAGTGGCGTCATTTCTAATATTTTTATTACCAACTCCATTGAGTCGGTGTATGATCGCAAGATTCCAAACATGCATATTTGTGATTTAGGTAAATACCTATCAGAAATTATTGAAGTCTACTATAACGAGAATGGCTCAATCTCACAAGTCTACGAACACTACCAACCAAAGTATGTTAAGTAAATGAAAAAAATAGCTACATTAAAGTGAATTGATTTTAATAGAGTGTATTGGCAATCTATTAAAAATTCGTGTCGTTCAAAATCTTTTTGAATTTTAATTACGGCATGATTTTTTGTAACGATATTTTTCACTTTATTAATGCCTTATATTATGTTCAAAGCTATGGATGCTAGCTTTATGAGTGCCTTCGGGTCAAACACAATGATCACCTTAACATCCACTATTCTTCTACCTTTTTTTGCTTCCTTTATTAGTGAAGTTAACTCTAACCCAAACGAACGAATTTTTATTCTATCTAGGCCAATTAATCGAGATGTTTACTTGGGTGCAAAGTTTTTTTCATCTTTAGTTATCACCTTATGTATGTGTGCCATTAGTATTGTTTGTATTTTTGGTATTTATTGAATATATGGGAACACTTATATTACCACTGAAGGTATGGAAAAAATACTGTTCCGTGATGTAGCTTTTAAATCAGTGACACCAGGATTTTTAGGACTTAATCTTTTAGAACTAACTATTTTTGGCACAGTAATAGGCCAATGTTACCGATATTACATGAGAGATGCAATGGCTAGTATCATTGTTTTGTTAATAACATTAATGTATAGCATTACATTTTCAATTCTAGGTTTTACTAAAATGGATATAGAAAATTTCAATAATGATGGTAAAGAGTTGTTTGATTTACAATTTAAATATTTGCCACCTTGTCTTTTTGCATTTGGAGGCATTGTATTATTAATAATTAGTTTTCCATTGAATAGGAGGATTAACGATGGATTATAGTAAATGACCATTAGTGGTTAATAATTTAAATAAAACTGTGAGGAAATTTCAGATTCTTAGAGAAGTATCTTTTAAAGTTCCTAAGGGGTCAATTTGTGCATTTATTGGACACAATGGTGCTGGTAAAACTACCATCATTAAATCTGTAATGGATTTATTCCAATACGAATCTGGTGAGATAAAATTGAATGGAGCAAATGCTAAAGACACAATTCAATCTCATAGAAATGTTGGATATGTACCTGAGCGTGATTTCTTCCCCAAAACAACAGGACGCATATTTTTAACTGATTTATGTGCATACTACCAAATGTCCAAGAAAGACACAGCTAAAAAAATAGATTATTATGCTCGTGTATTTAATTGCAAAAATAAATTAGACACCAATATGCAATATTTGTCGTCCGGGCAAAAAAAGAAATTTTTGATTATCCAAGCACTTCTCCATAGTCCAGATTTTTACATTTTGGATGAACCGACAGATAATTTAGACCCAGATACTAGAGAAATATTTTATAAGGTCATAAGCTTGCTCCACAAGCAAGGCAAAACCATTTTTATCTCTACGCACAACTTAGATGAAATTCAAAACTATGCTACATATTTGATCATTCTAGTAGAAGGACAAATATGTTACCAAGCACATACAAAAAACAAAAATTTATATCGCATATATGATAAATATAAACCACGATCAATTATTTAAGTATGTCAATGCATAAATTACAAATTAAGGAAGTTATTGTTGTTGAAGGTAAAACTGACACAGCGAAATTAAAATCATTATTAGATGTTGATACCATTGAAACAAATGGTAGCTATTTATCTAAAGAAACTATTGAATTAGTTAAATTAGCTTCCAAACATCGTGGGGTCATTTTATTTTTAGATCCAGATGGTCCAGGTGAATCCATCCGCCGTAAATTAGAAAATACTTTAATTAATTTTAAGCAAGCTTTTATCAATAAAGCCGATATAAAGCACACTAAAAAAATTGGTATTGCTGAAGCAAGCGATCAATCCATAATTAATGCCTTATCATCTGTAATTACTTTTAGTAAGATACATGAGTCACTAACACGAGAAGAATACCTTGCTCTAAATTTGTCTACTAAGAGCAAAAGAAAAATAGTTGCTGATTATTATCGTGTTAGCGAATCTAATAATAAGCAACTATTTAAGCGTCTCAATATGATGGGCGTTACATATGATGAAGTAAGAAGACTTATTTCTTCTTACAAGGGCCAGTAACCTTACAATCGCAAGTGTCAGGACAAGTGCAATTTTCCACAGTCTCACCGCATCCACATGGACACATTTCTTTTTTCTTTGACATAGTATTTCTCCTTAACAAAATAGTTATATATGACTAATTTAGAAAAAACAAGTAAGCACTTTTAAGTAATATGATACCTAAATAGATACCACTTGCCACACATTAAAGACTAACTGATGTAAAAATGTCTTTTCTTAAAAAGAGAATTTTAAATAGGGTTCTCCAAAAAGCAAAAAAAAACTGACATCATGCAATTTTTAATTGATGCTGGATTAGTTTAAAATCAACTATCTAAATAGCATTAGTCCAATTAATAAACTGTAATGTATTGCGGCTAAAACAACTTACTAATGTCAAAGCGATAGGATAAGTAATTCATGTAAAAGTAAATAATCCAATTGGGTCTGTTTTACCAAAGCCAATAATTCCTTCAATCATCACATTCATATCGCTTAGATAAAAGATGACAGCACCCATTATGAATAAAAATCATTGTGGTTTGCCATATGTACAAAGTGCTCTTCACAACATAAATGATAATAATGCACCATAAATAGGAACTGCTAGTTTAAAAATGATATCAACCTTATGTGCAGAAATTAATTCCACACGTGGGATTAATCATAGAAAGCAAAACAATACATAAGCTCCATATAAAACTAAAATTGGTATTAAACTTTTTCAATCATTTTTGCTAAAACATTTAATTCTAATAAAGTAAATCGATAGTACAATGTGGCACACAACAAATGCAATCAAATTGTAACTAATACCTAGCGAACCTAAAAGTTCAGCAATGAAACAGGCTAATAATGCTATTGATATTAATCATGTCACTTTTTTATTTTTACTAGTCAATGTGTATAAACAAGTCAAACCAGCAAAAATGGGCACTAAGATTTTAACTAACAATGTGACAGTGGCATATCAAACATACTGATCATCGTAAAACTTGCCAATCTCTTGAACAATGATAATAGCGATACCGAAAATTGCACAAATTAAAATATAGGCAATACTAAACCAACGATTATCTCAAATAGATATTTTTTGATGTTTGTTATGGGTAGTGGATTTCTTCATCACTCAATTATATTAGTTTTAGTTATTAAATATTCGTCCGTGAGTGCCGATATCGTAAAATGTTATTCATTTTTGATATTTATCTTTAGGCTTGTCAAATATAAATCCTTTAGATTGACAAGCCTAGATAAAAATGGTTTTGTATATTTAATTAGCATTAAATTCTGGCTTTAGAAAATAGTTCGTCTACACTTCCGATAGAATATGTTGATAATTTAGAATATTTTTTTTCAACACTTTTAGCACATCATTACCATTTACCAAAAAAGACACAAGTTCATCTTTAGAAGCAAATGATTTGTCCAAAATTGTATTATTAACGATAAGTTGTAATTTCATAGCACATCCATTATATATGCATCACAAATAAATCTTGAATCCAAAACTTTTAAAAAAAACAATATCATCAATGAATGATATATGCTTTTTATAACTATAATACCTAAAAAGAAACTATGGAACACCAACATAACAATCCTAAACATTGTCCAGTTACTGCAACGCTTGATTTAATTGGCGGTAAATATAAACCACTCATCCTTTGATATTTGACTAAAGGCACAACCCGTTTTGGTGAACTAAAACGTAGCATCCCTCAAGCCACTACTAAAATGTTGACTCAACAACTAAGAGAACTAGAGAAAGACAAACTAGTCAATCGTAAAGTTTATCCAATTGTTCCACCGAAGGTGGAATATAGTTTGACAGATTTTGGTAGAAGCATTGGAAAGATTATGCAAGAAATGTACAATTGAGGGCATAAATATCTAACCAAGCAAGGAATTGAAGTGGATTGCAATATGTATAAAAGGTAATATGAAACAACCATTAGCAATAATTCTAAGACCTAAATCGATTAATGAAATCATTGGACAACAGCATTTGTTCAATGAAAATTCTGTATTAGATCGGATGGTTAAAACTAAATCCTTGTATTCCTTAATTTTTTATGGAGTGCCTGGTATTGGTAAAACTTCCATTGCGTTAGCACTAGCCAATGATATTGGCGTACCACACATGATTTACAATGCTGTAGTTGATAAAAAAGAACAATTGATTAGCATTATTGATTTAGCCAAACGTTCCGATAATGGTTATGTCGTTATTTTAGAGGAAGTGCATAGACTCAACCGTGATAAGCAAGACATCCTTTTACCATATCTTGAAAATGGCACAGTTTATATTTTTGCCACGACGACTGAGAATCCGTATTTTACTATTAATCCTGCGATCCGTAGTCGTTGTCAAATCTTTGAGCTCACTTCATTATCAAAGGAAGATGTATTCATCGGGCTAAAGAAAAGATTAGCAACAGTGAAACTTAACACCAAAATAAATGATGATGTTATCAAAATGATTGCTGAACAAACCAATGGCGATTTAAGAGCAGCCATTAATATAGTGGACATGTTGAACACTTTGTATGCTGGTGAAACTATTAACAAAACTGTTTTAAAAGATGTCATGCAACAATCTTATACACTATCAGCAGATTATGGTGATGAGTTCTATGACATTAAGTCTGCTATGCATAAATCTTTAAGAGGCAGCGATCCAAATGCCGCAATTTACTATTTAGCTAGACTATTAGCGTCTGGTGATATTGAATCTTTATGTCGAAGATTAATTGCAATGGCCTATGAAGATATTGGATTGGCTAACCCACAATTATGTAGCCGTGTGATTGCAGCATGTGATGCCGCTAAAGAAGTGGGTTTTCCAGAATGCAAACAAATTTTTGCCGCCATCGTAATTGAAATGTGCTTGTCGCCAAAATCTAATTCAGCTTATTTGGCGATTGTGGAGGCATTAGATGATATTAAAAATGGTAAAGTCTACCAAATCCCTAAACACATAAAAGATCAATCTTATAAATCGGCTAGTAAATTAGGTAGAACTGGTTATAAATATCCACATGATTATAAAAACGCATATGTGAAACAACAATACTTACCTAATGAACTTAAAGATAAACAGTATTACAAAGTAAATACTAATAATCCTATTGAACCTAAGATGAACGAATATCTCAAACAAATAAAAGAAGAAAAATAAAAAATCGCTTAATTACAAGCGATCTTTATTAATATCATTTAGGATCGGGTTTAGGATTATTAGCAAGTACAGCCATCACAATGAGCATAATACCAAGAAGTAGGAATAAAACCATTGTAATGATAGATAAAACAAATCCTACCTTGTGAGTTGTTTTATTAGGGATTAATACCATAATGCCTGATACAACATCACCGAAAATGATTTGTAGCACCCCTAAAGCAATATGAGAAGTAGCGTCTTTACAAGCTTTCTTATTGAAAATTACGAAAATGATTTGTGCTAGCGCTAGAGCGCCTAATACTATTCCAGCTATTAGCATTGGCATAGCATCTGGGCTTATACTTGAATTTAAATTTGATAACATAATGCTTACTTTATATAACAATTCTTAGAAAAATCCACATTTTTAGTTTCATTCACTTAAAGGTGCCTTGCCTAATGTAGCACAATTCTGGGCAAAAAGACTAAACTTTTCGATTGAGTCATTACCATTTCAACATTTCTGAGCAAATGCTTTTAATGTGCCATCAACAATTGGCAATACTTGTGGTCCAGAGTCTCATCAAACTGACATCATGGCGCCCTTTAATCACGTAGGATAACCATTGATATTACCAATGTCGTCGAAATATTCACCAGCTTCACCTGCAAATTGACCAGGGTGAAATCCTTCATAAATATCTTGAGCGGTTGGTGCTGTACTGGTATTACTTGCATCATCCGAAAAATATAATTTATCAGAATTGTAATTTACCATTCTTTGCACGCCACCTTTAACAGCACTAGCCGAATAGGCAACCGTAAAATCTGCAGGAGTTGCATCACCATATTGAGCTCATCAATGTTTTAGCGTTAAAGTATCGAAATCAATGTTAGTCGCATTTCACTCAGCGCTAGTGGCATTCGGTCAATTTTGTGTAAAACCAGTACTTGTATTAGCCGTTTTTAATAACTCATCAGATCACATCGTCACTTCTTGAATGCCACTTACCTTCAATGCATCAAGAAAAGTTTTAGTAGAGCTATATATAGATTTAATGATATTGGACGGATCATCTCCAGCAAACGTTGCATTGCGTCACTCAAAAGTTTCTAGGTATTCGTCTCCTCCCACACAAAAAGATTTAGTTCCGTTAGCTCAATTACCTTGTTGCATAAAACGACCACTAATATAAGTTAAGAATTTTTCACACAACGCAATGGCCATTTTTGATCCTGGAGTATCACCTTTAAGGTTGAGGCAATCCTTCATTCTTTTCCCATGTGGGTAATCAGTGGCAGTATTATTATCATACAAAGCAAAATCTCATTGATATTCCTCTTCAGTTACTTTATAACCATCCTCACTTTTTTCAGTTGTAGTATCATCTGAATTGTGTGGTAATGTTAAATCGGTTATAAACCATGCATGTGTCAATAAATTAACACCAGGAATAATATTTACACCAAGTTTGGCTGCCAAATTAAGGATTTCACCAAATTCTGAAAAATTGTTTTCTCAATCTCACAACGGACTATTATCACGATAGTTTTGGTTAAGGTTGTAATGGGCTGTCCCTGATGCTCCTGCTTGGAATTGAGATTTATCAAACTTAAACCAAGTGCCGTTGGTGGAAGTGTAATCTTCAGGAGCTTCATCCACCTTGTGGCAATTTAAACGCATACCACCACTTGCAAAGCGTAAAGCAAGGGTATTTAATTTATCTCAAGCCATAGATTTTAATAAATCTTCCACAAACTTCAAGGTATAACCTCTTCCAGAAAAGTCAAATTCAATACCTCGTTGCTTTACTTTAGGTCAATCACTAATTGTGCCAAAGAGAATCCCATTTATATTAGTAATTTGCATTTGCAATAATGTTCTAGCTCCTAATAATCACCCTTGTTCATTAAACGCCTTAACACAAATCGTTTTTCCTACTTCAATTGTGTAAGCTTCGGGATAATTATCTTTTGTAACTTCATTGAAGCCTGGTAAGGAATCACTAGTTAACAATTCAAAAAGAATTTCGCCACCTTTGATGTCGCTTTGGCTAGGTATTTCTCTTAATAATGTTGGATGACTAGCCAAAGAGTGGTGAGTACCTTGTAATTTGGCATAATATTCTCCAATAACATTTTGAAAAATTTCTAAAACTATTTGTCTTTTGTCAGACGGAAAAGCATTCAAGTCTATAGCCATTTTCGTATTGTCATTAATGGTGTACGCTTGATCAGATGTGTTTACATACGACTTAACCGATGGTAAAGCTAATGACTTGAGTCATAATTCATTTAGTGAACAACTACTCAAAGTTGAAACTATACCAATGGATGCTAATGTTGTGATTGCAACTGCTCCTGCCGTTAAAATTCTCTTAGATATGCTATTCTTTTTCATAATTTCCTCTTATTTAGATTAATTATTATCTCAATAAATATTCAATAATGTTTGTAAAAAATATTAATAAAATTCATTGAAAATAATCAAATTTTAAAAAAAATAATTTTTTATTTTCTTTCGGTGTATTAGTATATGGAGGTAAATATGGCAAAATTTAAGGTAATGGCAACTTTATTAACAATAAATACAATTATGAAAATAGTTGAGGCTACTGATATGAAGGAAGCCACTAGACGAGTATTAGATTCATCATCATTTCAAGATTGAACTAGTAAAGATGAATTAAAGACAAGAACTATTTCTGTTTAGGCTTGTAGTCAAAACCGATCAAAGCGTAAGCTCGTTGTTTGAAATATTCAATTCATTCTTCTTCAGTACAAGGCTTTTTTTGATCGGTTTGTTTCATAGCGATATTATAGCATTACAAATTTTATGCTTATAAATAGCAAAATTTTATCTACAACTATAAACTAGTAATTTTTCTTTGGTAATTCTTCAAAGTAAGCTTGTGGGTGAGCACATACTGGGCACAACATAGGGGCTGTTTTACCTTTATGGTGGTGGCCACAGTTTTGACATTTCCAAGTAATACTAGATGATCTAGCAAAGACGTGCTTATCTTTTACATCTTTTAATAAATCACGATAACGTTGTTCGTGAATAGATTCAATAACGGCAACGCCTTCCATACGTGTAGCAATATCTTCAAATCCTTCTTTACGAGCAGTTATCGCCATTTGTTTGTACATTTGGGTTCATTCATAGTGTTCACCAGCTGCTGCATCCAATAAGTTTGCAGCAGTGTCTGGCATACTACCACCATGCAAAGCTTTGAATCAAAGTTCAGCATGTTCTTTTTCATTGCCAGCAGTTTCCTCAAAGATTTTTTGAATTTGTACAAAGCCATCTTTCTTGGCACGAGATGCATAGTATGTATATTTATTTCTAGCTTGCGATTCACCAGAAAATGCTTCCATTAGATTTTTTTCAGTTTGTGTTCCTTTTAGTGATTTTTTAATCATATTGACTCCAATTTATTTTATTAATTAATTATATGTATTAATGAGTTGACTAAGTAATAATTGCTTTTTAATGATGCAAATTTTGATTAAATGATGCAAATTTTAATTAAATCATCACGCCGCTATTTATAATTATTTAAATTATTCGGAGTCAATATGCAAAATAAACATGTAAAACAAACAACACATTTATCTCATAAGAACAAATCACATAACAAGTTATGATGGGCCGGAATGGGGCTTCTTATTGCCGGTGTTGTTGTTGCAATACTAGGTGTAGTATTACTGATGTTAGGAATGAAACGTCTGGAATTGCTTATGCCATTTTGGTGTATCGGAGGTGCCGGAGCATTGACTAGTATTGTTTTATGAATTGTTAGTGCTAAAGAAAATTTAAGAAAAAATCCATACATTTCTAAAGCATCACTAATTTTATGGATTATCACCTTAGTTATTTCTATAATTGGTGCGATATTTATGATTCTAGGATTTGCGCGTATTATTCTTGGGCCGAACAAGAATGCTTATATGATTTCGTTGGTTGTTTTCACATCTTTAGGTTGTATATTTACATTGATATTCTTACCAATGTGGTTAGTCACAAGAGTCAAGAAATCACATATTACAAGTAAGAAACATTAATATTTTGTCGCACCAACAATAAAATTTACCTTGTAATATAATTGTAGGCATATGCAACTAACTTGCCAATTAAAAGGGAGAGTAGTCGAAGTAACCGATGTGAAGTTTCAAGATCAACATATTGTTCATAAAATCAACAACATCGGTATTACTAAGAACACACTTATCAAAGTCTTAGATTATGATAAAGACAATACACTATTACATTTATTAGTTTATGGAGTAGAGTATGTGTTACGAGCAGAAGATTGTAGGTACATCAATGTCAGGGAATACAAAGACACTAAACAGTTCCAGTGTAGAAAATAATATATTATTTGATGAATGGCATGAACAACATCATAAGCATGCCTTCCATCACCACCACGGTGGACATAATAGATTTAAAGATGTGAAACAAACATATCTTTTATTGGGTTCACCAAATGTTGGTAAATCAACATTTTTCAATAAAATAACGACTTCTACAGCAATGGTGTCAAACGTGGATCGTTTGACCGTGGAAGACACCGTAGGACGATATCGCCAAGATAAAACTATTGGCTTAGTGGATTTACCAGGTGTTTATAACTTATCACATCCAGTAGATGAAGAAAAAGTCGTAGCTCATGAATTATTTAATGAACACTTTGACAAGATCATTAATATCGTTGGGGCGCAATCTATTCAAAGAGACTTAATGTTGACTCTTCAGTGTATTGAAACTGGATTGGTCAATACCGTTGTAGTTAATATGATTGATGAAGTTGTTAAAGATGCTATTGACATTAAAAAATTAAGCAAATACTTAAACAATACTAAAGTCATATTTACTCAAGCCAACCGTAACAAAGGTATTGACCAAGCTGAAAAAAGTTCTATTAAAAGTAAATTAGTGGACCCTCATGTTGTAAATTATTCTGAACGTATTGAGTCTTATATTAGAAAACTATCAGCAATTCTACCAATTCGTAAAGTTTCTAATCGATTTTATTCATTAATGTTGCTAGAAGGCAATGAATATGTAAAAGAAGAATTACAAAAGCACTTTCCTATTGTTTATAAAAAGGTAAGTGCAATATTAAAAGGTATTTGTTTATATGATGAAATCATTGCCACTAAAAGAGAATACATTCATAAAATTGTGACCAATAGTACATGTGTTTATCAACCAAAATTTTTAAGTATTGAAAAAAATAAGCATTATAAAGCTGATCGCATTTTATTAAACAAATGGGTAGGGATACCAGCATTCTTGTTATTAATGGTAGCTATCTATTTCATTGCCTTTGGTCCTTGAACTGGTGGTGGATTGCAAACATTACTAGCTGATAACTTATTTGATAAATTGATTATCCAGAATATCCACGGTTTGTATGGGAATGCTGGTGGTGGGGCCCAGTGAATTGCTAATATATTTGTTGACGGTATTTTAAATGGTTTCTTTGCTGTTTTATCATTTGTACCAGTGATTGTGATTTTATTCTTCTTAGTGAATATTATTAACCAAGTTGGTATTTTATCTAGAGTATCTGTTCTATTAGATAAAACATTTGAAAAATTTGGTATCAGTGGCCGGAGTATTGTTAACTTATTGACTGGATTTGGTTGTAGTGTCCCAGCCATTATGATGGCACGTAGCACCAATTCTAGGAAGGAAAAAATTATTTCCATACTTATTGCTCCATTTGTTGCCTGTAGTGCAAGGGTAATCGTAATTGCCTTTGTATGTAATATCATCTTTGGGCAATTAGGTTGAATCGCCATGGTGGTATTTACCATTTGTTCTGGATTAATTGCCTTATTTATGGGATTATTTTTTTCCAAAACGATGTTCCGAAAAACTAAATCATTTTTCTTAATTGAAATGGTTGGTTGAAGAAAACCAGATTTTATTGTGATTTTTAAAAGCGTTTGGTTGCAATTAAAAGAATTTGTTAAAAAAGCAGCATTAATTATTGTTGGTATTAGTTTAGTGGTTTGGTTATTACTACATATTTGTCCTGGTGAAAGTTTTAATACGTGGTATCTAGATGATCAAATTTCTAATTCATTATTAGGGTATGGTTCAAGATATTGTCTTCAATATATCTTTTTACCAATTGGATTTGGTGATATTGGTAATGGGTTAGAAAAATTTAATTCTGGTGATGGGTGAAAACTCACTGCTTCATTATTAAGTGCGTTACCAGCCAAAGAAATAGCTGTTACAAATTTAGAGATGTTATATTCTGGTATTAGCGATGTAGGATTCCAGTGATCAGTAACTACACCTGAGGCACTAAGTTATTTAATTATGGTAATGTTAATTGCTCCATGTGGTGCAACTTGTGCTGTTATTAAAAAAGAAGCTGGTCTCAAGAATCTTGGTATTTCATTAGCTTCTTCATTTTGTGTAGCATATGTTGTAGCCGGTGTTGTATATTGGATTAGTTTCGCAATAATTAGATAAGATATTCAATATAATAATTCTCCGCTAAATGCGGGTTTGGGGATGTCAAGGTCTCGACATGATTGATCGACTCTCAAATGCAGTGGGGTTTGCCCCTTATAGCTCCGAGGCTTGCCAAATGCAGACTCAAGAGAAGATAACGTTAACTTAGACGAAGCATTCTTAGTTAATCAATTATCAACACAAAACAATCTTAACTACGCTTTTGTAGCATAAGACTTTAGTGTCTCAGGGTATTAAGGTTAGATCACTTACCTTAATACGTTAAATAAGTGGTTATATTAAGTCAATGCCTATAGACTTAATGAACTTATAGGCTCAGTTACATCTAGGTTGTTCTAATACCTACTGGTTGTAATGAAATGCTAAATTAGGACTAAACTGTAGATTTTGTTAGAAAATTAATTGTGGAAATGGGTTCGATTCCCATCATCTCCACCAAATATGAAAAAGTTCCTACACGGGAACTTTTTTGTTTTTGCTCCTGGTTCAACTTGTGAAGGCATTGAAAGTTGTTCGTTATATAGTTTATATGCTTGCGCTGAGTTTAATCTCCCAGCTAGCATAAATAAAATAATAGATAATGCTCTAGGCAATCAAACTAATAATTCGAATCCCACTAGCATCACATTTAATCAAAATTATGTTGTGAATCCAAATAGATTATTTATTTTATATTCGTCTTTGACTAACCATACTCTTATGATACACGTTCCAGCAAGTTTATTAAATGCTTGTTGTAATAGCTCGCTTTGAATTGTTAAACTAGGTACAACTAATGTTAGTAAAATGATTGTTTCTATATAGTAACCGCTTGTAATGCGTGCTCAGCTTTAAGTTTTTCTGAAGCTAGTCTAAAAAATTCATCAGTAGCTAGCGAAATTTTAGTTACAACATTGCGAGCAGTTAATGGATAAAGTCAATAACTATCCTCGTGGATAGAAAGGTCAATAGCATCAGCTTCACCTTTATAGTTGTATTCAATGTGACAACCATCAGTGTTAATTGGTTCTCACACGATTGTTGTTGGCTCATTGTAAGCCTCACAAACTAATTTAAACCCATCTTTAGAATGAACAAGCGTTCCTTCACCGTGGTTGTAAAAACGTTTGGAATTAGGTAATGTACGAACACGGACTTTGTCTTCAAAATAATATTTACCACTAGCAATCTCTTTCTTGATATTCTCTTTTTGTCAATTAAATCAATCAGGTATGTGACAAAATTCGGTTGTACCAGTAGTAGCTTTTAATTGACCATATTCGTCCATTAACCATTCTTTATTGCAATTATCGCAATGTAATACATTGTTATGACTACTCATCAAAAATTCTTTCTTACAATTTGGACATTGATAAAGAATGCGATGTAATCCATCAGCACGAGTAGGTAAGTCAACTTTTATCTGCTGATCTTTTCATCACTTGAATTCATCGTATTGAAAACCCTTGATGATCCGTTGTTGAATTTGACCAGCACTTAATGTTTTAATTTCTTCTTGATCCACAATCACTTTGACTTCTGTGTTCGTTTTACACACAATCGGTTGATGTCGTCATTGTGGATCTGAGATGTAATCACCATGACAAATCACTACAACTATTGGGATGTCCAAAAATTTTGCTAGTTTCCCCAATGTATCTGGTAAGAAAGAGGTACATCCATCAATGGAATATTTAGCTTCTGGATAAACAGCAATAGAGCATTCTGGATAGTTTTGTGCGCTATATGATAAATTACGAACCAAATTTAAATCATTAACAAATTTCCTTTTGCCAATACAACCAACATTACGCAGCAATCACTCTGGGAAATCTTTAAATCCATCTATGGCACAAACAATATTAAAATCTGCATCTGGTAGTGCAGAGACTAGCATTGGCATATCAATAAAAGACATATGTGTGGATAAAACTAAATAAGGAGATTTTAGTTGACTAGATTTAACATCTTTGCTAACGCTTCACTGACTATGATATTTTTTCATAACGATTTTAGCTACAAGATGTTTTAATCATCGGTAGAAAGCGTTAGATTTTTTAACTTTCCTAACAAAATCAAAACGCTTAACATTATTTTTTAATGGTAAATGTTTGTCTTTAAGTGGCAAATTTTGATAGTTGTGCTTCACAATCGAGTAATTATAAACAATAAGCGAAGGTTTATCGGTTTAGTATTGAGTCTAGTTTTACGAAGTCTTACGAACAAAAATGACATTTTTGTAACATTTACAATGACAATAAAACAACATGATAAGTAGTGTATTTATCAATTGATTT
Source organism: Mycoplasmataceae bacterium (assembly GCA_031290395.1). Taxonomy (GTDB): domain Bacteria; phylum Bacillota_I; class Bacilli_A; order Mycoplasmatales; family Mycoplasmoidaceae; genus Malacoplasma_A. Next base: position 103,069 of record JAITNN010000006.1, read on the forward strand.
AATGATTTTGCTTAATTACACGCACAAATTCATCAGTTTATTAGTGAATGACACATAAATATAAGTGTTATCTTAAACAAAAACACCTTATTGCCACAAATGGGTAAGTTAAGATGTCGTTTTTGGGTAAGTTAAGATTTTTTGTTAGACGCAAATTCTTACATTTAACCGATTATTAAATGTATATTTTGCCGAATTAAAGAAGAGACTGAGTGAAAAGCAATTGTGATTCCAAAGGGAATTTATCCTAATCAATTCCAACGCGATTATGTCCTAATATTATCACCTTATGGAGGTGAAGAAAATGAGTATTGTATTTTTTTGTAATATACTTATTACATTAGTAAAAAACATTATAGAATGAGGTGAAATATGTCAATAAAAATTCAAATTGGTGGCATTGAAAAAAAATTCAATAGTCCTTTAGAGGCGATCAGTTTTCTTTCATCTACTCAAACCGAGGGATTTCCAGCAAGCGATTATCGAGATATGGTTAAAACTATAAAAAAGTCTAATCCAAAATCTTGAAAATCAATATCTCCCGAAAAACTTTCTGCTCTAATTAGTTAAACATGCGAAAGATTCGTTTTTCATCATTAGCCAAAACCAATTTAAAGGAATGAATTCAGGAAAACGACATTGATTCTATTCATTCCATCATTCAAATGCTAGTTGAAATAGACAAACAAACGATACAACTAATATTGGTTCACCCGTTGATGTGCTACGAAAAGATCTTATTGGATGAAAATTAAGAAGGATTTCTTGAAGACACCGAATTGTTTATCGTATTGATGACGAAGACATTTGTGTACTATCTTGTAAGCAACACTACCCTAAATTTTTTATTAAACTCAAATTTCTACATTTAACCGATTATTTAATATATATTTTACCGAAAGTAAATTATATATTTTACCGAATTAAAATAATGTTCTATAATGAAAACTATGACAAAAGACGAATATATACCTAGACTTATTGATAAATGAATGAAAATTGATTTAAATGCTATTGGAGCAATTTTCATTGAAGGCCCAAGGGGTTGTGGAAAAACTAGTACTGGTGAATTTTTTAGCAAAACAGTTTTTAAATTGGACAAAAATAACGAAATACGTTTGAAAGCTGAAAATACACCAGAGATTTTATTTGCTAATGACAAACCAATACTTATTGATGAATGACAATTAGTTGGTTCTATATGAAATGCAGTTAGAAATGAAATTGATAATCAAAGACAACAAGGTTTATTTATTTTAACAGGGTCGTCCGCACCTAAAGATGACAAAACGAGACATACAGGTGTAGGACGAATTGGTAGACTAAAAATGACACCAATGTCGCTCTATGAAAGCAAAAATAGTAGTCAAGAAGTTAACTTTGCTAATTTATTTAACAAAGAACAATCAAAAGAAATTAAAGGAGGCAAAGAATTTAAATTCAAAGATTATGCGTATTACATTATAAGAGGTGGGTGACCGCAATATATTCAAAAAGATGAAGAATCATCTGCGAGAAATGTAAAACATTATGTAAATAATTTATTTGATGCCGATCTTCGTTATTATAAATCCAGACTAAGCAAAAGTAGACTTAGCGCTTTAATTCGTTCTTTGTCTAGAAATTTATCTACCAATGCTGCTTTGAGAACGCTTGCAGAAGATGCATTAATAGATAGCGATACCGTACGCAAATATTTAGATAGGCTATCCGATATATACGTTTTGGATGAATTGCCTGTGTGGAATACTCATATTAGATCCAGCGCTAAATTAAGAGTAAAACCCAAATGACATTTTACCGACCCTTCAATTGCCGCGGCAAGTCTTGGAATTAATTCGGATGATTTAATAAACGAATTAAATACATTTGGTTTATTTTTTGAGTCATTGGCAATTAGAGATATAAGAGCATACGCTTTCTATCTAGATGGAGAAGTTTCCTACTATTTAGACTCTTCTGATCTTGAAGTTGATGCCATAGTTGAAATGGCAGATGGCCGATGAGCAGCATTTGAGATGAAATTAGGTGGAGAAACCTTAATTGAACAAGGTGCTATCAATTTGCATTTATTAAAGAAAAGATTAAACGAAAAGCAATTAGACAAATTAATATCGTTAAATGTCATCACTGCTGGAAACGTTAGTTATACGCGCCCAGATGGCATAAATGTCATTGCATTAGGACACCTTTTTGTCAAATAATAATTTAAAACAATGCCCATGTATTCTTATGAAAACTAGGAATTAACAAATGAAATAAAGATACTCTATCGGTTTAAACAGATTTATTGCTTCTCGCGTGTGCAAGATTGGTATCCATGCATGCGCATAATTCCTTATTAAGAAAAATAAGGAATTATGCCACTCTATTTAGATGTGGTATACGAGAGATAAAAATGAAAAATACTGGTAAATCGAAAATTTGGAAGAATGTTTTAGTAGCAAGTTCAACATTCGTAGTGGGAGCAGCGGCAGCAATAGGAATTACTTATGCAGTCGTTCATAAAGATCCAATAGCTGATAAACTATTAATAAGTGGTTCTAATACTATTCAAACTTTTGTTAACTACAATGGTGAAGAGGATTATCAAGCCACCGATAAAATATCTGGCGAATTCGTTAAAGGGCAATGATCGTTAGATGGTAGTGATAAAGATTATTTTAATATTGATAATCAAGGCGCATTAACTTGAACATCGTCTGCATTATCAGAGACTCGTACTTACAATATTAAAATTACTTGTATTTGTGATGATTTACAATCATCTAAAGACGTTAGCATTCAAAATAATGAAGACCCATTACCACCATTTACTTCAATTAGTGTTTATGGATCTACAACATTAACTGGTGAAAATAGTATAGAAGGCTACACTAACTATGTGGCCGTTGATAACAATGGACACAAAATCATTGGTGGTAATTGAACAATAGAGAATAAGACTGGCTCTGCTACTTTATCCATAAATAGTGATGGAACTATTTCTTGAAATGCATCAGTTGACGGCACAACAACATTTAAAGTCAAATGCGTTAGTGGTACTATATTTGGGTTGAGTGACACTATAACATTAACAATAAATAGTGCGACTCCACCCGTTGCTACGTCTATTGATGTTTGAGGATCCCAAGAGTTGACTGGTGTTGGCGGTTTTGCAGGATTATCTGATTACACCGCTACAGATAATAATGGTCACATTTTAGCTGGCTGTAGTTGGAGTATTCAAGCTGGTGCTACGGCTAAAGGAATTAATATCACACAATCAGGGCAAGTTACTTGAAATTCAACAGCTGAGTCTGGAACATTTACAATAATGTGCCAAAAAACCGGGCTTTCGGATGGAACATTGCTTATCAATATAACTATTAACAATCCCCAACCGACGCCTGGTCCAATGCCTGTGTCTTGCTTAGAAATATCAAATGATGGAAAAATCTGTTATGGGTTAAAGGCTAGTGTGGATTTGAGTTTATACAATGAAATTGATATTCCAGAAAGTGTTGAAACCATTGAAATAAATGCATTCGATTCTAAAATTTCGAGTGGATATCAATATTCTTTAAATCTACCAAATTCTTTGATTAACATTCAAGATAATGCATTCAATAATTGCATTGGGATGGAAGAATTGAACCTTGGCAATAGTGTGCAAAGCATTGGTGCCAATGCTTTTAATGGTTTATCAAGAGTAAAAAAATTAAGCATACCTGATTCTGTGATAAGCTTTGGTAAAAAAGCATTCGCTAATATGATGGATGTCGTTGATCTTTCTGATTTAAGTTCCAGTACAACTGCTCCTAATGATATATTTAGTAACTCACAAAATTTTACTCACTTGTCCATATCATCTACACAAATGGCATGTTTTTCATATCTTTTTTCTTCACCAAGTGGTTGAGCAAATCCAGTAACATTAGAGATTTTTGTTGTAAATGGTGTGGCTACATTCCCGAATGTTGCAGGGCACTCTATTGGTGCAAACGTACAGACATTAATTATCCATGATGGCATAACAGATATAGGCGATGTATACATAGATGGTTACCATGTGACAGGCACTTTTGAAGGTTGGCGTATGAAAAAAGTAGTATTACCTAATTCACTGCTATCATTAAAAGAGCGAGCTTTTTTTAATAATAACCTGCTAACGAACATCAATTTGTGTGTGCCTTCTATAGCTATAAATTCATTATCTGGTTGCGATAGTTTAAGCAAAATCGATTTTTTAAATAGTGCTATTAGCGTTGCTAATATTTCTTTTGAAAATTGCAAAGGAGTGAGAATGTTAGATTTTTCTAAAACATCTAGTGTCGTTTATATTGCGGGTTACGACCAACCACCAGTTTACTATTCTAGGCCTTTTTTGAATGATGATAAAATTGATGAAATTAATTTGGGGTCTTTATACGCAGAACCTAATTGAACTATTTTGCCAACAGAAGCCAACAAACTTGTCTTAACGGATGTTGCACCTACTGGCAACGTAATAGTGAATGGTTCTTGAACAACGAAGTCTACCGTGTTAACTTTTTTGCATCAATGAGGACTACCAAATACCGGTTGGACTGTAAATGGCGAATAGTGGCATGGATAATAAAAACCACAAAATGGCTTTGCTTGCAACAATACGAGCAGTGCTTCTATGCTATTTAAAACCCCGATTAGTTCCAGCATCTAATACAGGTACTATTTTTGTAAATTCTATTACTTATGCTTTAGATAAATTAACTGAATTTTTGGATAGAGAGAACAATAACGATAGCGAACTTAATTCATTAAATGATTCTTTAAAAGAATCATTAACACAAACAAGAGAATTGCAAAATAAATACATTTCACCAAAATATTCATTAATTTTAGAAATTCATAGAACGATTGATAGTTTTATAAAAGATCATATAGAAAATAAAGATTTTAATTTTATCAATATTGTAGCAAAAACTGGCTTCACTGATAGGTTTTATTTTGGCTTTATTGATTTAAATTTTTTAATTGAATTACTAGACAAATATGAAAAGGCATATAACACCTCATATGTTAACAAATAAAAAAAACACGCATCATGATGAAAAAACTTTATGAGCAGACGATTTGTCATAAAGATGGTGAAAACGCTATTTCAAATAAACAATGATCTAAATATTCTATGAAGTCTCAAGATGAAAATAATATCATATGTGAAATTCAAAAATGTGGTTATATTGAAATAAACGAAGCTTGTGTAAATAACAACGGGGAAATATTTTTTTCATCACACCAGACGGATACAAAATATATTTTGAATCTAATTCATGGTACCATGATTATAAATTTTGAATGGCACTTTTAATACCAATTATTGTATCGTTGATAATGGAAATCTTATTTCGCTATGTATAATTTTTGATTGGCAAATAGAAGCATTGAGATAAGAATATAAATCCAAATTATTTAATCTACTTGATGCCATTATCTTTATAAAATCTTATTAATCATTTATTTTTCTATTTAGTTGATTTTTCAATAAAGATATTAGGCACAAATGCTTTTTTAATTTCCTTCAATTCAAATTTAGAAAAGAAAAAACCTTCATGCTTCATTATTGCAATTGCATTATTAAATGTTATGTTTCATTGCTCTTGTGCTGATGATTTTTTCATCACTATACTATAGCAATGTTAATATAAGATATCGCTGTCGCCAGAACATTATAACCGCCACAAATGGGTAAGTTAAGCTGCCATTTTTGGGTAAGTTAAGTAGTCGCTTTTGGGTAAGTTAAGACTTTCGCAACAAGGCTTTATATCACATCATGAGATGACTATAATATGTTCTATAAAAATAAAAATCTGAGAAATCAATCTCAGATTTTTTTATTTACGAATGTCTAGTTTTTTAACCAATTCACGATACTTTTCAATGTTGGTTCTTTCAAGATAATTTAACAAAGAACGTCTTTGTGAAACTTTTTTGAATAAACCACGTTTAGTTGAATAATCTTTATTGTTAGTTGAAATATGGTTAGTGATTGCATTAATCTCTGCTGTGAGAATTGCAATTTGGACTTCAGTTGATCCAGTATTTTTATCTGAACCACCAAAATCTTTCACTAGTTGTTGCTTAAAAGCTTTACTTATTGCCATGTTGTTTTACTTCCTTATATTTGACTTATTGCCATCACCTAGAAATAAATGGAAGACGTTTATCACCAAGAAATGGTCACTAATTATACATATAGTATTAAAATATATGCATATCAAATCAAATGGTGAGGCATTATGAAGAATATTAAAACAAGAACACGAATTGAACGTGATTCATTAGGAGCGATGGAAGTCCCTGCAGATAAATACTGAGGAGCACAAACGCAAAGAAGTTTAACTAACTTCAATATCGGCAAAGAAATTGTGTCATTAGATTTAATCCATGCGGTAGCTGCAATTAAATGGGCTGCAGCTAGTGCTAATGAAAAATGTCATAAGTTAGATAAGAAACGTGCAAACTTAATTAAAAGATCTTGTGAAGAAATTATGTCAGGGAGATTAGATGATAATTTCCCAACTCATGCATATCAAGCTGGTAGCGGTACACAAACAAATATGAATGTAAACGAAGTTATTGCCCACTATGCAAATGAAATTGCCAAAAAGAACTTAGTACATCCTAATGATCATTGCAATATGTCACAAAGTACTAATGATGTATACCCAACAGCGATGAATATTACAGCTTTACATTTAGTAAGAGAAAAGTTATTGCCTGCAGTAGACGGGTTAATAAAAACATGTCTTAAATTACAAGAACGTGGTAAAAATGTTATTAAGATGGGAAGGACACATATCCAAGATGCTTTACCAATGACATTTGGACAAGAAGTCAGTGGTTGAATATTTGGTTTAACAAATGCTCGTGAGATGATTGTGAATTCTTTAAAATATTGCACAGGTATTAATATGGGTGCTACTGCTATTGGCACTGAATTTAACACACCAAAGGGTTACGATGTATATTGTGTGAAATTTTTAAACCAAATTTTAAAAACCGCTGAATTTACTGTGACACCTAATAAATATCACGGAACTTGGGGTAAAGATAATTTTGTTTACGTCCACGGTGCAATTAAAGCTTTGGCGGTAAACATTTATAAAATTGCTCAAGATGCAAGATTTTTGGCAAGTGGTCCTCGTAGTGGATTCTGCGAAATTACGATTCCAGCCAATGAACCTGGTAGCTCAATCATGCCTGGAAAAGTTAATCCAACCCAATGTGAAGGTATGGCGATGATTTGTGGACAAGTTATGGGACATGATCAAACCATTACTTTCTTGGCGAGCCAAGGTAACTTTGAACTAAACACGTTTGGTACTGTATTAATGCAAAACTTTATCCAATCCGTAACTTTATTTAGTGAAATGATCCAATCGTTTGATGAACGTTGTGTTAGTGGTATTTCCATCAATTACAAACGTATGGACCACTATGTACGCCATTCACTAATGTTATCGACAGCATTAGCAGATCAGATTGGTTATGAAAAATCATCGGAAATTGCTAAATATGCTTTCAAGCATAATACAACACTTAAAAAAGCAGCTTTAACTTTAAAATATGTTAGTGAACAAGAATTTGATAAAATTGTTGATCCTAAAAAAATGATTTAAACTTGTTGTTCTTTAGTCAAGTAGAAAGTTTTAATGATTTTAATGGTTTCTACTAATTCGTTAGCGTTTAAATAACAAGCTTGGAATCTAGTTTTCTTATTTGAGTTAGCATCAATGTAATAACCATCACCATTGCCACACAATTGCACACCACGATAACTATCAAACATTTTTAATGATTCATGTTCTGATTCTAATCGCAAGATAAATCTTGATACTGTTTGATCATAAATTTTTGGTTCCACTGATTCATTATTAACATTGATAGCTAAAAGAATAACAGTAATGCCAACTTTAGAACCACGTTGAAGAATTTCCGAAAGGATTTCTACATTCTGTAGATTGTTCTTTAACAATTTATCATATGAAGAAATAACTAGAACTACTTCTTTTAGCCTAGCTGTAGCTACACTTTGATATTTGTTATATTCTTCTAATGTTTTAGCTCCAGCTTCTTTTAATTTGCCTTCACGATCGTCAATAGTTTTTAACACATCATGCATTTTTGCCACTGATTCATCTAATTCAGAAATCACCGGATATTGCATGTGTGGTAAACTATCTAAATGTTTTAATGATTTATCGCCAAGTGGTGACAAGATAATGAAATCCATGTGAGATGGTGCGTTGAGATAGGCCAGAGAAATTAGCATACATGTTAATAGCATGGCACCACCGCTTCCACGACGACCAATAATAACAGAATTAGGATGCTTGTGGATGTCAAGAACTAACGGTGTGTTCTCTAATGTTAAGCCAACAATAGATTCATTGGGTTGGATATTACTTACAGAGTTTAAGATTTGTCTCATGGATATTTTTGATGAGTCTTTATTAGGTAATTCAAAACGAACCACATTTCCTTTAAAGGAAATATTAAATGATTCTAATTTTAAAATTCTTAATAATTCGTTTTGAGATTTTAATATTTCATCAATGCTTGTTTTACTGTCAACTTCAAAATTAATTTCGGTATATTGTGGCATAATCGTTGTTTTTTGGTAAGAAGATTCTACACCTAGTTTCTTGATGAATTTAGCAATAACAGTTTGTGATTTTTCAGCTTCACTCTTATTGTTGAAATAATTATCCACACTAGTATCAGTCAAAAAACTAATAGGGGGTGTGTTTTGGTCAGGTTTACTAGCTTCTTGTTTGATTTCCACACTTTGGTGGATAATTGGATCGATGTCATCTCTTTCGCCAGCCATTTCATCATAGTTGTTTTGAGAGTAAGAACCACCAAGCAAATGAATTAATCATTTGCGAATTGTTGTCACTCCACGGTTATCAGTTTTATTAGCGTAGATTAATATACCAAATACGATGAGGCATAATCCTAGTAATCCAAGTAACCCAATGGTAATGTATCATCATCCAACACAAATAGACATACCAATAATGCCTGAATCCAAGTATTTTACGGTGCCAGTGTCAAATTTAAATATCGGCATGAAGGCACGATATAGTTGTGCATCACTAGAACGAGCCCATTCACTAAATTTGTTAACGTAATCACCAATAGTAATGCCACTTCACGCATCTGGAGTAAGCATTGAAGACCATACAAACTCTTGGGCAATGGATAATGCAATAATTGATCCAATAGTAATTAACAACGATCCTAGAAGGAATCGTTTTGTGTATAAAAGTTTTGTAAATTTAAAATTACAAATTTTAAAAAATATCAAAAGTATTAATCATAAATAAACTACATATTTTGCATTACCAAAAACAAATTCAAAAACATAAGAGTCCGCATAACTACCTATATAAGGAACTCGGGCAATGCAAATTACAAGAATTGCTAAAACAATAATTAATAAAGTGCGGACAGCTGTCTTTCTTGATTTCTGTTGTGCTTCAGGTAATGCATTCATTTCATCAATTGTTTCATCGTTTGATTGTTGCAATTGTGTAACACGAACTGATTTGCCGTCATTAAGTTTTTCTGTTGACATTATGGTTGGGGTTGATTATGATTCTTATTGAAGATTATAGTAGTTAGAACTAAAGGCTTCTTATTAAACTTCTTTTCAAACTGCTTATCTACGATCTTACGAATGGAAATTTTGATTTCTTTCATATCCAAAGCATTTTGTGTGATGGCCGTTGATAATAATGATGAGATTTGTTTATTACACTCTTCCACGATGATGTTGATGATTGGTTTATTTTCTTCAGTAATGTTTGTTACACCAACACTGTCATAATTAAAACGCTTAATAATCTTATCTTCTTTGCTATATAGTAAGCTTACTAACACCACACCATTGTCTTTCATTTGGTCACGTTCAAACATACTAGATGCACCCACATCAAGAACCCCTTGAGTACCGATGTATTGTTGTTCAAGATTGACAAATTTTGTTCTAGGTTCAAGAATTCCATTATTTAAAGAGATACATTGACCATTTTCTAAAATAAGAATATTTTGTTTACTATATCCAGTTTGTAAAATGGCTTTTTGATATTCCACAAAATCCATATATAGCCCCGACACGGGAATAATGTATTTAGGTTGAAGTGTTTCGACTAAATATTTATGATCCTCATTACTTGCAGATACAGGCAAAATGTTTTTTGGTAGTTTATAAATGTGTTGCACATCAGCACGAGCTACACCGTCAAAAACGTCGGCTTCACTACTTTCATACCCTGGGATGGTATTTTCTGCAAAAATGAATGTGTCTGTCTCTTTAAGGTGTAATTTTGGATCATCATCACTAACTATTTTATCTAATTTAGGGAAAAGCCGTTGTGGCGTTCCAGTAATAATAACAACAGCATTATCAGCTGTATCTAAACTTTCATCACCAATTGTAATGGCCTTCCTAGCTAAGAAATAACCCTTGTCATTTAAAAATTTGAACAATTCTATAAAAGTATTGGAATAAATATTGATAGGTCTATTTTTAGACATGGCTGCTTGTACTAAACCTAATACTTTATAAACATCATAGTCATAGCATGCTGCTAAGACTCTACCAGGAGCATCTAAAATAATGCTCTCAAAATATGAGGCAATGCGGTGATTAGGGTTAGTAAAACCTTTGGATCTGCCTGATAAGCCAACTCCAATGATTAACATTAAATTCTTGTGGTTAGTAATTTTATTAATCTCTGTAATTTCATCATCAAATGAATAGTTCTTATTAGATGATAGAATAAAGTCATCTATATAAATGATGGATCCTTCTAGAGTACCAAAGATGAAGCCCAATGAACGAGGCATCGAGTTAGAAACTTTGAATGGTGTAATTTGACAAGCACCAATTCTCTCAGTTTTTAACGATTCCATGATACGAATGTTAAGCTTTAATGGATTTTGTCCATGCCTTGGTGCTCTTTTTTGGAAGTAAGTATTTAAAACAACTGCACCAATGCTTGAAGTATAAACAGGAATATTAGGAATAAATTGATAGAAGAATTCCAAACTACCAAACCTATCGTAGCTTGGTGTACCGATGAAGATACCCTTAATTGCCGGTTTGTTTTGATTAATCCAGATAAAGTCAGGAATAATCTTCTTTACCCCTAACGAAACACTAGGAGGAGTAATAATTCCACTATTAATAATGTAAATGTCCCCATTTACTGTTAATGCGTAGCAGTCTTTACCGCGTTCATCTAAACCACCTAATGCAAAAAATTCAATTTTAGCCATATGTATATGTAATCCTTTTAAATAATTGTGCTTGACATCATCAAGATATTTTGTTATTTTGTCTATCTATTATAGTAATTAATTAGAACCATGGTTGGTAAAATTAAAGAACTATATCCCTTGAGCTTATTATTTAGCATAAGGTAAATGGTGGTCTTCTCTAAAACGTGAGGACAGCATAATAAAATTTAATAATTGAATGGCACTAGTTTCAACTTCTCGTCCTTCTAAATCACCGTTGTTATATGCGTCAATAATCGTTTGCTGTTGATCTGTATTCCAAGGGATGGGAATGGGAATTGCTCCTTCTGGTCCAGACCCACCAGGCATATAAACATTAATACCAGAACGAATGCGATAAGCACTATTAGTTAAATCTGGATAATTTGGATCAATCCCACTATTCCACATATATCAATCGGTAATAATTAGACCAGTAAAATCCCATTGGTCTCTTAATAATAATGTACCAAGTTCAAAATTATAATAAGACGGTACTCCGTTAATGGAATTATAAGAAGTCATTACTGCTCATGGGTGTGCTTCAGCGATTGTTTTTTCAAAACCTTTTAAATATATTTCACGCAATGCTCTTTCGGAAACACGCGAGTCAGTTCAATAACGATATGCCTCACGATTATTTACAGCTAAATGTTTTACAGCCGCTGAAATACCTTGTGATTGAATACCAGTGACCGCTGCCTTACCCATTTCACCAGTTAGATATGGATCTTCGGAATAGTATTCAAAATTACGACCATTACGAACATTGCGATGAATGTTCATCCCTGGTCCATTAACTTGGCTACTGCCAAGACGCTTGGCCTCTTTGCCAACGGTTGCATAAACATCATTAATAAGGTTAGTATTCCAAGTTGACGCTAAAGCTGTTCCGTCTGGTAAAAGCAAAGTTTGTTCGTCGCAACGTACACCAGAAGGTCCGTCAGTATTAGAAACAATTGGAATCCCAAATGTATCTTTTAATCTATCGGTAACACCACCAATTACAGCCGTGTTTCCTGGAATACCGCGAGAATCATCCATACCTTGACCAGCAACTGTTAAGAAGGCTAGATCATCAATCGTGAATTGCTTAATAAAATCTTGCATTTTATGATCTTTATCCTTAGCGTTATATACATCAATTAATTTTATGCCGTGATCAACACCGTCAAATGGAATATCCGTTTCTAAATTAATATGATTTTGAATTAACGTTTTCATGGCATCATTCGGTGAACCATCAGCGTTGTTGAGTGTACTATATGGTACTGGTGTTCCAATTGGTTGGTCACTTCCACCGCCTCATCTTTGAACAAAAGGATTATCTTCGTCACCAGATTCTGGTTCTTGTGGTGCTAATGTATCGACTGGATATGCCTTGACAATCTCAGTCGCTCTTTGTCGGTAAGTATTGTTAATGTACGACCCATTCGTTACGGAGTTGCCAACAAAAAAACGATAATCTCCGGATTCTAATACTCAACTTGATTTTGTGATGCCATCATTTGGATCATCATTAAAAGAAGCACATTTTGTAAGGTCGAATGTCAATGTTAAATTTTGCGATTTTCCAGGTTTTAAATTTGCGGTCTTGGCGAAAGCTACAAGATTTTTTTTGGATTTTGCTAAAACCCCTTGTGGTGGTGTCATGTAGACTTGCACAATCTCCTTACCCGAACATTTACCGGTATTAGTTACCTTTACTTTCAGTGTAATAAGTTTATTTTTTTCCGAATAAGATTGTGTGGCAATATCAAATGTAGTATAGCTTAAACCGTAACCAAAATCATATAGGGGGCGATTAATGGTCGCACCATTAACGGTTTTATCAAAAGTTTCAAAATACCGATAACCAACATAAATATCTTCAACATAATTAACGTGACCAGGAATACTTAAAATGTCACCATCAATGGCGTCCTCATCTTCTTGGTGTGGATCGTCATAATAGTCTGCTGATGGGTAATCTGCATAGTTATTAGCGATGGTGTCAGGTAGTTTACCAGATGGATTCACTTTTCCAGAAAGCACATCTGCAATGGCGTTGCCACTCTCCATGCCACCCTCTCATGCTAATAAAATGCCATCAATTTTATTACCATAATTAGCTAGCCAACTAAAATCAACAATGTTAGAATAGTTTAATACTAAAATTACTTTTTCAAAATCAGCTGTAGTTACTGCGTCAATTAATGCTTTTTCATCATCATTAATTGAAAAATCACTACTAGTATCTTTTTCGGGGTTTCGGAAGTCGCCACCTGAAAAACCGACATCACCAATTACATCTTCACCTGCTGTTCGACCGATAACAACAACGGCTGTATTTGATTTTTCCCTAGCTTCAGTAACAATATTGTTATCATTAATTACAATTGGAGCTTCTGGATATGAATGCTCATATTCGCTGAGAAAAGATGGTGGGTTATCTGCACATCAATTTTCATAAATGCTTGCTAAGTCTTCATTAATTTTTAAATTGGAATTACGTAATCCTTGTAAAACGTTGACTGTGTATTTAGGAACAACAAGTCCACCACTACCACCGCCCATAAAATGATAGTCAATTTGTGTTCTACCAAAAATAGAAACGGTGTCATTTTGCGTCAATGGTAATTTTGATTGATTGTTGCGAAGCATCACAATGCTCTCATCAGCAGCCTGGCGAACCGGATCTGTTAATTTCCCCGAACCACAGCTCGTTATCAGAACAGATGATAATAATATCGATTGTGAAATAGCAATAAGACTAATCAGTTTTGGTAATGTGTATTTTCTTTTGGTTATTGTAATATTATGTTTTAAATTATTTGGTCTAGGCAAGGAGTAATTATAAACTTTTTTGTGTTTTATATAACCCCCCTCCCAACGAACTAATTAAAAAATACTTTCCAAAGCTTTTTTATAAATAGATTTAGAAATAATGTAATTGTCTTTTGACTGTAATGCAAATTTTTCTAACATTACACCTGAATTAATTTCAAGAATATAAAATTTATCTTTCACTCTTACAATATCAATTGATGAGAAATTAATGTTAATAACATTAGATGCCATTCTTGCTAATTTAGTTAATTGGGTTGTTAATAGTTTGTCAACAACAATACTCGCATTGGCACCGTGTTGTAAGTTATGTCTTCATTCGCCATTACATTTAATTTTTTCATAAATCAACATTGGTTTATTATTTAGCATAATAACTCGATATTCGTTTTTAATATTTTGATATGGGCTAATAGTTAAATAATCAAAACGATTAAAAATTTTATTAATAGCATCTTTTAATTGTGTTGGTGTTTCCACTAAAAAGACACAATCTCCGCCGGTGCCATTGTTTGGCTTGACTACAATTTTCCTATACTGCTGTAAGAGTTTATTAGCACGAGTTGTGATATTTTTTTCAATGGAATTAGGATTCTTGGGATTCATAAAGAAAAAGTGGGGTATAGCTGGACACTGATGTTTTGTTAAAACTTCATAAACACCAGATTTATCATCGCAAAGTCGTGAAGCTGCAGCATTATTGTTTGGAAAGTTATAACCATAAATCAAGTACGACTTATTGTTTTTTTGTAATTCAATAATCCAACCATCACTATGAGTCATAATTTTAAAACTTAATATACTACCAAGTTCATTTAGTATCTTGATTAATGTTCTTTTGTTGTGTATTGACATACCGATGTGTAAGTTATATAAAAAAATAGTGTTTAACACACTATTTTTGTTCATCAATTTTGAGATTAAATAAATTTCTTAGCTTCTTCAAATTTAATTTTTCAAACGTCAGCTACTGGTTTGATTGTTAAATGACCAGCGATCGTATTAATACCATCATAAATGCCTTGGTCTTTTAAAGCAGATTTCACACCATCTTTAGCAATTTTAATTGCATAAGGAGTGGTGGCAGTTACTAGGGCAATAGTGGAAGTTCTACTAGTAGCACCAGGCATATTGGCAACAGCGTAATGATTGACACCGTATTTAATAAATGTTGGTTTGTCATGAGTTGTGTAGTGAGTAATTGTCTCTACAGAACCACCTTGATCAATGGCCACATCAACAATAACGCTACCTGGTTTCATTTTCTTCACCATAGATTCTTTCACAACTTTAGGTGCTTTTGCTCCAGGAATTAATACAGTGGAAATCACAGCATCTACTTTAGAAATTCATTTTTCAATATTTTGTGGTGTCGATGCTTCTACCACATATTGACTCTTGAATAATTTAGTTAAAGTTTTAATTGTTGGGTCTGCTTTTAATTGTACAATTCGTTTTGGGTTAGCTTCAAATTGAACAACGTTAGTTCCTAAACTAGCAGCAGTGGTTGCAGCGTTGTAGCCAACAACCCCGCCTCCAATAATCATAAATCAACCTTTTTCAGTTGTCGGTTTAGTTGGATCATTATCAGAAACACCACCTGGAAGTAATCCCATACCACCGTGGTGACTTTCTAAATGAGTTGCTGCAACAATGGCTGCACGTCTACCAGCAACACGTGACATTGGTGCTAATAAAGGTAACATTCCGTTGTGACGGATGGTTTCGTAAGCAATACTTGTAACTTTGCTTTTAAGTAATGCTAATGTCAATGGTTTATTGTCGGCAATGTGAATGTAAGTAAATAAAATTTGCCCTGGTTTAAAAAATTTATATTCAGTATCCAATGGTTCTTTTACTTTGACAATCATCGGTTGATTTCAAGCTTCTTTGGCAGTTGCTACAATTTTTGCACCAGCTTTAACATATTCAGCATCAGTAAAACCACTACCGATCCCTGCGCCTTTTTGTACAAACACTTTATTCTTTGCAGATGTAAGTGCCTTTACTGCTATTGGTGTTAAGCCAACACGGTTTTCATTATTTTTTATTTCTTTTGGTAATCCTATATTCATATTTACTCCTCTAGTAATATCTATCTATATTTTAGTCTTGTTATGATGAATTAACAAGGTTTTCGGATAAATCGTGAAATGTCCATGTTTTGGCAGTTTATGGTTATAAAAAACTTCGCTAGTTTTATTAGTAGAAATTCAATAACCTTTGTGGCCTCTAACTTTATCATAATAGAGATTTAAGTTGTTCAATCTAGTGTCCACGATTTGAGCAAAGGCTTTTTTAGTCAGACATTTCATCTTATTATTTTCACCACTAATTTTTTTAACATAAAGATAAGGACTACACGCTCTCCCAATTGGTCGTTTCATATTGGCTCAATCATTACGATTAAACTTGTTATCAATATATTGCTGAAAGTGGAATTTATTTTTATAGATAGTGTAATGACCTTCGTAAGCTTGTGGTGGAAACTTCATTATTGATTTATCAATAATGTAAATGACCCC
The DNA here is from genome assembly GCA_031290395.1 of Mycoplasmataceae bacterium. GTDB lineage: Bacteria > Bacillota_I > Bacilli_A > Mycoplasmatales > Mycoplasmoidaceae > Malacoplasma_A. The sequence continues at coordinate 119,730 of JAITNN010000006.1, forward strand.
AGTTTGATGATTGATTAAATATCCAATATCGTCATTACGATACGTTTGGGTATTTTTACTTCATAATTCAATATTTAAGTTTGGATATTTAGTTATTCAATCAATTATTGGTTGCCATATTAATGGATATTCTTTAGAGCGAAGATTGTGGTCAATTAGCAAACTAAGTTCAATATTATTAGGAAATCGTTTGTGAAACAAATAAAAAAGACTTTTAAAATACCTAATTTGCCAGAATTGATTCTTTCTTTGCTGATCACCACTGGAACCATTTTTCATTAATTTCATTATATCAGTTAAGTCATTGATTTTTTTATCTTGTATTTATATAGACCATGAAAAAACAGATATCGAAAACAGCGAAGAAAACAACTCCTAAGAAAAAAGTAGCTGTAAAATCTAAAAAAACAGTTAAATCTAAACCAGCTAAGAGTAAAGCACCTAAAGTTGTAAAACTTGTAGTTAAACCAGCGGTAGCTACTCCAACTAGTAATGATTCCATCATTACTGATGCTCAAGAAATAAAAAATGCAAAACGTGATAAGGTAAAGATCTTAGAGGGCGGTGTTGCCAAGAAAGAAACATCTCAGTTTGAGCTTAACGAATTAGTAAATAAATTAATTTATAAAGCAAAACACCAAAAGCGTAACCGTAATGCATTGCAATTTAAAGAAATTCGTGCAATGTTTGATAGTTACAACTGAACTGGTCAATTGTATGAAGCTATTACAGACAAGTTATTAGAAGCCGGTGTTGAAGTCCTTGACGAAGAGAACTATGATGAATCCATTGAAGTTAACTCTATTAAGAGTAAGTTATCATCTTCAGATAAATTAACCGACAATGTTAAAGCATTATTAGGCGTTTTGGGTGAGTCAAAACTATTAACACATACCGAAGAAATTGAATTGGCTAAATTGCTTGTTGACCCTGATGCGGAGAATCGCAATTATGCACGGGACAAACTAGTTATTGCCAACTTACGTTTGGTGGTTAAAAACGTAAGAATCTATTTGAATCGAGGATTAGACCTTGATGATTTATTCCAAGAAGGTTGTATGGGTCTAATGAAAGCGATTGAAAAGTTTGACTATAAATTAGGTAATAAATTTTCCACATATGCAACATGATGGATTCGTCAAGCTATTACTCGTTCAATCGCCGATCACTCGAAAACAATTCGTGTTCCAGTACACATGAACGAATTAATTAATCAAGTTATTAAAAAACAAACTGAACTTGAAAACGAATTAGGTCGTGCGCCCACAATTGATGAATTAACCGAAGGTTTAGGTGGTGCGTCTAGAGGATTTAGTCAAGGTAAAGTTAGTCAATTGAAAAAGATCGCTGTTAACCCAGCATCCATTGACAAACCAGTTGGTGATGAAAAGGATAATAACTTTGCCGATTTTGCCGTTGATGAAGTTAGCAAACGCCCAGACCAACATCTAGATGAAGATTTACTAACTGATGAATTTGACTCTTTCTTAAAAAAGAATTTGACTGATCGTGAGCAAGATGTCATCCGTATGCGTTTTGGGATTTCACCTTACATTCAAGAATACACTTTAGATGAAATTGCCCAAAAATACGGCAATACTAGAGAACGTGTCAGACAAATTGAAGCAAAAGCTTTGAGAAAATTAAAACACCCAAGTAAAAGTAAAAAATTCGAAAGTTTCATGTAATTTAACTACTGTTAAAGAAAATCAATTTACATTATTTACTTACTTCAATTTATACTTTTTACTTATAATGGTATCATGAAAAGTATATATACAATAAAAAGACACCTCGAATCTACTATAGAAACCATCAGCAAACAATTTAAATGTGTTATTGTTACTGGGCCTAGACAAATTGGCAAATCTACCATTTTAAATGAAGTTCTGCCCAAAATTAAACATTTTAATTATGTTAAGTTAGATAACGACGAAATTGTTAATCATGCCAAAAATGATCCAAATGGGTTTTTAGATTCACATCCTGCCCCGTTATTTATTGACGAAGTACAAAAAGCACCGAGACTGTTTTCATATATTAAATCAATTGTTGATAGATCAGATGAACGTGGACAATTTGTGGTTACTGGTAGTGAATCTTTTGAATTAATGAAAGGTGTTGGTGATCATTTATCGACAAGAGCCGCAGTAATTAGTATGCAATCGTTATCAATTTCAGAAATAAATGGCACTGAAAATTTTGTTTTTGATCCTAATTTCGCAAAATTTTTAAAACGTAAGCAGCCATCATTAACACAACTGCAAATTTTTGAAAAAATTATTAAAGGATCAATGCCAGACATAATAAATGGAAATATAACTAACAACAATGTATTTTACGAAGCATATGTAAAAAGCACAATTACTAAAGATATGAAGGAAGACTGAGTGGACATTAAAGATGCGTCAAAATTTACTAAATTTTTAAAAGTATTATCTGGTCAAGTGGGACAAATTATTAATGTGAAAACTATAGCCCAATTGACTGGTATCTCTACACCAACATGCGAAACATGAATATATGGATTAATTGCCATGGGGATAATTTTCTTTGTTCACCCGTATTCTCCAAATGTGTTGACTAAAACTACTAGAAAACCAAAATTATATTTTTACGACACTGGTTTAGCTTGCTATTTAGCGGAATATTCTGATAGTTATACTTTAATGAATAGCGAGTACGCAGGTCATATATTTGAATGTTATGTGATTAGTGAATTAAGCAAAAGTTATATTAATGCATCTAAAATGAAAACCCTTTATTATGCAAAGAAGCATGACTTAGCTAATGGGAGAATTAAAAAAGATTATGAAATAGATTTAATTATTGAAGGTCCTGGAGGAATAATCTACCCAATAGAAATTAAAAAGACATCAACTCCACAAACTTATCATTTTAACAATGCCAAAATTCTTATTGGTAATACTAAAAGTAAAATTGGCATCATGACATTGATTTGTACTGCACCATCGGCCAGCACAATGGCTCCTAATAAATTAGTTTTACCAGTACATTGATTGTAAATCAAATAAGAAATATAAATTATTTAGGAATTTTTTAAGAATTTTTTCTTGTCTCATTTGTATTCTTCTAATTTAGTATTTTTATTTAAATATAGTGGATGCCTAGGGTGACCACCATTTGTTACTCCTAAACAATAAATTTTTCTATCTTTAAAAAATCGATTTAATATCTCTTTATTTCGATTGTATATTATGTCTTTAACACCCCATGCAGCAACTATAAGTCTGTGTTTTTCAATTGAATCTTTAATATGCTTATCATTCTTTGATCCAATTACTTCTACTTTTTTGAATACTTTTAAACATTCAAAATTGGATGCTATATGGGCGAATAGGTTAACGATTGACAAAGAACCAAAGCCTTCTTTTTTAGCAAATCCAACGCAACGTTTTAATGTTGGATCTTCATCTTTTTCATCGGCCACACTAGGATTGAGCATGATGAATAAAACACTTTTCTTTTGTTTATTTCAAGATCTTGTTAATAGATATCTATATTTGCCATCTTTTATTGCAGTTTTAACCATTCTTGATATTATTTCTTAGTTAACTTATTTAAATCTTCTAATTCTTTTTCTAATTTACGTTGGATGCCTTCGTAAAGTTTGACATTAGTAGTTGATTCTGCAGACTTAATGGCTTCTGCAATTTTTTGTTTACGAATTTCTAATACTGAATCATTAATCTTATTAGTGAAATCAAAAAAGTCTGTAATGATGTTAATAGATTTACCATCAGTTTCAAAGATGCCAGTATTAACTAATGCAGAGACACGGTTACCTTTAGAATCTTTAATTCAACAAAGTGAAGGTAATATAGACCCAATTACCGGTTGGTGATCAGCTAATACACCAATCACACCACTCGGGGTTCTTAGTTCAATTTGAATAATATCATCTTCAAAGAAGATACCAGCTGGAGTATTAACTTTTAATTTAAATAGTTTTGCCATGAGTCATCTCCTTTGGTTTTTTATATTTCACATTAGCTACAATAAAACTAATAGTGCTAACAAGCGCTCAACCAGCTGTGCCAATAATAGAAAAAGTTACAAAACAATTTCGTAATAAAAAATCGTCATGTCATTTATCACCATAAACAAACTTGGAACTAAACATTTGTTGATAATTCCCACTAGAGTCTTCCAATGTAATGTACCTAGCTGTTGCGACAACAACACTATCTGGATATGTAGTGTATTGATCTCAGCATCTTTTCAAATCATCGACTTGAAGTGCTTTGGTGTTAGTATCACTGCTAAATTTAATGTTGGGATTGTTTTGCACGTCAGAGATGTAACCAGTTCATTGTTTATAGTTATAGGAGTGCGACTCATTTACAACATTTATTGTGGCCATTAATAAAAAAGCTAAACCAACACCTACACCGCATGTTGCAAATGACAAACCAATATTTCATTTAGTCCTTTTGGTCATTATTATTTGTTTGCCTTCGCTCGTGCTTTAACTTCGTCTATTGTTGAGGCATATAAGAAACATTGTTCAGGAATAGTATCACATTGGCCTTCGATAATTTCTTTGAATCCAATAATGGTGTCTTTAACTTTAACATATGCACCCTTATACCCAGAAAACTTCTCAGCTACAAAGAATGGCTGACTTAAGAAGTTACGAATTCTTCTAGCGCGAGCAACTGTCAATTTATCTTCTTCACTTAATTCATCCATACCTAAAATGGCAATGATGTCTTGTAGTTCTTCAAACTTTTGCATGATCTCTTGAACACGACGGGCCACTCGGTAGTGTTCAATCCCAACGATATTAGGATCAAGTAAACGACTAGAAGAATCCAATGGGTTAATTGCGGGATAAATACCAAGTGCAGCAATTTTACGGTCTAAAACGGTTTTGGCATCCAAGTGTGTAAACGTCGTAGCAGGGGCAGGATCAGTCATATCATCAGCTGGAACATAAATGGCTTGGACTGAGGTAATTGATCCATTCTTAGTGGATGTGATACGTTCTTGTAGTTGCCCCATTTCATAATCTAATGTTGGTTGGTAACCAACGGCAGATGGCATACGACCTAATAAAGCAGATACTTCACTACCAGCTTGTGTAAAACGGAAAATGTTATCAATAAACAACAAGACGTCTTGATGTTTTTCATCTCGAAAATATTCGGCCATCGTTAATGCAGTTAGAGCAACACGCATACGAGCACCTGGCGGTTCATTCATTTGTCCAAAAACTAAGGCAGTCTTATCAATCACACCACCCTCAATCATTTCGTGATAAAGATCATTACCTTCACGTGTTCTTTCGCCAACTCCGGCAAATACTGATAAACCACCATGCCCTGTGGCGATGTTGTGGATTAATTCTTGTACTAATACAGTTTTACCGACACCAGCACCACCAAATAAACCAATTTTCCCACCTTTAACATATGGAATTAATAGATCAACAACCTTAATACCAGTTTCCAAAATTTCAGCAGTGGCTGCTTGGTCGGCAAATGAAGGTGGATCACGGTGAATTGGTGAATAATGAACATCTTTAGGCATTTCTTTATTATCAATTGGTTGACCGACAACATTAAACATTCTACCTAAAACGCCCATACCAACAGGAGCTTTAATTGGCCCACCAGTTTGGGTGACTGCTTGACCACGTCTTAGCCCATCGGTTGCTCCCATAGAAATACAGCGTACAACATCATCACCCACAATCTGAGCAACTTCAAGGATGGACTTTGTACCATCATCACGAGTAATACTTAACGCATCATTGATGTGTGGTAATTTATTAGGGGGGAATTTAACATTAATAACTGGTCCAAGAATTTCTTGAATCGTACCGTCGTTATCTCTTACTTTTATAATTTTTTCATTTTCCATAGTTGCCTCCTAAGCCGCGCTACCATCAGCACCAGCCACAATTTCATTAATTTCTTGCGTGATGTTTTGTTGTCTTGCATCATTAAATTCTAAAGTTAAATCATCAATTAACTCTTTAGCATTATCAGTGGCTGTTTCCATGGCGTTTCTTCTCGCACCATTTTCACAAACTCTTGATTCAGCAATGGCCGCAAATAATGAAGTAGTGAAAAAAATGGATAGAGCACTTTTTATAATATCTTCTTTGCTTGGTTCATAATCAATTTGTTTTTTATCATTGCTTAAATCTACATAAGTTGGTTTATCAGTGCTCTGTTTAAATAATGTACTATCAAATGGTAATAATTGTATGGTAATTGGATTAAAGGTCAATGAGTTAATGAACTTTGTATATACGAGGTGCACAGAACTAAATTCACCATTACTAAATTGTTCAATCGCACTTTCACATGCTGGTAATAATGAAAGGTAGTCTAAATTAGTATCTGAAAAATCCAAACGGCCAATAATTTGTGATTCCAAACCGTGGGATTTCAAATATGAATATCCTTTACGACCGATGATCATCACTCGATCAGTTGGCTTTAATGATGTTAATAAAAATTTACAAACATTAATATTAAAAGCACCGCATAAACCTAATGATGAAGAAACCAAAATTCAAAGCTTTGGTTTATTAGCGTTTTTCTTTTTATCGTTAGTCAATTGAACATTCTTAACGAGATCTTCAACAATGCCATAGAAGTCTTGACAAAAAGAACTGACAGTTTTAAATTGTGTCATAAGTTTTTTCATTTTAGCAGTGGCAACTAACTTCATTGCTCCAGTAATCTTGGAAGTTGTTTGCACTGATTTAATGCGTCTTTTAATTTTATCAAGTGATTGCATATTTACTTCTTAACCTTTGGCGCTTCTTTTGAAGGTGCTAATAAATCTAATTCACTAGATAAACCATAAAGTTTAATGTCATAGTCTTTAATACCAATCACATAATTCTTAATAAATGATTTAATTTCGTTAATAAAACTAATTCTTAATGATTCATCAAATGCTTGAGCTTGCACTAATTTATCTCTTAATGGTAACTTTGCAAAATGATTAATCAATTGCGCTTTGAAGTCATCAAAAGAGTTAATTGGAATTCATTTAATTAATCTTTCTTTAATAGTCAATAGCAAGATGGCTTCGTCAGTTTGGTCTAACGGCTGATTCTGTGGTTGTTTAATCATTAACATGACACGCTTACCGTGCTCAAGAATTTTTTTAGTTTCTGCATCAAGATCACTACCAAATTGACTGAAGGCATCCAATTCACGATATTGCGCTAATTCTAGTTTTAATGAACCAGACATTTGTTTAATGGCTTTAATTTGAGCAGCACTTCCCACACGAGATACAGATAACCCAGCATCAATCGCAGGGCGTTGTCCAGCATTAAACAATGAAGACATCATAAATAATTGACCATCAGTAATAGAAATAACATTGGTTGGAATATAAGCAGCAATATCACCAGCTTGTGTTTCAATAATTGGTAGAGCAGTGATTGATCCACCACCGCTTTCTTGATTAAGCCGACAGGAACGTTCTAATAAACGTGAGTGTAAATAGAAGACATCACCAGGATAAGCCTCACGGCCTGGTGGACGTCTTAATAATAATGATAAGGTTCGATATGCAACAGCATGTTTTGACAAGTCATCATAGATAATTAAAACATCTTTACCTTGGCTCATTCATTCTTCAGCAATAGTAATTCCTGTGTATGGAGCAATATATTTTAGTGCTGGAATGTCACTAGCTGTTGCTGAAACGACAACTGTGTATTTCATGGCATCTTTAACCATTAAAGTACGGACCAATTGAGCAATTGAAGAGTTCTTTTGCCCAACAGCAACATAAACACAATACACATCTTTACCTTTTTGATTAAGAATAGTATCAATGGCAATTGTAGTCTTACCTGTTTGTCGATCACCAATGATTAATTCACGTTGTCCTTTACCAATTGGGAACATAGAATCAATTGATAGGATGCCAGTTTCTAATGGTTGCGAAACAGATTGGCGAGCCATAACACCAGGCGCAATTTTTTCGATTGGCATAAATTTATCTGATTCAATTGTGCCTTTGCCATCAATCGCATTTCCTAATGGGTTAATGATTCTTCCTAATAAAGCGTCACCAACTGGTACAGATACAACGCGTTTAGAACGTTTCACAATACTATTTTCGCCAATGTTTTCATATTCGCCTAACATGACAACACCCACAAAATCAGACTCAAGATTTAACGCCATTCCATAAGAACCGTTTTCAAATTGCACAAGTTCATTTAACATGGCATTATCTAAACCAGTTACATTGGCAATACCATCTCCAATGGAAATAACCTTACCTTCTTCACTAATAGAAGAACGGTGAGCATATTTTTCAATTTTGGCTTTAATGATTGTTGAGAATTGGTCGGTATTACGAATCGGCATATTATTCGCCTCCTTGGGCTAACTTAAATGAACTTTCACGCATACGGCGTAGCTTACTTTTAATAGAATCATCAATGGAAATAGCGTTTGTTTTTAATTTAATACCACCGATCAATGTTGGGTCAACAATATTATGAATAGTGACCTTAGAAAAATTCATACCACTCTTAAGAGCAGATTCAAATTCTTTAATTTCTGTATCACTTAATTTGTAAGCAGAAGTAATTTGGACATATTGAATTCCGTAGAATTGTTGGCAAAGTTTTAAAAACAATTTTAAGATCTCAATGATGTCTCTTGTACGATTGAAATCTACAATTGTTCATAAAAAATGAATGTAAGTGTCGTCAAAATAATTTTTGACTAATTCTGTAATTAAATTTTTACGTTCCGTTTTATCAATATTAGTATTAGCAATGAATTCACAAACAGATTTATTTTTTTGTAAAACAGTTAATAGTTCATCTGATCATTGAAAATAATGTTCTAGTTGTTTATTGTTCTTACCAAGTTCAAAGAGAACATAAGCATAACCATTATCGATATTATTTGTCATGCCTATTTACCCTCCACTTGATTTTTAGATAACTTGTCAATAAAATCTTTGACTAGCTTTTCATTATCATCTTTGTTAAAGTTCTTTTGTAATAGAGCTTCAGTAGCGGTGAAAGCAATATCTAAAATTTGCTTTTCATTATTCTCTTTTAAGGATTCTTCCAAACGTAATAATTGCTGTTGTGCATCCTCAACAATTTTCTTAGCGTTAGTTTTGCCTTCACCTTCAATGGCTTCTTTTTGTACATAGGCTTGTGTGGTTGCATTGTCAACAATAACTCTAGCCTTGGCATGAGCATCAATCCTTGTCACTTCAGCTTCGTGTAATTTTTCAAAAGCTTCCTTACGAGATTTTTCGGCTTCAGAAATTTCATTAGCAATATAAGCACGTCTTTTCTCTAACATATTTTGAGTGGGTTTCCAAACCATTCACATAATAATAATTAATAGGAATACACAAGCAAAGACATGAGTTAAGAAGACTCATAAGTTTGGTAATAAACTATTGACAACATCATCGGCACTTAACGGTGAACATCCAGTTAAGATGACAATCATTGGTAAAAATAACAGCACAATAGCACCGAAAAAGCATAGAAGTTTTTTACCTTGTTTTTGCATCTTGCTCCAAAGTATAAATTATCCTGGGGTTACAACGAATATTAATAACAACGCGATAATCAAAGCATAAATTGCAGATGTTTCCGCAATCGCTGCACCAACGATCATCAAAGTACGAACTCGTGATTCCATTTCAGGGTTACGAGCAATTGCCTCACAGGCCTTACCAGCAGCATAACCTTGACCAGCACCAGCACCGCAACCACCAATGGCAGCTAAACCAGCACCAACGAATTGGCCCAATTGTGGTAAACCAGTATCGGCCGCAGCACCTACACTTGTACTTGCTTCTGAAATCGCATTAAGAATGTCAATCATATTTTTCTCCTAAATAATTATTAATGATTACTAATCATATTACTATTTAATTTATTTTCATCAACAAGGTTAATATCATCCACTTTGTAGTTTCCATGCTCTTTTGCTAGTGATCAATAGACCATTGTTAGCATGGTGAAAACCAAGGCTTGAATCGTACCAACGAAGATGTCAAAGTAACCATGAATTGGTGGTGCTGTTAAACCTGCCAAAAGACTCAATACGCCAATAACTGGCAGGAGGCTGGTGAGGTATCCCATAAGAAAATATCATAAAGTGACGATGACTCCACCTGCAAATATATTACCCCATAGACGAAAGGAAATGGAGATTAGGGGAGTGACAACTTCAATCACATTTAATGGATTAATAAAAATGGGGTAATGTTTACCGGTTTTTTTGCTCTTATAGTTAATACAAAATCGTGTTAAATATGAAAGTTTTTGGAATCTAAAACCAATCACAAATGTGCCGATAAACATTATCAACCCTAAACTTAATGTTACAGTTAATGAGCCTGTTGGGTACTCAAATCCGGCAATACCAATTAAATTACAAGTCAATACATAAGACATCAAGAAAAGAAAAAATGGGGTAAGTTTTTCTAAACGTTTACCAAGAATGTCAACAACTAAACTACGAATAAATTCAATATAAATTTGAATTAATAAAACAAAGCCACTAGGTGCAATGTTGGCTGGCACATTTTTAAGTTTTACATAATAAGCAACAAAAAGTACGGTTAAAATTAAAGTTACTACACCGATGGTAACGATTTCAGGGCTTAATGCTAACGGTTCTCATTTATCCATACTATTTTGTTCCTTTCTTCTGTTTTTTTACGAAATATCATTGCACGATCAATGATGTCATTGGGTAAATTAATGCTGTAACAACTAATACGTAAGGACTAAAAATCAAGGTTTTAGTGCAAGCGTTGACAATTAATCCAACAATCAATGGAATTACAACAACGATGTATTTTAATATAAATAACACCATAGAAACAAATATTATTTGGGATTTTTTTATACCTTTTTTTGCCAAGCCAAGAACTAAATCGGTAATCTTCTTAGTCAAATAAACGCTAAGCGTAGGAAATCCCAAACCAATCATAAATGCAAAAGTCACATCAAATAAATGAGCGCTTAGCCCCAAAATAATACCAATGACTAATCCAAGCAATGATAAGCTAGCACTTCAAATACTAGAAAGTATGTAAAAGCGGTTTGGATTATCCTTGTTGTTTGTATCATTAGACATATGTCCAATTATACTTAATGTTCTAATTAGGAAATATCGTTTAAATGTTTCATTTTTTAAATGTTAAGCAATAGACTTAGTGGGCTCAAAAGTAGAAGAATTTAGAATGTAAAATACTATTTAAATTAAATTGTGGACAAGTGATGTTGGTCAATTGTATGCTTTAATTTGGAAAGGCCGAAGCCGATACCGTAAAAAATAGCTACCAATGCTAAAATCACAGCACCAAATATTGCAATTCCTTTGGCATCAGTACCATACAAACTAGGAGTCAAGAAATCATACGGATACCATTCGGTACATGACCCAACGATTTCCACCGTAATTAAATAAGCTATAGGGTAAATTAAGACATATATAACATGGACAAAATTAACTTTGCCAGTTCCCTTTACCAAGAAATAAAACAAAACCATTAACACAAAAGTTAGTAGGTGAGTAAAAAGAGTAGAAGGGTCATCAAATAACGATGGAATCCATTCACCTTTATAGATAGGATATAACCAAAAAGCAACTATTAAAAATGTCACAGTCATATAAACAAGAACGGAAGTCATCGTTACAGCGTGGGTAACAAACTGTCTTAATTTTACTAACTTTGGTGAAAACGCAACAATTCCATACAATAAGAACCATATACAACAATAAAAATTGGATTCATTTGTAAAGAAAAGATAGAAATGTCATTCTTTACTTGCAACGGCTGCATTAATTAATACTAAGAGCAATACAAATGCATAGATTAAACCAATGAGACCTAATACTATTTCTTTTTGATTTAATTTCTTTGTTTTCATCATTATTATTTATACCAATTGTCATTGCATATTGATTAATTATTTTCGGCTTAAAATAACCATGCCACTTATAGATTCATATTTCAAATTTTAATCTGGCCGTTTAACTTAATTTTGGAGAACTTTGATTGATAAATAGGCAAACTGTTTTTCAAGGCGTTATTTACAGCAAACATTGTTGAACACTTATTGTCGGCATATCCCACAATAATAAAATCGCTAATCATAGCTTGCAATCGATCACGATCTATAAAACCGTTTTTACTAATTTTGTCATAGATGCCTTTCTCGGAAATTAAACAGCCACCATTTTTTACAATTCGATTGGCTAATTCTTGATTAACCTTGGGATAGATTGAATTTAAATTCCCTGGTAGGAAGGCAATAGTTTTACCATCAGCATTTAAACATCCAATATGTCCAGCGGTGTCGCATCCAATAGCTAACCCACTAACGACAGTATATTTTTTTATGGCTAATTGATAAGCGATGCTCGAAGTTCACGCAAGCACTTTACTTTCAATGCATGCTGGTGGTTTTCTAGCGCCTATTATTGCTACGCATTTTGAATTAGCTATGCTAATATCTCCTTTGTAATAAAGCAAGATACACTTTTGTTTAAATTTTGTATTTTGAATATTTTTGGGAAAATCTTTATCTATGATTGAGATAATTTTTACTCCACTTTTAATAGTTGATATTATTATTTTTTCTGCTTGTTGCTTACATTCTTTTCAAGTGATAAGACCACAGTTTATTTTAAATATCCGATACAAAAGATTGCTCTGGTTATTGCCCTTGCCCTTTATTCCTAATAATGGTTTGAACAACATATCAATTTTTACCGTTGTTGGGTATTTATGGCAAAGATCATAAATTTTATTAACATCCATGCCTCTTATTTTTTTTAGAGCAAGAATGCAAATAGAATTATTTAATTGTTTAGTGATTTTCATTTAACTAATTATATTCCGATCAATACTTTTGCTATTACCGTAGGGCTATTAATTCATGGACATTTTGTTCATAGCCATAAAGTACTATTATTAATTAAACATCGTGGAAAGGTAAGGGATTACAAATTGAAGAATTTGATAACTATGTAGTAGGAATTTGTCCAATAATAGATTCTAACCATGGTTTTGCAGTTGCTGGACAACCGTCACTGTCAGCATAAGCACTCAAAGCATTTTTATAAGCGGTGTTGAAAGTGACTTTACTATCACCACTTGCAGCATCAATTACTTTAATGGTGAAGTTAGTGGTTTGATTAGAAACATCCATAAGTGTTAAACTACCATCAGCAACACTACCATGGTCAGCGTATGACATGTTTGTTCCATTCCACTTGTAATTATGATTTTCATTGGTTGAAGGATATTTGGTAAATATATTTCCTGAATCCACTTTATTGCTAAAAAATTGAGTGCCGGTCATGGTTAAAGCACCGGAGGGGGTGGCACCGAAGTGGACGCCGTAGGCGGAGGAAGCGGAAGAGATGGTGAAGGTGCCGGAGATGGTAGTGTTGCCAGCGATGGCGGAGGCAATTCTGACGCCGTAGGCAGAGCCAGAAGTGGAAGAGATGGTGAAGGTACCGGAGATGGTTTGGGTGGAGTTAGCGGCGGTGGAGTAGAAGTAGATGCCAAAGGCGGAGGAAGTGGAAGAGATGGTGAAGGTACCGGAGATGGTTTGGGTGGAGGTAGCAGTGGTGGAGTAGAACCTGACGCCGTAGGCGTCGTAGGAAGTGGAAGAGATGGTGAAGGCACCGGAGATGGTGGTGTTGCCAGTGATGTGGGAGTTGAAGTAGACGCCGTAGGCGGTGGAGGAGGAAGAGATGGTGAAGGTACCGGAGATGGTGGTTTGGGTGGAGGTAGCGGTGGTGGAGTCAAAGTAGACGCCGTAGGCGGAGGAGTCATCGGCGGAAGAGATGGTGAAGGTGCCGGAGATGGTAGTGTTGCCAGCGATGGCGGAGGCAAATCTGACGCCGTAGGCGGAGGAAGCGGAAGAGATGGTGAAGGTACCGGAGATGGTTTGGGTGGAGTTAGCGGCGGTGGAGTCAAAGTAGACGCCGTAGGCAGAGCCAGAAGCGGAAGAGATGGTGAAGGTGGTTGTTTGATCAATTATCAAATTTTTAGTATAAATGCCACTACAAGGTTCTACGCTACCGACGACCATTCCAGTCGCATCAGATGAGACAGCACAATTGACAATAGCATTATTTATAGCACTAAGATGACAATCCATATCGGGATCAACTAAAAAACCAAAATGAATATTCTCAGTAATTACAAAATGAGTAATATTATCATTGTCATCACTTAATGCTTTTAAATCAAGTAATTTATGACCAAATGTAATTGATGAAGATTGATTAATATAAATTGGTGTACTGTCATCTATTAAATAGTTAGTAACATTCGTACTTGTAATTTCAAACGAAGTAACCGATGGAGCACAACTACAGTTCGTTAATATTAACGGAATGGAAGTTAATAACCCACCACCAATGAGTCCGAACGATAGTGTCGTTAGTAGTTTAAGATGTTTGTGTTTCATGTTTTTCTCTCTTTGAAGTTTGGTGATATGTAAGATTATACCCCCCCCATAGAGGAATTTTGAACAATTATTTACGGTGTAACAAGGCGAAATTGGTATGCCATAAAGTATTTTACCTTTATAGCGATGTTCATATATAATATGTGGACATTTTTTGAAGTGAGGTAAATACATTGGTAAAAATTAGATTAACAAGGTTAGGCAAACATAAGGCCCCTTTCTATCGTATTGTTGCTACCGATTCGCGTACTAAACGCGATGGTAAGTATATCGCTTTGTTAGGAACATTAGAACCTAACAAAGGACTTTTGAAAATTAAGAAAGACTTAATTATCGAATTCTTAAACAAAGGTGCACAACCGACAGAAACAATTCTTAATATCTTAAAAGAACAAGGAATTTGGGCTGAATATGCTAAAACTAAAAAAGCTGCTAAGAAACATAAACGTAAATTGTCAGCCAAGAAACGTACTGCTAAAAAGGCTAACAAACAAGTTAAACTAGCACAAAAGGTAAAAAAAGTTCAACCAACTGCAGCTGAAAAACCAGCAGTAGAAACTAAAGCAGAACAAACTAATAGTTAATGAAAATCACTGTTTTGACATTATTCCCAAATTTATTTGATAATTTTTTAAACGAATCAATTGTGAAAAAAATTATTCAGAAGAAAATTGTTAATATTCAAATAATTAACTTTCGACAATTTTCCAAAGATAAGAATAAAAGAGTGGATGACTATCAATATGGTGGTGGAGCCGGTATGGTAATAGGATTGCCAACCATTGTCGAGACAATTAAGAAATATAAGACAAAAGATAGTAAAGTGATTTTGTTAAGTCCACAAGGTGAAACTTATTCACAAGATAAAGCAAAACAACTAAGCAAATCTAAACATCTTATATTAATTGCGGGACACTATGAAGGTTTTGATGAAAGATTAATAAATTATGTTGATGAAGTCGTTTCCATTGGTGATTACATTCTCACTGGTGGCGAAATCCCAACCATGGTCTTAATTGAAACAATCATTAGGTTACAAGATAAAGCCATTAATAATAAAAGTTTAAACAGCGAAACATTTGATAATAGCTTATTAGATTACCCAGTTTATACAAAACCGTTAAAATATGATGGTTATGAAGTTCCAAAAGTTCTATTAAGCGGAAATCATAAATTAATTCAAGAATATCGCTTGAAACAACAAATAAGTAAAACAAAGAAATATCGTAATGATATGTACAAAAAATATTTAAAGGAGAATAAAGATGCAAAAACTAAATAAAGCTGCCATTTTAAGACGAATTGAAAAATCACAAATGCGTGAGGACTTACCAGAGTTCCGTGCTGGTGATACAATTTCTGTTCACATTAAAATTGTGGAAGGTAACAAAACGCGTGTTCAAAGATTAGACGGTATCGTTTTAAAAATTACAGGTAAAGGTTTATCAAAATCTTTCACAATTAGAAAAGAATCTAGTGGTGTTGGTGTTGAAGAAACATTTTCGTACCACTCACCTTTGATCGTCAAGATCGAAGTTGCTAAACACGGTAAAGTAAGACGTGCATATATTTCATATATGAGACAACGTTCTGGAAAATCTGCAAGAATTAAAACAAAAACCAAAGCATAGTCGTGGCCACAAAAAAGATTAAACAACCAACAAAACCAAAAAAAGTGCAAAAAAATAACACTCACTTTTTTGGTTTTGTTAAAGAAAAGGCACCTGAGTCCTTTGACATTGGCAAATATGACACAACTCGATTAAAAGCTGGCAGTCTTAAGTTTACTGGTCTATATGGGCGTAATTCTGGTTGAAAGCGCTATCTTATTGCGATAGTTATTGGATTGATAATGGGCGCAGCTATGCAATTTCTTATTAAGAATACTGGTTTATATAATTCTGGATTATCCGCTGTAATCCAAGGATTCGCTCGGTTAACCAATACTTTAATGATTAAAAATGGCACTATTGACTCTAATGTGGTTAAATTGATATTTAACTTAATGTTTTGGGGACTATATATTATTTTCAACATACCACTTTTTATTTTTGGTTATAAAAAAATCGGTAAAACATTTTCATTACTAACATTAGTTTTTGTTATTGTAAATAGTTTATTCGGGTTAGGATTATCATACATCCCTCAAGTGGATCAAATATTTTTATTTGGTAATACAATTGCTGAGGGTACACATTCTGGGAGTCTTGAAGGAGACCCAAATATTTTTGTTGGCGGTTACAGCATTGCCACTGGTATAGAATGGCCAAATTATAATATTAATGACATCCCATTTTGATTCATTCCGCATAGTGGTATTGTCGGTGGATGGGAATATGATAAATCTCAAATTTTCAATCCTGACTACGATCCTTATAAAGCACTATTGTTATTTATTTATGCAATCATCTATGGACTAATTGCGTCTGTCGCTTATGCTTTGCTATATATAGTTGGTGGTTGCAGTGCTGGTAGTGATTTTGTGTCTATTTATTACTCGTCAATTAAGCACAAGCCATTAGGAGGGCTTATGATTATTATGAACTCCACATTAATGATATTAGGGTCAACTGTTGGTTCATATGTTTCGGCAGGGTTAGTTGATTCTCAAGGTTTTAGCTTCGCTTTCTTTTTATCAGCTAATCTTGTTGCATCATTCCTATCGGTTTTAATGTTTGGTTTATTATTAAACAAATTCTTCCCAATGCATAAAATGGTGAGAGTAGAAATTATTAGTGAAGAACTATTTAAAATTAGAGATGAATTGTTTGCTTCTAAATTTACTCATTCTATGAGCATCACAAAAAATATCGGTGCATATTCGCAAAAAGACAAAGATGTATTGTGAACCGTTTGTATGTATATCGAAGTTCCCAACATCATTCGACATATTCGCACCATTGACCAAAAAGCATTGATTGCTATTTATACAGTTACTGACATTGACGGTGATTTAAAGGTTTACCGACAAGGTTCAACAGATTAGAGATAGGTGTTATGGCAATTAATTGATTCCCTGGTCACATGGCTAAAACCCTTCGTGACATCCAAGGGGCACAAAATCTTGATCTCATTATCGAAGTAGTCGATGCTCGTGCTATTAATATTTCTAGCAACCCTGAATTAACCAAAGGATTCAGTAAATCAAAATTAACAATTGCCCTTAAATCAGACTTAGCAGATTTACAAAGTCTAACAATACCAGCTAACACTATTATTGGTTCTATCAAGGATAAACATTTTAAAACTACAATCATTAATGCTATTGATAATATTTTTTCACAAAAAATTACTAAACTAAAATCCAAGGGGTTACTTGTACCACAATTTTACATTATGGTGGTAGGTCTACCTAATGTAGGAAAATCTTCACTCATCAATTTTTTAGCATCAAGCAATAAACTGATTGTTGAAAATAGACCAGGAGTAACCAAAACTAGGCAATTAGTGAAAATTACCCCTAATTATTTCCTATATGACTCTCCCGGAGTATTAGTAAAAAAAATTAATGATGAAATTGACGGATACAAATTGGCTTTAATAGGTACTATTAAAAAAGATGTACTACCGCTAAATGAAGTTATCAAATGAGGGTATTTATTTTTAAAGAAATACTATTGATCACAATTAAAAAATAAATACGAATCGTTAAGCGATTTAGATTTCCAAGATTTTTTAGAATTCATTTGTGAAAAATATAAGTTTATTCGTAATGATTTAAAATGAGATATAGAGAGGGGACTTGATTTTCTTTTTAATGAAATGATTAATGGTAAAATAGCAAAGGTAAATTATGAAAAATAAAGTTAATATGCATGCATTTGAATCTAAATATCGACTTAAAGGTTATAAGCATATCGCTGGTCTAGATGAAGTTGGACGTGGCCCATGAGCTGGGCCCTTAGTTGTCGCTGCAGTTATTCTTCCAAATGATTACCGTAATGAAAAAATCATTGACTCTAAGCAATTATCTGAGAAGAAGCGAAACGAACTATATGTAGAGATAACGAAAGTGGCCGTCGCATATTCGATCGTATTCATTACACCAGACGAAGTAGACACTTTAAATCCTAAGCAAGCTTCTATCGTCGGTATGAAAAAAACAATTGATGAATTAAAAATTAGACCAGATGTATGTTTAATAGATGCTGAAAAATTAAACGTTAGCTATGAAACACAATCAATTATCAAAGGTGATGAAAAATCTATTTCTATCGCTGCTGCAAGCATTTTAGCAAAGGTTCAAAGGGATCGTTATATGGAGTCAATGGATAAACGATGACCCCATTTCCATTTTGCTAAACATAAAGGATATGGAACCTTAGAACATTTAAAAGCCTTAAGAAAATATGGTCCAATTAAATCATTACACCGGTTTTCTTATAAGCCAGTGAAAAAAGTATTTGAAGCCACTTCAATAAGAAAAGTATAATAATAAACTCAAATTTTAAAGGAATAATATGGCAGAACTAAAATCAACAATAAAACAACTTACCCCATTAAACACTGACAAGGAAATTGTTATTTCATCATTACGTGCAGATCCACAAATGGTGCAAATGCACTCAAAGCGTCTAACTGAGTTATTTAAAAACGAGACACCTGAGCAAATTAATATGAAATTACAAAATATTATTGTCCGTGAAAATGTTTTTAACAATATCATGGAAGAAATTGTTCGTAATTTTGAGACTACATTTGATGAAGCTGAGCTTGCAACATTAAATGCTCGTTTAAAAACTCAATTTGCAAAATACCCTGAAAATACTGTTAATGAAATTGCTGAAAAAGTAATTATTAAGACTTTAATTTTCCGTGAGCTTGCTAAACAATGAAATATTAATGTAACCGACGAAGAAGTCAATGCTTCATTAGAATCATATTACAAAGCTAGTAACCAATCAATTCGAGACTATAAAGAAAGTAAGGATAAGTTTGAAGGCATTCGTAACGCAATCTTTGAAGAGCAAGTTACTAATGCCCTACTTAAGAAATTTACTAAAGTTCGTGTTGACTGAGAATCAATTAAGAAGCAACAAGAAGAAATGATTGCAAAACGCAAAGAAGCAGAAGATCTTAAAAAACAATCTGCAGAAGCTAGTAAGAAATAGTTAAATATCAAAAACCGTTGTTCGTACCAATGGTTTTTTCTTTTTATTTTTCCAAATAAAAAATTCAGTAGTGTTTTCAGCAATTTTGCGAATTTCATTATTGTTGATATTAAAACTTTTCTTTTTCATTGCCGCTTCCACATTATCTTTAATTGAATAAGCAATCTTTGTAATTAAAGGTGCGGATGTTTTTGCATAGAAAGAACCACGGGTAGCAATGACTGGCAATTCCGTCACGCGTTTATTATCACGGTCTATCATCATTGTTACATTAAATACACCATCTTGTGATAAAACACGGCGATATTTTAATACCCCAGTAGAATCAGTATTAATTTTATTACCGTCAACATAGACTTCACCAATATCAATGAAATCCTCAGTTGCTTTAGCTACATGATTTAATAATTCCACCTTTTGTCCGTTGACGATTTGAATAATGTTTTGCTCATTTACACCAGATTCAATAGCATTATTTTTAAGCGCCTTAAGCATTTTATATTCACCATGGATAGGCACAATATACTGTGGGTTGATTAATTTAAACATTAGTTGTTGCTCTGTTTGTGTAGCGTGACCTGATGCATGAATTTTTCGTTCAGGTGTGTTTTGAATAATGGTCATGCCAGTTTTATAAAGTTTATTAACCAATGCCTCTACTGAAGCAAAGTTGCCGGGAATGGGGTTAGAAGATAGAATTAATGTATCAGATGGTTTTAGAGTAATTCAACTATGTTTACCACTAGCCATCTGATTTAATGCTGCCATTTCTTCACCTTGCGAACCAGTGGATAGAATCATGACCTCTTCGTCTTTTACTTCATTAACATCTCTCGGCTCAATGAAGCAAGATTTATTAACATTTAAGAATCCGACATTAATAGATGTTTCAATGTTGGTCTCCATGGATCGTCCACATAAGCAAATCTTGCGATTCGCCTTAATAGCGATTTCAATAATTTCTTCAATCCTACCTAGGTTTGAAGCAAATGTCGAAATGAAAATACGCCCTTTTGCTTTATGGATTAGCCTACGCAATTCGCCAATAATATTTTTTTCACTAACACTAAATCCTAGTGTTTCAGCATTAGTCGATTCACATAATAAGACATCGATTTCCTTACGGCCTAAATCAGCCATTTTAAGAATATCTGATTCATCACCTTGAGTGCAGAAGTCAAATCGAAAGTCACCCGTTGATACAATTTTCCCATTTGGTGTTTCTAGAAAAATTCCAAAGGCATCTGGAATAGAGTGACACACTCTAAAGAATTCAATATTAAAATATTTGCTTTTCAATTTAGTGTTGTCATCAAAGTGTTCAAAACTAAATGGTAATAAGTCTTTGTGTTCTTTTAATTTCTTAGTAATAATACCAGCCGTTAATTTTGCCGCATAAATTTTGGGAACGGGAATAGTCTTAAGTAAATAGGGAATACCACCAATATGATCTTCGTGAGCATGAGTTACGATTAAACCTTTTACTTTGTCTTTGTTTTCTACAAGGTAATCAAATGGACAAATAATGGCATTGACTCCTAATAAAACATTTTCATCAGCAAACTTAATACCACAATCAATGATAAAAATTTCATTGTCGTGTTCAATGCAATACATGTTTTTACCGATTTCTTCAACACCACCTAAAGCAAAGATGTATGTTGGTATCGTGTTATTATTTATATTTTCCATAAGTTAATTCCTTCTTAATATTTAATTCAATCTTTTTCTACTACAAGTGGTCGATTTTTATTAATGTGATCGTAATACAAGATACCAGATAAGTGATCAATTTCGTGTTGCAAGCAAATTGCTAATATGCCTTCCGCATCAATGCTGATATTTTTCTTATTGATAAGATCAAACGCTTTCACAATAATACGGTTGCGACGTTTGACAACACCTTTGGCATCTTGTTCAACACTTAAACACCCTTCACCACTGCTTACATAGGCGAATAACATTGATTCTGCCACGATTTGCGGATTAGCAATTAAGTATTGATGTTCTTTATCGCCAACGTTGAAATGCAGATATATCACCTTTTTAAGTAGTCCTACTTGTGGACCAGCTAACGCAATACCACTTCTAATCTTATATTCTTTGTCTTTTTTCTCATAACACGCATCAATGTATGTAACCATACGATCAATAAGGACTTTGTCATCTGTCGTTATTGGTAAAACAAGTTCTACTGCCTTTTTACGAAGCAATGGATTAGAGTCTTTTAATAACCAAGAATTTTCCGGTTTCATGTTAAAACAATTAATATATTCCGATTGAAGTGATGGTATTATAACATATTTTATAAACGATTATTATTTGCGAATTTCACAACTTCTTTATGGCGAAGCATATAAGATGGTACAAACATAATTATGCAGAACACTGCTAAAGTAACAATGGACATAATTGAACCGATTAGGTTAGTACTAGTATCAATTTGATTAGTAGGATTATTAGCATTTCATTGATTAATACTTGGATGATCCATAATACTACTATTAGGGTTAACAATGTTATTGATGCTAATACCAAAGTTAGCAATAGTACTAATAAATACAAAGATGATGCCTATGCCAACTATAGCTACCGTAACAATAGCGGCTGGCACAAATACTCTGGATTTTATAGTTTTAACTTTGTGAGTTTTTCTATTCACTAAACATCCTAGTATTGAAAAAGTTACACAAGCAAAGGCAAACAATGCATTCCAGTTAGCATATGTATCCACAAATGAAAGAATGTTACCCATATGAGTATCATTAGCATAAATGGATTCACCAGTGATCGAAACCATTGATGTGTAATTTCCAATATCTCAGAAGAAATAACCACCACCAAAAGTGATTAGGAAAACAATCGTAAATAAAATAGTAGTAACACAACTACCAACCACAGGCTTATTCGTATTTAATTTATGTTTAAAGTATTTGGCAAATGGCATTTCATCGTGCTGCATTAAACTTTCATAGAATCTAGAAGCATAGACAGCATTACCAGCCATAACGCTTAACATACCAACAAAGACACAAACCATTAGGCATTGAATTAAAATAGTGGGAAAAGGAGAGTTTTCTAAATTCAATCCAAATAATGAACCATCTTGACATCCAAGCAATAGGGAAATGGAAATTATCAATTCCAACGTTGCTACAACTGTCACACCAATCGTCATTGCTTTTGGCATTTTGCGTGGTTCTCGCATTTCTGTTTGTAAACCTGCTGCTGAATAAAACCCATCAAAAGAAAAGAATACAGCTGGTATTGAACTTAAAACTCCGCAGAATAAAGACATTTGGATAAAAGATGTAAGCGGTGTTGGTCCATTAGTGCCTACTGCTGGTTGTGTTCACGAAGCACCGTCATATAAACCATGAGTAGCTAAAACAATAAAACCTGAAGCACAAGCAAATAAGATTGGCACAAATTCAATCATTGATACAATCCAATTAGAAATGTTAGCGACTTTGGAAAAAAGACCAACAAATCAAATATGATACATACCTAAACCCAAGCAGACTAAAGCTGCACCTCATCAAGGCATATCATATCCAAATGCTTGTTGTGATACCATGACTATATAGAGTGACATAATTACCGAAATAATTGGAATATGTAGATATGCCATAAAGTTTTTGGATGCACGATATAAAAATTTAGAATTAAACTCTCTAACTCAACCAATAACTCCTTGGCTATTAGCATGACCAGAACCACTACAAATTTCAATCAAAGCAAAAGCCATCGCTAGAGCACCAATAATTGCTATGACTCAAGATAAAATCGCAAATAGCAAAGCATTTTGCACATTAGTTAAGATGTTCCAATTTTTAATAAAGATACCAGCACCAACAGATGAGCCAATTACCAACATGATTGTTGATATGAAACCGATTTTTTGTTTAGTAGTGGCATCAGCTAATGAAGGAGATTT
Source organism: Mycoplasmataceae bacterium (assembly GCA_031290395.1). Taxonomy (GTDB): domain Bacteria; phylum Bacillota_I; class Bacilli_A; order Mycoplasmatales; family Mycoplasmoidaceae; genus Malacoplasma_A. The sequence continues at coordinate 143,260 of JAITNN010000006.1, forward strand.
GCTCCTTTTGTCCATAATAGTTAAATCTAGATTAGGTTCAACGATTGCTGTTTTTATTTTCATGTTTCATTATAATTATTTTTGCTTTTTTATATTGGTTAAATTTTACGCCATTTTTGATACGCGTTTAACCATAAATTAGATCTTTAATCACCTCGTTATTTTGTATTGATAATTTTAGTTTTCTGTATAATCAATGTTTATGAAAAAATACTTTTCTTTTGGCTTAGTTTGTTTTTCGGGATTAACGCTGCTAGCAAGTGCATCGTGTTCACCTAGTGATGACCAAAACATTGATAAGTTTAGCTTGAAATATTATCGCGATCAATATCTTCAAAATGTCATTTTTGATAACCAAATAAATAATTTTGAATGCCAAACACAAGAAGGAACATTTGGTTTATCTCAAGTTTTGTTTCACACAGATAAAACTTATAAAAATACTGATATTATCATTCAAAGGTTGAGTGGCGGTAGCCAAACAACCCAAAATGGTGTTTGAATCATTCCTTCTTTCACATTGGATTTACCAACTGATGCTACAGATATCGAACAATGCATTCAGCAACATTCTGATTCGTTTGAAGATCCAGATAGTAGATATACCATTAACTGTGAGATTGGTGAACATGGCTCCTCTAATTGTGTCGAGTCTTTTGATGACACTAGTTACACACAAAATTGGGAGCATACTTGCAATGCTGTTACTGTCGGCAATTATTTTACTGTTAATGGCGATGGTGATCCATACCAAGAACAACAATTTTATGTCTTTGCATTACTTGTTAAAAATTTAGTGTGTCTCAAAAACGATGAAGGAATTACTAATTATTCTGTAGAATCAGTGCAATGAAGCAAAAATTATGCAACTTTTACTAATAGTTTTCACTCAGCATAATATCAAATGCACATTCAACCATAAATTTAATAATTAATATAAAATTAATGAATGACAAAATCAGATCAACTATATGCATTATTAGTAGCACGAGGCTATAGTGGTAATGAATTGAAAAAACAATATACAAAATTAAAAAAACAAGGTATGAGTGTTGACCAATTGATCCAAGATTTTATTAGACAAGCAGACAAAGACCCAAATAGTGTCAGTGTACGTAATTGTTCCGATGGCAAATGCGCAAGATGTGTTAATAAGTTCTAAAAAATCTTAATCTCCATTTATTATTAGTTAGATATGGACAAGTCAGTTTTATTAGAAAAGCGAAAAAACTTACTAGCAAATAGCAAGAATGCCCCAGAATTATTTCTTAATTCTCATTTTATTGATTTACTATCTTTATTTTCTGAACCTGAACTATTAAATTTTATAGAGAGTAATGCTATTAGCGAACTCAAAATTAATAAAAATGAATTAGCCAATAAAATTACCACCATCATTAATGATATTAACGATGAATCTGCATTAGAACAAACATTAAAAATATTGCACACTAACGCTAGCATCCCCAACATTAAAGATTTATCTTTAATTAAAAGTAAATTAATTGATACCATTATTGAAGAGAAATTAAATATTCTAGATGAATTGCTAGAATGTTCATTAAATTCTAAAATTGAATATTACGATACTTCAATTTGAACATTACATTTATCATATGGTTTGTTAGAAGGCACTATTTCCTTTGTAGGCCACAACGATTTAATTATCCGTGCCCCTTTAATTAATATTGAAATTGAAGTATCGCGAAACGAACAAGGTGAATTTGTTATTCATAAATTAGATGATGAGCAATATGGCAATGAGATTTTAGGTTTATCTTTAGATGAACAATTAGAAAAACAAACAGGAGTCACAGCATCAATTGACTCTGCAATATTCAATGCGAACGAATATTTCAATACATTTATTCCTTTACTACCTACTTTATCAATTGATACTGAATATTCAACTATTTCTAAAATTACAAAAGAACAATCATCTAAAATCACGACTTTAACTATTAAGAAATGTTTCTATACGTGTTTGATTAATCCCGTTGGTGCCAAAATGCTCCGTGATTATGATGAATTATTAAAATTAGATTATCAATTCCCTACATATGACACAATCTTTCATCATGATTTAAATCATTTAATTTATGAACAAGATCAAATTTATGAAATTAACAACCCCCTAAATCTTATTCAAAAACTAGCCGTTGCTAATTCCCAGAATAAGAATACTTTAATCTATGGGCCACCAGGTACTGGTAAATCTGAGGTTGTGGCTAATTTAATTGCTAACTTATTACTTGCCAATAAGAGTGTGGTAGTCATTTCTGAAAAGAAAGCAGCACTTGATGTATTAGATAACCGTCTTTTGTCATTAAGTGCTCTATCCATGTCTGCGTTTGATGAAAAAAATAGTAATATCTTTTACCAAAAAATATTACAACTAAACCATTTAATTGTTTCCACCAATAAAGTGAACTTAAACCTAGACAATAAAAATTATTTAGATTTATTAAATTATCAAAAACTATTTAGTAAGCTGACTACATATGTGGACATAAATAAAAAAACTATTTACGATATCTTGATGAAATACGATATGATTGATTTAGTCAAATACAACCGTCATCTTGAAACTATTAAATTCATTTGTAATAAATTAGCAACAGATAAAATGGATTTATTTGAGCTAATAAATCGTGTCAACCTTTTAAGAGAAATTCAAGTTTATTTTGATAGTGTTTTCGGTGATAAGAAGATTAACAATGATTCTATCAATTATCAACGCGTCAATGAATTTTTAAAAGTCTTTGAAGATGTTTCTGAAAAGGATCAAGGTTTTGTCATGACTAAATTCATATTAGAAAATGAAATTTTAACGAAGAAACCAGCATTACAACTACGAGGTAAACTTTCTGAGCAAATAAATGTATTGAAAGTTAAAGAGATATTAGAAAAAATTGTTGATAACAAGTTAAATTACATTGTTAACTACCAGAAAATATTTAACTTTGTTACTAATAATGACTTAGTAAATGAGTACATTTCTCTATACGATTGATTGACTAATACTAATTTTCAACAATTAATTGATTTGATCAAACAAAATAATACTTCACAGTCATTGATCAAAAATTATTGAGATGAGCATAAATTACACGCCAAGCATATGGATGAAATTATTCGAGATTTTTTCATTAATAATCTTAAAGATAAATTAATTAGTAAACATGAAGATGAAGTAAAATGGACAGAACTCGTACGAATTTCCAATTTAAAAGCACGCCCTAATATTAATAAAATCATTAAAGAATATTACCAAATACTACGTATTGTTTTCCCGATCTGAATTCTTTCACCAGATGCAACAACTGCTATTGTTCCTTTAAAACCTAATGAATTTGATTACGGTATTTTTGATGAAGCTAGCCAATTGCGTATTGAAAGAGGATTACCATTAATCTATCGTTGTCAATTTTCAATTGTATCAGGGGATGATAAACAGTTGAAACCTACTTCATTCTTCTCACGAACAGCATCGCTTGACGAAACTTATGTTGGTCATTTAGATAATGTTGATTCACTTTTAGATAAAGCTAAAGCATCCAATTGAATGAATTTCACATTATCCAATCATTACCGTTCTACTAATGAGCAATTAATTAAATTTTCAAGTCACTATTTCTATGACGACAATTTAATTTGTATCACTAAAAACGGTAGATTCAAAAAATCGATTGACGTTTTTGACGAAATGGGTGAATACGACCGCGAAAATAGTATTAATACCAAAGAAGCCAACCGAGTTATTCAATGTTTATTAACGACATTAGACATTTATAAAAGTGCAATTGTCATTACATTTAATGCCAAGCAAGCAGACTATATTCAAAGATTGGCACAATCTAGACCTGAGTTGAGACCGCACATTGAAGACTTATCTATTAAAGTAAGAAGTTTAGAGAATGTGCAAGGTGATGAAGGTGATGTTGTTATTATTTCTTGCACATTCGGTAAAGATAAAAACGGTAGATTTTTACAAAACTTTGGTCCAGTGAATCAAGACGGTGGTAAAAATCGTATTAATGTGATGGTAACACGTGCTAAAGAAAAAATGATTGTTATTAAGTCGTTTATGTCAAGCGATATTACCAATGATAAGAACGAAAATACTTTTGTTTTCAAGAGTTTTATTCAATATACTGAACAAATTGAAAATAACACTTCAGATTCTATTAATAATGTTAAAGCAAACGATACTGTTGTTTCCAAAGACACAACAGCCGTTATTGATCAACTTGCTAGTGAATTAGCATTTGATAACACTTTGGTTATTGAAAAGCATAAAAAAATTGGTAGCCACATAATAGATTTAGCAATTAGTAAGATAAATTCACCATCAGTATCATTGTGTATCTTAATTGATGGCAAATACCAAAACGATACTTATAGCAACGATATTAAAAAATGAATTAATAACATAGATAGACAAAAATACTACGAAGATCGTGGTTATTTAACATTTAGATTAAATCTATTAGAGTTAACCATTGACAAACACTCTTTAATTAAAACGATCCGCGAACAGATTGTATAAAAAATCACCAAGATAACTTGGTGATTAGTTAAGCAATATTACTTAAATTCGTTCTTTTGCTGTTTTAGAAACATTTTTACTTGTTCTACGTCCTGGGATTGCACTTGAAGTTAATTTAATAACATCTTTAGTTACATTCTTAGGGCTTTTCATAGTTAATAGTAGGATGAATGAAATCAATCCAAAAGCTATTTCAATACATACAAATACGATCGCGATGATCCCGTATGTGGTCAACTCTGGTGCACCCGGTTCTAATGGTAAACCTACTGTGTCAGGCTCAGGCGTTCCTCCGCTTGTCACAAATTGCATATATGGAACATTAATTCACTCCATTTGAGCAGCAATACCTAGAAAAATATATATAGCACATAAAACACCAATGATCAATGTAATTAAGATGATAAACTTCTTAGCTCCATAACCACCGTATAATTTACGTGATGTTTTTTCTCTCTCTTTATTTGATATAAATCCCATTTTGACCCCTTTGATTTAAATTTCATGTATTATATCACTATTTGTTTCTCGCTCTATAATGATTAGATGCAACAAAGTTCTGCCTCCAAACGACAAAAGCGATTATTTCATGATAAAAACATCTGAATTTCGGTGTTAATTGTTTCTGCCCCAGCTTTTATTTTAGGTTTTATGTCTGGTCTTTTTGCTTTTTGTGATCAATTGATGATGGTGAAGATCATTCCTGAATTTATGAATGTTAATGAGGTTTGGAAAGATACTGTCTATACTGACTACACAAATATTAGTGACCCCAACAATCTATTAATGCATTTTGCAAATGAGAAAGATGCGATCGCTTCTATTTTAAGAACATCAGTAGCTTATAGCGCTCCAGTTACTGTATTAATTAATGCTGCTGCATTGTTAATGGGCAACGGTACTGCCATTAACTATTCTAAATATAGCGGAGCCAAAAACTTACCAATGGCGGAGCGCACATGAACTCAAGGATTTTGAGCTAATATGGTTTTTAGCGTGCTTATGACTATTATTATTTGTGGATCTTGTCAAGCACTCATATCGCTTGAACAAGGGCAAGGACTCAGTAATAGTTTAGATACCATTAAAAATAGTGGCAATTTTTCGCAAGAAGAAATAGCAACTATCACAAGTTTTTACACTAGTTTTTATGAACAAACACGATTATTTGCTAGTCAATATATTTATATTATGGGTGGAGCTTGTGTCTTCGCTTTATACTCACAATTTATTACATACCTTGTCATTGCTGAGGGAAAACAAACTATGGTAATATTAGCAGCATTCTTGTGTAATGGCATCAACATATTATTGGATTTCTTATTAATTAAATATGGCAAATTAGAAATGATGGGTGGAGGAATTTCTACTGACATTGGTTGATTTCTCAACACCGCATTATGTTTTAGTTATGTTTTTTATTTATATAAGCGAAATGATACAAATTTAAATCTAATCGCTTTAAAGAAAATTAATTTTATCGTGAAAGACTATGGTTTTCTGGTCGCTTTGGGTTTGCCTTCGTTTTTGCGTAATTCATCCATGGCAGTGGCGGCCACCATTCAATTGTCGTTAATTGTTGCTGTTGCAACCCACACCTCCGAAGAACAAGCTAGTACATATCAAAACATTTATGGTGCTACCAATGCCATCTATAACTTATCGTTTACAGCTTTGTTTGGCATCATTAATGGTTCTCGTATTATTTGTTCATACAACTACGGTGCTCGTGATTTCAAGCGTGTCCGATGATCATATTTAGTGAACATCGTTTATGCATTGGTATATGGTACAATGATGTATTTCGTTGTTTGCTATGCCGCCAACACATGATTGCTAAGCCTATTTGATGTTTCACCTACATCTGGTAATAATGTTTTCAAAACTGCAAATTATATTTTGCAAATTAGCATGTTGCAAATGCCTGTTATGGCTATAGGTATCGGCGGTATGACATTGTTCCAAGCTACTGGCCGATGATGACAAGCTTCTATTGCCGGTGTAATGCAAGGCGTTATTTGTTGTTTACCAATCTCATTCTTAATGCAATGAATATGTATTAAATATACCAACATCGATTTATTCTTATGAGTACCATTAGTGATTGCAGGTGTGGCAACCATTGCCAACTTGATTTGAAGCATCATTTATATTAAATTACATTTTCAAGATACGCATGCCATTGATCTAATTAAAATGGAACAAAAAAACATCCACACAAATTTAGCGTCTAAAAATTCCAAATAAATTTGATAACTTTATTTAAGATTATGCAACGCTTGACTACCGGTGATGTATGAAAGACCCACAACATCATCTTTACTAGCACCACGACTTAAATCATTGACGGGAAGCGCTAAACCAATTAAAACTGGCCCAATGGCATTGTAGCCGCCCATACGTTGAGCAATTTTATATCCAATGTTTCCAGCATCAATGTTTGGAAACACAAATGTGTTAGCTGGTTGCTTCCATGTAATGCCTTTAGCTTTCTTAACCATTACTTTTTCTACAAATGCAGCATCAAACTGCATTTCACCAAAAATATAAATATTATTATTCAATAGTTCAGAATCGTTTTTAATCAAGTCATAAGCGCCACGAACTTTGTCCACAGATTCACCAGCCCCACTACCAATAGTGGAATAACTTAGCATTGCAGTTCTAACTTCATTAAATCCGGCTGTATGTTTGGCAAATAATGAAATCATTTTAGTAATGTTAGCTAACTCATCACTATTAGGATAGAGATTAATTGCACAATCACCACAGACATATTTAGCATCACCTTTTTCTAAAATGAAAGCACTAGTTACTAATTTAGCACCAGGAGCTGTTTTAATGATTTGTAAAGCTGGTTTAAGAGTATCTTTAGTGGTGTAGTCAATGCCACATATTTCACCGTCAGCATCACCTGACTTAACAATTAATGACGCTAAGAAATTAGGCTCTTTTACTAACGATTGAGCTTGTTCTTCTGTTAATCCTTTTGCTTTTCTTAATTCAAATAACAGCTTAGAGTATGTAGATAAATCAGCAGACTCAATAACGATATGCGGTAAATTAAAGTTCGAAGGAACTTCTGATTGTTTATGAAAAATTAGGAAGGGTTTAATTGTGTTATTGCTAGCTACTTCTCTAGCGGCAGCTTGAATATCTACATTTCAACCTTCTGCATAAACGATCGTTGGTTTTTTAGATGAATTTATTAATTTTTGTTTTAGTGTTTCAATGATACTCATATTGTTCTCCGAAAATTTTAATAATTATATGTAGAGAATAGCTGATTTAGAAACCTATCATAAAAGCATCTAATATGTTTACTATCTACGAGTATAAACTACTTTACTATTCTTGGGAGGCTTAATTCCGTGTCTTGCGAGCACACAACATGGTATGGCTAAAAGAAATGCAGCTAGTGGAATAAAGCCTAGTCAATGTCAATTATTAAAAATGAGATGGGATTGGTCATCTGGATTATGATTTCACCCATTCGTTAGAATAAATGGAATTCAATCACCTAATGCCGCCAAAACTGATAATACCGAAAAAACAATCAAGAAAGCTACAATTATTCTTGCAGCAACATTACCATTAGTGTGAATAAGTTTTACAGAAAAAACCAAGGACAAAACTAATGATATTGTTGCAAAAGCACAGGCTGATGACCAACAAGTAACAGCAACTATTGCAGGATCCATATCAGGAATCGGTGTAAATCTCCATTCTCCAAATTCTGGATTATCTCAGAACCATTGTCAAGTTATTGGAATAGAACTAGCTATAGCTAATAAAGCAAGAAAAACGACAGTAGTAATTCCAACAGCTAGTACATTGTTGTGTTTTTCAACAACAACTATGTAATTTCGTGGTTTACTAGGTGCTTTTAATCCCTTCTTTTTATAGTTTATTCTCTCTTTAATATGTTTAGATTGAGTCATGAATAAATTATACATATATGTTCTTTTATTAGTATTTTATTAAATCACTTGACAAAATTCTATTTTATGCATAAAATTACTAACACTATTAGATATTAACATCGTTAGTAAATCGGAGATTATGATCAACATATTCAAAATGGATAAAAGGTTTAGACAATTAATTGTGCCTTTTTTCAAAATAAAGAAAGCGATGAAAACCGCATCCATGACACAAATGGGGGGGGAGAATCAAATTTTGCATTTCTTAGCACGTCCAAACCATGAACACGGACACCATCACATTGCCCCACACCATTGTAGCGGACATCATCATGTAATGTTAGACGGTGATAAGATAATGCCATCAGATATAGCAAGATCATGTCACATGACTAGTGCTCGTGTGGCTTCTGCGTTGAAAATACTAGAGAAAAAAGGATTTGTTGAACGAGTTAATTCCAAGACTGACCGAAGAAAAGTTTATGTCTCTATTACCAAGGCTGGTATGAAAGAAATGAAAAGTCGTTTAGGTCAATTAGGTGAGAGAATTAATCATATATTTGATAAACTTACCAAACAAGAAGCCGATGAGTTCATCAATATTTTAAATAAAATAGCTGACATCGCTACCAAAGATATTAAAGAAATTAAATAAAAAATGTTTAAATTAGCAAAATTTATAAGAGGTAAAGCATTAATATTCACCATCATTGGTGTTATTTGTGTCATGGGTGCGGCATATTTTGATGCAAGTCAACCCACTTTTTTAAATGATGCTATTACTTCGTTAAGCAATGGAGTATGATGAGGTAAAGATGCTTCCGGCATTTATGAACAACTAAATTGAGCAACATACCACCAAATTTTTGATATATCTACGATGTCTCCAATGGATGGTCCTGCCTTATATGCATTTTGACCAGCCATCATTATGATGGCTATCTATGCTACATGCAGTTTATCAGTTGGGCTAGCTGGTTCGTTTCTAGGTTCTGCCGCTGCTCTATATGCTGCGATGAACACAAGAAACGGAATGTTTGGAAAGATTCAAACATATTCTTTTTGTGAAGTTGATAAGTTATCCACTGCCTCGTTAATTACACGTTTATCTAACGATGTACAAAAGCATCAAATTAATTTACAAATGATCCTAACAATGCTATTCAGGGCGCCAGTAACCATTGTAATTAGTTTAATTAGTGCCTTCACCCCGCCAATGGGAAATACCACATACGGATGCATTACCATTGGTATTGTGGTCGTAATGTTACTAGTTGTGGGTATTATTGGTTCAAGAGTAATACCAATCTTTAGTAAGGCACAAAAGAAATTAGATGGTACTAATGCAATAATGCGAGAAAACATTTTAGGCGCAAGAGTTGTAAAAGCATTTAACATTCAAAATAATCAACACGAACGCTATGAAACTGAAAATAAAGAATTGAAACGATTAAATATTCGTGGTCAGGCTTTAATGTTACCAATCATGTCCATTATTACCTTTATCTTAAATGCTGGTATTGTCATCATCTTGATTGTCGCAGGAGCACAGTTTGTTCATTCGGACTCTCACCCTTCAATTAATGCTGGTATCTTTGCATTCACTCAATTGATCATCATTGTATTATTCTCAGCGATGATTGCTGTCATGGTAATAGTAAACTCAACAAGAACTATGGCGTCCATAAAGCGTATTAACGAAGTGTTAGATACTAACTCATCAATTGTCGATTCAAAAACACCAGTTACCATTCCTAATAATTACTCGCTAAAGTTTGAACATGTGAATTTCAAATATTCCACTACATCTGAATCTAATGTTTTAGATGATGTCAACTTTGAAGTAGAGAGTGGCACTACTTTGGGGATTATTGGTGGAACAGGTTCGGGTAAATCAACAATTGCAAGTTTAATTCCAAGATTCTACGATGTGACTAGTGGTTCTATTACTATTGGTGGCGTGAATATTAAAGATGCAAGTACAAACCAATTAAACGGTATTGTTGGTGTTGTCTTACAAGAATCAGTATTGTTTGCTGGCACTATTGCAAGTAATCTAAAATTTGGCAAACAAGATGCCACTAAAGAGGAAATGATTGAAGCATGCACTAATGCTTGTGCTTGAGATTTTATTGAAGCAATGCCACTACAGTTAGAAAGTGAAGTTGAACAAAGAGGACGCAATTACTCAGGTGGACAAAAACAACGTATTTCATTGGCAAGAACATTAATCAAGAAACCAAATATTCTAGTTTTGGATGATACAACTAGTGCTTTGGATCTAATTACCGAATCTCGTGTCCAAGAAAATCTTCAAAGCAATTTCAAGAACACGACTACACTAATTATTAGCCAACGAATTTCATCTGTAAAACACGCAGACAAAATATTAGTTTTAGAAAATGGTAAAATCATTGCACAAGGGTCTCATCAAGAACTAGTGAAAGTTAGCGATGTATATCGTCAAATTGTTGATTCACAATTAGGAAAAGAAGGAATGGAGTAGTATGCCACCACTAGGACCAAGAAGCGTCGGTAAAATCGGCGGAAAACCAAAAAATTTCAAGAAGACGCTTCGTGAATTAGCTTTTTATTATCGTAACTATAAAAAATTATTTATTGTCGCTATTGTTTTAGCGTTCATTGGGGCGTGTGCTGCTGTGGCTGGCATTATTATTAACGGCTATGTTTATTCACAATTTATTATTCCTTCAGCTATTATTCCATTAACTGCTGACCCTATTACAGGACATATTAACTATAATTTGTTTGGATTAATTTCATTTATTTGATGATGTGTTGGACTAATTACGGTTTATCTAATAGCCAATGGGTTTAACTGGTTGGAATCATATATCTTATTAAAAATGTCTGAAAGTGGCAGTTACTCATTAAGAGACGCTGTTTTCACTAAACTGAATAGGATGCCAATTAGTTATTTTGACCGCATTCCATCTGGTGACATTATGAGTCGTTCTATCAATGACGTGGATAATATTGGTCAAGCATTATCGCAAAACTTAGGGAATATGGTTTATTGGTCATTCATGATTGTAGCAATGCTAGTTACAATGTTCTTTATTAACCCGGTATTGGCGATTTTTGCAATTGTACTCATCCCAATATTTATGGCGATCAACATTACAATCATGAAAAAGGTGAAACCATTCTTTGGCAAACAACAAAAGAGTTTAGGCGTTATCAATGGGTTCATTGAAGAGCATATCTCTGGTTTAAAAATTATTTCCTTGTTCAAAATGAAAGATACATCTAGTGAAGAGTTTAAGAAATTAAATCAAGAACTAACTAGAAATTCTATCGTGGCACAGGCAACCACCAACATGTTAATGCCTATCAACATCTTTATGAACAACATGTCGTTTGTTGTATTAGCAGCCATTGGTGCTTATGGTATGTTTAAAGGTGGTAGCGATGGTAATGGATGAATTAATATTAATTGAGGTTTAATCCATTTCGATCCACCAAGTTGGATTGATAAGTATCCGCTTATTCCAACAGTGGAAATTGAAATGATTAAAAAAGTAACGCTATTAATTACCTTTACTTTATTTGCGCGTAACTTAAATAACCCAATTAACCAATTAGTTGCGGCATTAGGTTCCATTTTCTTAGCCTTAGCATCAGCTGAACGTGTTTTAGAAGTTTTAAATGAACCAAATGAAGAGGATGCACCAGATGCCCAAGACTTACAAGAAGTTTACGGTTTAGTAGAAGCTGAAAATTTGAACTTTGAATATGTCAAAGATAAACCTGTTCTAAAAGACATTAATTTCTTTGTCAAACCGCAACAAATGGTAGCCCTTGTTGGGCCAACTGGTGCTGGTAAAACAACGATTGTAAACTTAATTACCAAGTTCTACGATATTACCAGTGGTGATTTAAAAATTGATGGCGTGTCTTTATCTAAAATTAAAAGAGAAAGTCTAAGAAAGAATATTACGATGGTACTACAAGATACATATCTATTTAGTAATTCCATATTTGAAAATATTCGTTATGGGCGTTTAGATGCAACCAAGGAAGAAGTAATTAACGCCGCTAAATTAGCTCGCGCTCATAACTTCATTATGCAATTACCAAAGGGTTACGATACGGTATTAGATGACAATGGTAATAACTTATCTCAGGGGCAACGTCAGTTATTAGCGATTGCTCGCGCCTTCTTATCAAATTCCAAAATCGTCATCCTTGATGAAGCAACATCATCAATTGATACGAAAACTGAATTGGAAATCCAGCACGGTATGACTGATTTAATGAAAGATCGTACTTCGTTTGTGATTGCTCACCGTTTATCAACTATCAAGAATGCCGATTTAATTCTAGTTATTAACAAGGGTGAAATTGTCGAACGTGGTAAACATGATGAATTATTAAAAACAAATGGATTCTATGCAAACTTATATAACTCACAATTTAAAAAAGGTATTGAGATTTAATAATATCTACGATAAACTTGGGAAGTTATTCACTAGATAAATGGCGGCCGCAATATTGTGATCAGGTTCTAAGTCACCATAATCTGTGTCAAAATTTCACCATCCAATTATTTCGTTGGAATCGAGTTGAAATTTTTTCAATTTACCAATGACCAAATTGTTTATAAAGCGTGCGACTTGACGGGGATTATTTCTTAAATTAGAAATATTTCAACCAACGAAATTAAGACTTTCTGTATACTCTCCGCCTTCTAAAATTGCATTTTTAACGTCTTGGTTTGATAGCACTAAATTAATTTCACTTCAAATTTTATATGCTCCAAGCATTGTCGTATTCCAACTATGTCTAGGTATTGGGTTTGGAACGGATGGAAAACCACTTACGCTTTTAATAACGCGCCCTCGTAATTGACCAACATTAGGTTCTAAATAGCCTATTGAAGGAATAATGTCGTAATCTAAATTGTATGGCGAAGCACGATACTTATTGTTTATAGTGGCATCGTCAAGTCCTGCATTAAGATAAGGCTCGCCATTATAGTTCATACTAGCATTTGCTATAACAAATTCTGATGGATGAGTAACTATAAATGATGCAATTGTATCCATAGCTTCCAAATAAGTAATATGAGTACCATTTTCGTTCATACAATAAGCATGTACAAATTGTCTATTATCAATGGTTTCAGACCCGTGGAAACCTCAACCATGTTTATCGAATCTCAAGTCAAAACCCCTAACCCCCCCCCTCTAGCTGCTCTAATAAAGTGTACCCTTGAGTTTGAGATCATCCATTATTTATATTACCCGTTCTAAAACCATATTGGATTCACGGCACTTCATCCATATAGCGTGTCAATGAATCATGTGTTTTAGGAATAGAAACTTGATTAATTGACTCTGCATCATTTAAATATTTCATCCATTCTGTTGGGTCAATATTTTTGCCGCCAGTTTCATCATTAAAATAATCTGGTTGTCACGGTGTTGGCATCGCTCAAACATAAGCTGTTGCTGCTATAAATGGTAAAACTATTACCATCGAGATGACCATCACTATGCCTTGTTTAACAACTAAATGATGGTGTCGCTTCACGGCGTCACATAAAAATAAAATACCAGTTGGTAGTCCAACAAGTATCACGCAATGGAAAATACAAATTGCCATAGTAGCCACATAAACATTTTTGGTATACACTTTTCTCAAACTTATTATTAATATCAATGTTAAATTAGTAATAAATATCCCGCCAAAAATGATTAGAAGTCAAGGGATATATGTATCGTTAAATTCAACTATGTCATCAATAAACCAAACGATAAATACTAGAACGATTAAAAAATTAATTAACATTGCTAATAATAGCAACAAATGTTTTTTAATATACTCTCTCACGTACATTTAATTATTTTATCACTAATTTAGGCGTTACGTTCTTAACTAAGTCTCATTTTCTAATTAAAGCGAAAGCTTTTTCAACTGATGGCTTTGCCATAGTTTTAATGTCGTGAGCATCTGCTTCAATTAAGACTTTACATTTTGTAGAAGCAACCATTGGTCAAAAATAATCATTGGGGTAATCCATTAATCTTTTTTTGGTTGCTATGCCATTAATGTTAAAACCTAATGGAATGTCATATTTTAAGGAACAGTCTATTATGAGGTTGGCTAGTTGAATAGCATCTTCATCTCAACTATGATAAAAAGCGTAAGCATAATCAGGGTGAGCAATTGCAGAGAATAACCCACTTTTACAAGCATCTTCTAATTGCTCACCATATTGCTCTAAATCAAAAGCGTTTAATCCTTTAAGATCTTTGGATAAATGTGGATTACCTATATTGTGATTCCCTAAAATCATGTAATCAACTTTATCACGAAGTTTTTTATAAAATTTATATTGACTGCGATGGTATTCAGCTTCAAAACCTACTAGAACATGAATTTTCTTTTGATAGAGTTTACCAAGTGTTCTAACTTCATGGATGTAATCGTCTACTTCTGATAAATTTAAACGAAAGTTACGATGTACTTTTAATGGAGCGTGTTCGCTAAAACCAAGTGTTTTGTAGCCAAACTTAATCGCTGCTTTAATGTTTTCTTCTACAGTGTTTTTTGCATGATGACAATAAACAGTGTGAGTATGGTAATTATTTTTGAATTCCAATTTCTTCATATTAAGTAATGATAAATTGATTGGTTTCAGACCAAGATGTAATATTAGACAACTCGTTTATTGCACCAATTTGAAAGTCATAAGTGCCAGTTGACAATGTAGGAGTTGCAATACTAGAAGCACTATATCCAACTAAATCTTCATACTCTCATTCTTCATTGCCACTAACTCTATAACGTGCTTGTCAATTTGTAACAATAGGAATAATCCCATATTGTCTCTTATCAGGGTTTGGTGTCCATCCTAGTGTTGCTGGATTATTTGGTGCAGATGGTGTAGCATCTGTTGGCGCAAAAGGATTTAATGCAAGATTTTCAATTGCTGCTTCTAATCAATTATAAGTTGCTACTGATGGTGTTGAATCATTAATACTAGTTCTACTAATTACTCAATCTGCCGTTGGACCCAAATCCAATATAAAAACATTATCTTTATAAGAATTTCGCTTTTCAAAAAATGTAGTTTCAAACGCTTCATGTCAAGCATGTCAAAACCCTACCCTAGTAGATTGACAATCAAAACGATACGGCATTACCAAAAATAATTTTGTATCGTTTAGTGCAGTCATACCAAGCATGTAATCAACTCAAGCCGCATATTGTGACGCTGCAGACGAAGCATCTGTTTCAGCGTCTGCATCATTAGAAAATAAAGCATCATTGTACCCAACATTATTAACAATGAAATCTGGCGCACCACTAAAGTAATTTTGATTATCTGGATCTCACCTCCCACAATCATTATTGTCGTAATAATTATTCCAACCTGTGTGGTTGTTTGTGTAGGGGTTAAGATTAGTAGAATCAAAAAACTTCGGTGCTCCTACAATGCCACGTAAGGTTTCACCACCTAACCCAACTTGTCCATACTGATATTGTAATTTAGTAGCGATTTGTGCAAATGGTTCATGCTCAGCGCCAGCATAATTGGCTTCTACATATGAATCACCATATATTAATACTTTTTTACTAGATGATACTATAGGTTGTAATTGTTTATTTTTTTGAATTAATATATCTAATATATTTATAGAATCTGCTCATTTTCAAGAATCGTTTGTATCGGCAATACTAGAAACAACAATTTTGGCGTGATGAACCTCATCATTACTTAACTTGTCTGTAAATATTAATATATTACCCAATTGTTCATCTAGTGTTTTAGAAATTCCAACAGATGACCCATCAATATAACATGTTAATAATATACGAGCTGGAAATGACGAACTACAATAAGCATTTAAACCAATGGTAGTACCGGTGAAATCAACTTGGAGGTATGCACCACCTGGTTGGGTTGTGCAAACATTGTGACCATTTACTGTACTTTGATATCAGTTATACGGACTTTTTTGTATAAGTGGATCAGCAATATCAATTTGTTGATAACTTGATAAAGACACACAAGAAGTCGCAGATGTGACCATTGCTAATGAACCACATGTGAGAAGTGATGTTGTTAATACAATTTTAAATGGTTTATTAAATTTCATCTAGTTACTATGCCGGGGGTGGTGGTATTGGTGGTCACGAATATCCAGGAAACATTTGTTGAATAATATACATAGGAATGTTGTAAGTAAATTCAGATCTTGTTTCACGAGTGCTAGCGCCGTTGTCATAAATAGATATTTTCACTAAATCGGCATTACCTGTTGTTGTGCCTAGCACTAGTTGTAAGTATGATAAATTTGCATCCCAACCGATTGATTTAATTTTTATTTTAATAGGAGTAGGGGTTAAAAATTCTCTATGAGCTATAGGATCAGAAGGGGTCTCACCAGCCTCAGTTCAATATTCTTTTACCTCAAAAGTATTATCACTATTTTTGATAGAAATCAAAGAAAATGCTGACCCCCCACTAGAAGTTTTGGTTTCTCCACCAAAATTGTCATTAATTAAATCAAAGCACATAAGGTACATTAAATTAGCAGCAGTTAATGACGCAGACACTTCATCGCACATTTTTGTATCGGTAGGGACAACACCAGAGTAATCTTTATGCGCCGTGTTATTACCGACACATTCATTATAAAAATCGTCTGATTCAACATAGTTGCAAAAATCTGCCCCTGTCTCTTTATATAGTTTTCTTACTTCTGGTTCAGCATTTGCACAACTAGTGATTAAAGGTATAACCGTCATTGCTCCAAGTAGTGGGGCTGCTATAAGAAATGTTTTTAATATATTTTTTTTCATAATTATTAATTATACATATAGTAAAAAATATGTATAGAACAAAAAATATAGATAGTGTTTATCCAATGAAGTTTATTTTTTCTTTAGCTAAACTAATTTTCATTAATGATTCGCCTTGCACAATGATGCCATCGCGTTGGTAAGTTTTATTAGGAATTTTAATTTCTAATGATTTGCATTTTACACTTTTGGCAAATCTGAGTTTTAAAACTTTACCATCCATTGCTTTTTTTAGTGCTCACATAACCTTAATGCGAGGAAATTTGTTAATGCAAGTAAAATCTAAATAATCGTCATCAATTTTTGCTAGTGGGCACATTTTAATACCACCACCAATTGCCATACCATTACCAATTGTCAACATTAATGTTGTAAGCGTAGTCCATGGCCCACCATCAACACGTACTTCGCTATTGTGTCACTTAAAAAATAAAGTTTTAATGATCGTAGCCAAATTGTATCGCATTTTATTTGGGATACCCTTCATCTTGTAATACAGCTTCAAAACTTCAGTGTCTAGACCGAAACCACAAACATTGATACAACGTTTACCATTAATATCAATAAAGTTAATTTGTCTAGATGTATTGGTAATAATAAATTTAATTGCTGCAATTGGATCATGTAACGGTATTTTAGTAGCCAATGCAAAATCATTACCAGATCCACACGGAACACAACCTAAAGTCACGTTTTCAAAATGTTCAATGCCATTAACTACTTCTGATAATGTTCCATCACCGCCAAGACAAATGATTGTGATTTGATTTGTCTTACTAGTTAAAAATCTAGTAATTACTTCGGCATGACCTTCAGATTTCGTTTCATGTAGTTCATATTTAAAGTCGATATTCTTTAAAAACTCACGGATAAGCATTCAATTTTTTGTACTTAAACCGTGTCCTGCTACGGGGTTATAAATAATGTGATAAACCATCTCAATATTATAAATAAAACTTCCTATTCATAGTCATTAACAAAAAAATATCGTTTTGACGATATTTTTCTGATTGGCAGGAGTGGCAGGACTTGAACCCACAACAGGCGGTTTTGAAGACCGCTGTTCTACCGATTGAACTACACTCCTAAACGTTAGTGAATGTATTATATTATGCGGTAGTGTTAGTTATTTCACTAGTTTTTCAAATGAGCGAATTAAGTCACCTAATGTTTTAAGATTAGCGAGATCTTCATCTGGTAAACGCACATTAAGAGTTTTCTCAGCATTGATAATAATGCTCATTGCGTTTAATGAGTCAACATTTAATGATTTGAGAGTGGAATCAAATGTATAAGGATCAAGTGATAATTTTATTCCTGCGTCGTGTGCTGCTTTTTTAATTGCTGATATGATTTTTTCGTTAGCCATAATTGTCCTTAATTGAGTGGTAGTTATTATATAAAAAATTATTACAATGTGAGAATTAGGTATAGGTCAATGTTAACTATGTCAAATTATGAATGATATGGTTATCGTTCCTTGGTACATACCTTTGCCAGTGGCGTCTACTGATGTGGTAGTTTTATTTGTAAATTCTAAATCTCCAACCACAAAATGAGTACCATTTTGTGCATTGATGGCTGCAACTAATGTGCTATCGTTATTGTCCAATAGTACACCAAGATCCGTAAGTGTAATTAATGTGTTAATATCTGTTGTTTGTTGAATAGATCAATGGTTATTGAGTCCTTTCAAGTCAGATAGAACAATCGTTGATGTAATAGCCACATAAACATAATGAGTGGTAGTGTTGTTTCATGATGCGAATGCATCCTCCCCAGCAAAGCGATCGCTCATATCAATTCAATTTAAATATAAAGTGGTAATTCCATTACATCCAAAGAATGCTGATGTACCAATAATTTTTAAATCATTGTCAATAGTCAATGCACCAGAAATATTGGTATTGTCATTAAATGCATAATCAGCTATTCCGTATGTTCCAGTACTTAATGTTAAATCTGTAATAGCACTACTATTAGACTCACCAAAGCACCATTTGTGTGTATGTGTTGCATCGGTTACAGAATAGTTTATATTGTTTTCTTCATAATATATTAAACTAGTGCATCCTTTAAATGCTGAATTACCAATAGTTTTTATAGTATCTGGAATTAAAAGATTGCCTGTCAAGAGATTACAATTTTGAAATGCACTTGTACCAATATGGGTTATACCGTTTGAAATAGTTAAACTCCCAGAAATGTTGCTAGATGAACCAAAGAATGCAAGGTTCCCAATTTCCACTTTATATACTAAACCATTGCTATCAGATACCAATGAAGGAATCACTAAATTTACAGCAGAATAATCATTTAATCTACCTTGATTATTCATAGCGATTGTATATGTACCTTTTGTTTCATCAAGATTGTAATATTCAATTTGACCAGCAGTGTATCCTTGCCAATTTGTTCCATCTAGTTTGTATGGTGCAACTACTATATTAAATGATAGCGATACAGTGCCTTGATATTTATCTAGGCCTGTTGCGATTACTGATGTAGTAGTTTTATTTGCGAAAGCTAGATCGCTTGCAACAAATGTTGTACCGTTTTTAGCATTTATACTGGTGATTAATGTATCGTCATCATTATTAGCCATAGACCCAAGATCAGTTGTGGTAATTAACGTACTAATATCAGTAGAAATCACAAATGTAAGATTTTTAGTCCCTTGATATTTACCTTGACCAGTTACCGTTGCAGATGTAGTTGTCTTGCTTGTAAAGATTAAATCATTTGTGGTAAATGTTGTACCATTTTTGGTATTGATAGAATTAATTAATGTATCATCATCATTATTAACTATGTAGCCAAGGTCGGTTATAGAAATCAACACACTAATATCTGCTGAAATTACAAATGTAAGATCTACACTACCTTGGTATTTACTTTGACCAGTTACCGTTACTAATGTAGCAGTTTTATTTGTGAAAGCTAGATCGCCAGCAACAAAAGTTGTACCGTTTTTAATGTTTATAGAACTAATTAATGTACTATCGTCGTCGTTTGCTATATAGCCAATATCGGTCGTGGTAATTAATGTATTAATATTCGCAGAAATTTCAAATGTTAAATTCAAAGTGCCACGATATTGATTTTGTCCAGTCGCCACTACCGATGTAGTTGTTTTATTAGTGAATGTCAAATCACCGAGAGTAAAATTAGTGTTATTTTTAGTATTGATAGTAGTAATTAATGTATTATCGTCATTATCAACCATGTAACCAAGGTTAGAAGTTTTAATAAGCGTGTTGATGTCGGTTGAAATTACAAATGTAAGGTTTATGCTACCTTGGTATTTACCTTGACCAGCTACTGCAACCGAAACATTGGTTTTATTAGTAAAAATTAAATCATTGCTATCAAAATTTGTACCGTTCTTAATATTAATAACATCAATTAATGTATTGTCATTATTGTCAATCACATAACCAAGATTACTTGTTGTAATTAATCCATTGATATCACTTGAGATTTCAAATGTTAAGCTTAATGTCCCACAATATTTATTTTGTCCTATTACAGTCACCGATGTAATGTCTGTGTTCGTAAAATTTAAATCACCTGTGACAAAATTTGTACCATTTTTAGTATTTATACTAGTAATTAAAGTGTCATCATTATTATTGACTATGTAACCAAGGTTAGTTACAGTAATCATCGTATTGATATCGGTAGTAATTCCAAATGTAATATTTACATGACCTTGATATTTGCCTTGACCAGTTGCTATTGCTGAAGTGTCGGTTTTATTAGCAAAACTTAAATCACTTGTAGTAAATGTTGTACCATTTTTTAAATTAATAGAATCGACAAGTGTATTGTTATTATTGTCTACTATATAGTCAAGATTAGTTACAGTGACTAGTGTGTTAATATCAGTTGAAATCTGGAATGTGATATCTATACTTCCTTGATATTGACCTCTGCCGATTACTGTTGCTGAAGTATTGGTTTTGTTTGTAACACTTAAATCATCAGAAGAGAAACTAGTATTATTTTTACTATTAATAGCTGAGATTATTGCATCGTCATCATTACTAGAAACATAGTCTAAATCTGTTGAACCAATCATTGTGTTAATATTAGTTGATGAAGGATGACATTGGCTAAGGCCTACTCCTAAACCAACTGCAATACCACCAGCCGCTAGAGCACCTAATAAGCTCCACAAAATAATGCGTTTCTTTTTATTTTTAGGTGAGGAAAAGAAGAATAACAATCTTTCTTTAACAATTTTTGATGTATTTTTTAATTTACTATTTGTCATATCATGTGTCCATAACCATTTCTGCGAGAGATATCGCTATATCAATAATTGAGCATACTGTTGCACACACAATTAACCCTTGAACTACACAACTAGCATTAAAAATACGTACTCTCCCTCTTACGGTTGCGTTTTCACTAATTGCGTGCACTCTTTCTACCCCTAAAGCATTTTCTGCTCTAGAGAAATTTCTATCAAATGGATCATGTGCTAATCTATGATTTGCCATTTGTTGAAGCCTTTGATCCATATCTTGAACAGTTGCTTCAAGTTTTGTCAATAGACGATTATTGTTCCATTTCACAAAAAATCCGTTACCAAATATTCCTCAAGCATTAGCAGCTAAGTGCCCGGCTCAAAGAAATACATCTTCAACAATTCTGCCTGTAGAATCTTTTGTAAAATCTAATACTCGATTGTCAGAGAAAATATAATCTTTAATATCTTTAGCAGTCTCATCTGTTCAAACATTTGTATAGTTAATGCCTAGAGTAAATTCAAAGTCCAGTAATTTGGGAGCGTCATTAAACATTTTTGCTCTAATAACATGAAGCTTCTTAGCCACATTTACCTTGTCATTTAAATTTAATCTTGGATCATTTATTAAATCTTTTAGATTACAACGGTTGTATTTGTCTTTATATTCTTGATCATTGGACATCAAGTTATAAGCACTAGAAACAGAGTCACTATTTTCTTGAACCTTAAATAAGTCGTCTTCATAATCAAAGCGTTTTTTTCTATCATTACAATCATATGCTTGTTTAATCACTTCAGAAGCATAGTACCCATCTAAGGTAGCGGCTGCAGCAGACATTGCTGCATCTAAAGCCGTTTTGGGGGATATTGTACAAATTGCTAACACGCCTAAGGCGATGCTGCATGTTGCAACAGCGGCTGCAGCCACTGCTTGACTATCGGAAAGCACCAAATCAGTGATAAGAAAATCATTTGTTTTTTGGCGCATAGTTTTATTTTCAACAAGATCATAGTTTGCATAAAATTGTTGCGCAGTTCCAAAAGCATCAATCAAATCAGCATCTAATGTTCCTGAAGCTATTTCATTACCAATAGTAGGATCAATATTGTAAGCAATGTTGATGCTATCATAATTAGTACCATTGATAATTCATGGGATATATTTCACAACTATATCTTGTGTTGAATCTGTGCCATCTATAGAGTTGTAAATCGTAGCATTTCTATCTACATATGCTCAAGATGCCGCAAGTGAATCCATATCTTTATTGGTATTTACATCAACTGCCACTAACGCTAATTCTTGATTAGTATGTTGTTGACTATCAAATGTTGGCTTAGGAATATCGATATAGTCATTGGGATTCAAAATTAACGGGTGATTTTGTAAATCATAATCACCGGTGCTTGAATCTAAATATGCTGTAGAGAGTATTTGATCTAGAAGCGTGCGTTGTGAAGCTGATGCATCAAACCAAAGTCCTTGTTCGTTTGGCACAGTAGCTGAATTATTAATTGTGAATTGATAGCCAGAATAATAAGTATGTTGCGCAATGTAATTGTAATATTCAGTTTGGTTCACTTTTAAATTAACTGTAATATCATCATCTTGAGTTTGCTGATTGGTGTCGCTTCATAAAACATTTTTGGGGTTATTATCGGTTGCTACTCCTAATTGAAGTGATAACTTACATATATGAGAATCAGCAGTAACATTTTTACCATCAATTTTGACATGTAATTGATAACCTGGTAATACATCAGCAATCCCGTAACTAGAAGCAGCATCTTCTAGACTGGTAAATGATTGATTGACAGTTATTCTGCTAAGAACATCTTGGTCATATTGTCCAAGAGTAGCATCAATAGCTGGAATATCGTCTAATAAATATTCACTAAAATCTGCTCCGACTGTTTTGTCATATTGATAATCAAATAAATACTGCAAATCATTTTCGTCAACTTCACTTCCAACATCATATTTTCCATTGGCTGTGTAATCTTTCATAAAACCAACGAATATCCCATCATCTTTGGTCGTTAGTTTTTCATTAAGGATATTTTCAGCATAAGTTAACACAGCTTTTAATTGTGCTTGTTTTGCAATATCTTGTTGATTACCGTAAGCACGATTCATTTGAAGACATTCATTTTTAGCAGAGGCTTGAATAGATGGGTCATTAGCTATTGCTAAACCCAAATCCACATCTGAATAATAGTTAGCTTCAGCGTTTGGTAAAATCACATCAAGCATTTCATCGGTAACATCGGCTACAAATTGTTGAGATTCACCATTCTTTAATAAAGTTTGCGCAACTTGCGGAACGGTTTGATTTTTAAAATCATTGAAGTCAGCAATATTGACGCCCAATTTTTTAGATTCTTGTTTTACATAATTAAGTATTTCATCATTGGTTGCTGGTGTTAATGTATTGCCTTGTTTTTGTGATTTAAAAGATTTAACATTGGTTTTAAAAGTACCCACAAGTTTTTTTATGTCAGCATCTTTTGCTCAGACAGATTTCAATTCAAGTTGCATTTTATCGGCAACGGCGTTTACGTAGTCATCAATTCTAGTGTCTGTAATATTAGTGCCATTAGAAGTATCATGGGTATATCTACCGATTGATCTATTGTTATTTAAAGTCGCACTATTGCTAGATATTGTTTGTGTTGTATTATTTATAGAATTAATAATACCAATAGCGCAACCACTGCATATTGCTGCAGCAGAAATCATTAACATATATTTCTTTAATATTCTTGATGTTTTGTTTCTTTTCATATTTTCCTCTACTCAAAGTTTGTTTCTATTCAAACCAGCTATCCATAACCAATTGTGCAAGAGATGCGCCCATACCGATGATGGTACCAACAACTGTACAAACGATAAGACCTTGGGTTACACAGCTTGCATTAAATGCAACAACATTAGCTTCGTAAATCCTAATTCTTGCAGCATTTGCAGTAGTGTCTGCTTCAATACCAGCTATGTCACCTGTTACTTGCGCAAGCCGTTGGCCTTGTCGCGTTCCGTCATCAGCAGCGGCACCAGCCTCAGTTAAATGACGTACTTCGGCACGCATTGGACCTATCGCAACATCATTAGCATTGTTAATTTCTCTTAATGCATTTACAAGTTTATTTACCTTCCAATTTACATATCAAGAAGTAGTCACTATTGCGCAGACGTTGGCTGCTAAATAACCAACTCAAGTCGTCATGTGAACAGCAGTAGCTTTACCAGAATCATTTGTGAAATCTAGAACTTTATTGTCAGAGAAAATGTATTCCTTAATTTTGTTAGCTGTTCCATCATTTCAAATGTTTGTGTAGTCAATTCCTTTAGTAAATTCAAAGTCCATTAATGTTGGTGCGCTAACAAACATTTGTGCTCTAATAGCGTGAAGTTTCTTAGCTACATTGACTTTGTCATTTAAATTTAATCTCGGATCATTAATAAGATCTTTTAGATTACAACGATTGTATTTATCTTTATATTCCTGATCATTTGACATCAAGTTATAAGCGTGAGAAGTAGCATCGCTATTCTCTTTAGTCTTAAATAAATTATCTTCGTAATCAAAACGATCTTTTCTAACTGAACAATCATATGCTTGCTTAACAACTTCGTATGCATAATAGCCATCCATAGCAGCCGCTGCGGCAGCCATCGCTGCATCTAAAGCAGTTTTAACTGACACTGTGCAAATTGCCATAACGCCCAAGGCGATACTGCATGTTGCAACAGCGGTAGCGGCAATAGCTTGACTATCAGATAGTATGAGATCAGCAGTAGTAAAATCGTTTACTTTATTGCGAGTATTGCTATTTTCAGGAAGGTTATAGTTTGCATAAAATTGTTGCGCGGTTCCAAAAGCATCAATCAAATCAGCATCTAATGTTCCTGAAGCTATTTCGTTGCCAATAGTAGGATCAATATTGTAAGCAATGTTGATGCTATCGTAATTTGTACCGTTGATAATCCATGGAATACGTTTCACTACAATATCTTGTGTTGAATATGTATCATCTACTGAATTATAGATGGTAGCATTTCTATCTACATATGCTCAGGATGTTGTAAGCGAATCTTTATCTTTGTTTGTATTAACATCGGTTGCTACTAACGCTAATTCTTGATTAGTGTGTTGCTGACTATCAAATGTTGGCTTAGGAATATCAGTATAGTCATGAGGGTTCAAAATTAATGGGTGATTTTGTAAATCATAATCACCAGTGCTTGAATCTACATATGCTGTAGAGAGTATTTGATCTAGAAGCGTTCGTTGTGAAGCTGTCGTATCGAACCAAAGACCTTGTTCATTTGGCACGGTAGCTGAATCATTAATTACAAATTGATAACCAGGATAATAAGTGTGCTGTGCAATATAGTCGTAATGTTCAGCTTTACTTACTTTTAAATTAACAGAGATGTTATCATCTTGAGTTTGTTGATTGGTGTCGCTTCATAAAACATTCTTGGGGTCATTATCAGTTGCTACCCCTAATTGAAGTGATAATTTGCAATAATGAGAATCAGATGTTACATCTTTCCCATCAATTTTGACATGCACTTGGTAACCAGGTAATATGTCAGCAATCCCATAACTAGAAGCTGCATCTTCTAAATTAGTAAAGGGTTGATTTATTGTTATTCTGCCAAGGACATCTTGATCGTATTGCCCAAGAGTAACATCTATGGTTGGAATGTCATCTAATGAATATTCACTAAAGTCAGCACCAACTGTTTTGTCATATTGATAATCAAATAAATACTGTAAATCATTTTCATCAACTTCACTTCCAACGTCATATTTTCCATCGGCTGCGTAATCTTTCATAAAACCAACAAATGTCCCTTCACTCTTTGTTGTCAATTTGTCATTAAGAATACTTTCAGTGTAAGATAACACAGCTTTTAATTGTGCTTGTTTTGCAATATCTTGTTGGTCGCCGTAAGCATGATTCATTCGTAGACATTCATTTTTAGCAGAGGCTTGAATAGATTGATCATTAGCAATTGCGAGACCTAAATCTACATCTGAATAATAGTTAGCCTCAGCATTTGGTAAAATCACATCAAGCATTTCATTAGTAACATCAGCTACAAATTGTTGAGATTCACCATTCTTTAATAAAGTTTGTGCAACTTGCGGAATAGTTTGATTCTTAAAATCATTGAAGTCAGCAATATTAACGCCCAATTTTTTAGATTCTTGTTTTGCATAGTTGAGTATTTCACTATTTGTATCTGGTGTTAATGTATTGCCTTGTTTTTGTTGCTTTTGAATCCTAAAAGATTTAACATTAGTTTTAAAAGTACCCACAAGTTTTTTTATGTCAGCATCTTTTGTTCAGACAGATTTCAATTCAAGTTGCAATTTATCGGCAACGGCATTTACATAGTCATCAATTCTAGCATCCGTAACATTAGCACCGCTAGAAATATCGTGAGCATACTTGCCTATTGATCTCTTGTTATTTAATGTTGTGCTACTAGAAATAGTTTGTGTCGTATTGTTTACGGCATTAATAATGCCAATAGCGCAACCACCGCATACGGTTGCAGATGAGATAATTAGCATAAAGTTTTTTAGTGTTTTTAATATTTTGTTTGTTTTCATATAGTCCTCTTGATTTTTCATTGTAATGTTAGTTAGATCTTTTTAATGCCAGTAGCCAAATTTTCAGCCTACATCTTGTCCAAATAATTGAATATTAATGCTTGAATAATTGCCAACTTGATACCCACCATCGGAATTGTAAATAATAAGTAGTGCTGGTTCCCCCTTTGAATCGTACCCACTCAAATCAATTTCAGGATCTTGCGGCTTATCAAACAAACTACCAGAGCACGATACCGTGGCTTTATTTGTTTGTAGGAATGTCAACAAATCATCCCCTTGGGGCCTATTTTTTACATATTCACCATCGAATCTTTGAAAGCTCAGATGCTTTTCATCCAATGGTATGATTTCTTTAACTGCTTGTTGATTGTTATAGAAATAATTTTTTTCATCATCTGTAATAAGCAATTTGGAATTAACCATACCAGCAATTTGTTGTGCTTGGCTAGTGTTGGTACTATTTAATAAATCTGTAATTGGTTTTTCAGCAGTTGTGTCATCACCACTATAAAAATCATTTCATGTATGTGGTTCATCTCAATATCCGTCATAATGTGTGTTTAAAGTTACTGATAGTCTAAAGGTAAAATCATTGCTTGGATCTATTCTTAAATTGTAGATACCACTACTATCTTTCATAACTTGAACAATGTCAAAAATACTTTTGCCATCGTCAATTTTATAATTCATGCTAAAGTGTGCATGAAATTTGGAGGTGAATATATTTGGATAGAACTCATCTGTTTTTCAAGTAAAACTATTCCCCGCTAATGAATTAGTTAAATCTTCATTACTATTATTTTTGTCTCACAAGTCATCATTAATTGCATATGTTGGTTGAGTGATGTTATTCCAAAATTGTTCAAGTGGTACACAATTCTTGTAATACACAGAACCGAATTCTAATAGATTAGAAGAATTAATTGTACCAAGGCCAAATTTAATATTTGTTAATAACGGACGACCATCTGTGCTAATTTTACTATCCCCTAATGCAGCTTCTCTTAATGATGCTCACGAGTCTTTGCGTCAACCACTAGCAAAACTATTATCGTATTGAATTAAATAGATATCTTTTTGCACAATAAAGTTGTAATCAAAATGGCTAAGATTATCAGATGTCGTAAATTCTGCATCATCTAATCTAGCTTTCGTCCAAGATTTATGTCCTAAATCAAATGCTTGTCTTGTATCTAGACCATCACTAGATTTGCAAGTTGTGTTTTGACTATTAGTTTTATTATCTTGCTGTTGTATTGATGAAACCGTTGCAGCAGCTCCAACCCCCACACACGCAATACTAGATAATATCACTGCTCATTTCTTTTTCATACCATTACCTCTTCTTCTGTTTTAAATATAAGTTTGTATAGTTGACAAAAACTACAACTTATAGTTGAGATATAAATAATTTAGCACTCTTGCTTGACAAGTGCTAATGTATGTGTTATAATGATTTCACAATTTAAAATATTAGTTCAAATTAGGAGAAAAAATATGGCTAAAAATGTAATATTAGGTATTGACCTTGGTACAACAAATTCATGTGTTGCTATTATGGAAGGTGATAAGCCTAAGGTGTTAGAAACACCAGAAGGAAAAAGAACGGTCCCATCTGTTGTATCATTTAAGAATAACGAATTCATTGTTGGTGATTCTGCAAAACGTCAGATGATTACTAACAAGGATTCAATTGCTTCCATTAAACGTAAAATGGGCACATCTGACAAAGTAGAATTAGGTGGCAAACCTTATACGCCAGAAGAAATTTCTGCAAAAATTCTTGGATACATTAAGAAATATGCTGAAGAAAAAGTTGGCAGATCAATTAGTAAAGCAGTTATTACTGTACCTGCATATTTTAACGATGCGCAAAGACAAGCTACAAAAAATGCTGGTAAAATTGCTGGGTTAGATGTTGAGCGCATTATAAATGAACCAACTGCTGCTGCTTTAGCCTATGGATTAGATAAGCTAGACAAAGAACAAAAAATTCTAGTATATGACCTGGGTGGTGGAACTTTTGATGTTTCATTATTAGATATGGCTGGTGGAACTTTTGAAGTATTAGCTACAAGTGGTGATAACCGTTTGGGTGGTGACGACTGAGATCAAAAAATTATGGATTGATTAGTGGCTGATGTTAAATCTGAACATGGTATTGACTTATCTAAAGATAAGATGGCAATGCAAAGATTAAAAGAAGCTGCAGAAAAAGCGAAAATAGATTTATCTGGTCAATTAGAAACTGAACTTTTATTACCTTACCTTTCTATGACTGAGAACGGACCATTAAATGTACAAAAAAAATTAACTCGTGGTCAATTTGAAAAATTAACTGCTGATTTATTAGAAAGAACTAAAAAACCAGTAGAAGATGCTATTAAAGAATCTAAACTTTCTCTAAATGAAATTAACCAAGTATTGCTAGTTGGTGGTTCCACAAGAATGCCAATGGTTTATGAATTAGTTAAAAAATTAACTAAGAAAGAACCTAATAGAACAATCAACCCTGATGAAGTAGTGGCGATGGGTGCTGCCGTTCAAGGTGGTGTATTGACTGGTGATGTTGATAACATTTTATTATTGGATGTTACCCCACTATCACTTTCCATTGAGACATTAGGTGGTGTGGCTACTCCTCTAATCAAGAGAAACACCACTATTCCAGTAAGCAAATCACAAATTTTCTCAACGGCTGCAGATAACCAACCAGCTGTTGATGTTCATGTAGTGCAAGGTGAAAGACCAATGGCTCGTGATAACAAATCATTAGGTAACTTTGCTTTAAGTGGCATTGATCCTGCCCCTCGTGGTGTTCCACAAATTGAAATCACCTTTAATATTGATGCTAATGGCATTATGAACGTTACTGCAAAAGATTTAAAGACCAATAAAGAAAACACCATCACCATTAAAGGTTCTTCTAATCTTTCCGAAGCTGAAATTAGCCGTATGGTAAAAGAAGCTGAAGAAAATAAAGAAAAAGATGAAAAAATTAAATCACAATCTGAAACTAGATATCGTGCTGAATCACTCATTCATCAATTTGAAGAATCTTTGAAAGATGAAAAATCTAAAGATATGCCAGCTGAACAAAAAGAAAAAGCTCAAAAAGAAATCGATGAAATGAAAGCACTCTTGAAAGATGAAAAATGAGACGAGCTAAAAACAAAGATTGATCAAATTGAAGCAATGGCACAACAATTTGCTAAAGACTTCCAAAAAGGCCAACAAGAACCTCCTAAGAAATAAATTGACTATTAAAAAATCATGGCTGCGAGTTCTCTCCTCAAGGCCATGATTTTGTTTTGTGTGTTATCCCAATAATGCTTCAAAAATTAAAACAATCGCATTACTTCCGGCATCCATATGTCCTAATGCACGATCCCCTAAATATGATGCTCGGCCACGAAGTGCATGCATTTGTGCTGTGGCTTTTGCACCTTGTTTGGCACCTTCATATGCTGAATGAAAATCCAAATGGTGTAAGGTGGAATTTCTTAAAGCTTCGTATGCTGGAATCATAGCGTCAATTAAAGTTTTCTCACCAGGTTTAGCACCACCAAGTTTTTGAATACCATTCTTAGCATTCTCTAAAGCATCAGCTAATGATTTATTATTAATTTCTTTTGCGTTACTTAAAGTGTCACCAATCCTCATTAAGGAAATAGCAAATAATTGTCCAGATGAACCACCAATTTTAAAAGAGAATAATTTACCGCATTGTAACATTGCTTCACGTAGAGGTAAATCTTTTCATGAAGAAGCATTATTCATTAACAATTGAAACCCATTAGTAATGTTACTACCAAAATCACCATCGCCAATGGCAGCATCTAATTTATTTAAGTAAAGGGTATTTGCTGATATTTTTTTATTAATTCTATCTATTGCTTCATAAAGTGTGTACATTATTGTGTTTTCCTTTCCATTATTATTGCATCATTATTATTGTTATAGTATTTTTTTCGAACACCAATGTGTTGGAACCCTAATTTATGATACAAATTAATCGCCGGTTTATTTAATTCATTAACTTCTAAATAAAAAATACGATTATGATATTTACTCTCTAAAAACCCTAAAAGTTTAACTGCAAACCCTTTTTGTCTATATGGTTGTGTGGTAAAGATTTTCACAATATCTATTTCTTTCTCAGACACTGTAGTAAATAAATAAGAAATTAATTCATTGTTAATAAACTCACCAAGATTACAATAATTTTTATTAGATAGCATTTTAGTGATCTGGTCTAATGTTAAACAATGATTATCGAATTGTTCATATTCCATAATCTGTTGAGTATCTTGAATTGTTAGTTCTCTAATCATCTTACACCGCCTCTTTTATATATAACGGTGTTAATGCATCAATGTTTTTTACTAGTTTAAAATTTTGAAGGTGGAACACTAGATTATCAAATACATCAACCGATTTATATTGTATGAATATATCCTTATTACGATGTTTCTTAACTAATGATTCCGCTTGTGTTCCATCAATCATTGTTGGTTTGCTTATCGGTTTATTATTTTTATACATACCAAAATAGAAGTTATTACCTTTGGCATCCAACAAAGAAACTCCATTGCCTTTTGGTAGTTGCAATAACAATGAATTAATTTGATAAATCTTAGCGCCATTAGTCAATGCTCATGCTTTTGCTACAATCGTGCCGATGCGAACGCCAGTAAAACTACCAGGGCCAATAACAACTAATATTTTTTTAATATCTTTTTGTTTAATTTTTGCTTTTTCAATTAACGAATCTATGTGCTCAACTACCACATCCGTTAAATTATTGTGTGTTCTCACTGAAGATTTTACAACAATCTTAGCGTTTTTTAAAATTGCTAGATTGCAATAGTCTTGGGTTGTGTCAACAAATAAACTAAACATTATTTATCGCCTCGTAATTCTAATTTTAATCCTTGAAAAGTTTTATCAGGTTCACTTTTAAAGGTCATCACTTCCTTGGTAGTTGGATGAACAAATGATAAAAAGTATGCATGTAAAAATTGACCGTAATTTTTATATCCATCATATGTTCCATATAGTTCGTCATTATATATAGGGTGATGAATATAGGCCATGTGAACACGAATTTGATGGGTTCTACCAGTCAGTAAAAAACATTCAACTAGAGCGGCACTAGGATAGTTTTCTAAAATTGTTACTTCTGTTTGTGCAAGTTTTGCTTTAGCACTATCGCTTACAACCATTCTTAATTCATTTTGGGTACTTCTATCAATTGGAGCTTTGATTAATAGAAATTTATCTTTAAAATCGTTATGTACAATTGCTAAATATTTACGAATGATATGTTTTAGCTTAATTTGTTTTGATAAATTATCATAAGCTTTTTTATTTTTAGCGAAAATCAATAAACCTGATGTGTCTCGATCCAGACGGTGGAGTACTCCTGGACGTAATTTATCGTCAAAATCACTTACCTTTATTTTTTTAAGCAATACGTTAACGACTGTGTCTTGCTCATTGAATGTTGTAGGGTGTACCAACATGTGTTTTGGTTTATTTACAACAATAACATCTTTATCTTCAAAAACTATTTCTATTTTTGCTTTTGAAGATATTAATTTTGCTGATGTTGGCTTATCGGATTCTTTAATTTCAATTATTGAACCGTTGTCAATGAGTTGTCCCTTTTTAAAAGCTAATACATCGTTAACAAAAATTAATTGCTGATCAAATAATTTATCAATGTAACTACGATTTTGTTTGAGTGAATTAGTAAGAAACTTATCTAATCGAGTTTTTTCTTTAAGGTTTTGGACTTTGAGTTTGCTCATTAGAATCTTTCTTTGATTTTCTACCACTATTAGATACACCAACAATAGTTAAGACGATATATAGAAGGGCAAAAATGATAACACCACCAAGAATGAAGAAATCTGGAAAATTAGAAATAGTGTTAAAAAACCAAAGTGTCGGTATGTAATCAATAACTGTGTTCGCAAATCCTGGATATCCAATCGCTCGATCTATTAAGTTAAATGCTCCACCAGCAAACGCTAACGCTAGTAAAAGAACATAATATCAATTCTTCATAAAAAGGATAACTCCCAATAGAATGACGCAGATGGCTGCTTGTAAAAAGTAAATCATCGCAGGTGACATTTCGGTACCAAACGAAATACCGGGATTATGATATTGAGAATCGTCATAATTATTTATTCAAGGTAATTCATGATGGCGAAATAATATATTGCATGTCAATGACGGGATTAAAACAATAACACACCCCGCAACAAATCATAATAGTCTTCATAAATTATGATTTTTTGTAAAGTTCTCTTTTAAATACTTTTTAACCCTTTCTTTTCAAGAAGGACTAGTATTAATACTTTGTTCTTGCGCCATAGATATACTAATTTTAATCGTAATTTCGCTTTTTTTAAGATTAGTAATTTTATCTTGCAAAAAGTGTTATTATATGGGTAAGAAGATGTTACAATAGGAGAAAAAAATGAGCAATTTCGAAACAATGGAAAAATATGGGTATGAACAATTAGTTTATTTTCATGATAAAACAACAGGATTAAAAGGAATTACATGTATTCATAATACAGTGTTAGGCCCAGGGTTAGGAGGCACAAGGCTTTGAAACTACGTATCTGAGCAAGACGCAGTAACAGATGCATTGCGTCTAGCTAGAGGTATGTCCTATAAGAATGCTGCTGCTGGATTAAACCTTGGTGGAGCTAAAACAGTATTAATTGGCGACCCAACAAAAGTTAAAAGTGAAGGATATTTCAGAGCATTAGGTAGATTCGTGCAAAGTTTAAATGGCCGCTATATTACAGCTGAAGATGTAAATACAACCGCAAAAGATATGGATTACATTCATATGGAAACCGACCACGTTGCTGGATTAGAAGGTAAATCAGGTAACCCATCACCAGTAACTGCTTGGGGTGTATTTAAAGGAATTCAAGCATCATTAAAAGAAGCTTTTGGTAATGATGATGTTTCCAAATATTCTTTTGCAGTTCAAGGTGCTGGACAAACTGGATATTTCCTAATTAATTATTTAATCCAACACGGAGTGAAGAAAATTTATTTCACTGAATTAAATCCAAATCACATTAGTAGAATGAAAAAAGAACATCCAGAAGTCACTTACGTTGAACCGGAAAAAATCTTTGGTTTAGATGTTGATGTATTCTCACCATGCGCTTTAGGAGCAGTTCTTAATGATGAATCAATTCCTAAGATTAAAGCAAAAGTGGTTGCCGGTAGTGCTAACAACGTTTTAAAAGATGAAATTAAACATGGTGACATGCTAATGAAAGCTAAAAAAGTATATGCACCTGATTTTGTCATAAACGGTGGGGGTGTCATTAACGTTTGACATGAACTAATTGGCTACAATCAAGAACGTGCAATGCGTGATGTTGATAAAATCTATGACCGTATTTTAGAAATTTTCAAAATAGCAAAAACTAAGAAAATCAACAACCAACGTGCTGCAATCGTTTATGCTGAACAACGTATTCAAACTATTGGTGAAGTACGTAAATCATACGTGAAGCGATGTTGCCACCAAAAATAACTAACATCTATTTTGTTGTTGGTTACTTTGGTTCTGGCAAAAGTGAGTTTTGTGTAAATTTTGCAATCGCAAAACATTTTGACTATCTTTGTGACCTAGATGTAGTGAACCCATATTTTCGTTCACGTCAAGCAATTGATGTATTAACTAAACATCATATTAAAGTGGTGTCTTCAATAGAAGAACACACACGGTATCTAGATATGCCACTTTTGTCAGAAGAGATATTTGATTTATATAGAAACAATAGTAAAGTAATTTATGATTTAGGTGGTTCTTCTATTGGTTCAAAATTAATTAAACAATTTGAAGAATATGAACAAAATCCCTACACATTGTTATTCATTATTAATGTGTTTAGACCGGAGACTAATAGTGCTAATAAAATTATTGCTGAAATGCAAAACATTGAAAAATCTAGTGGTTTAAAGATAACTGGTTTAATTAATAATTCCAACTTATTAACACAAACCACAGAAGTAGATCTCGCATATGGACAATCCATAATTCGTGAAGTTATAACAACCACCAAAATACCACTACTCTACACTTCTTACACAAATGATTTGAAAACTCATCAAAAATGAGATGGAGAAGTGATAATATTAAATAAACATCTTGCTAAACATACTTAGCATGAATGAAAGGAAATATGGCTAAAAAAGTAAATATTGATACGGAAAGATGCAAAGGTTGTGTAGTGTGCACAAACTTTTGTCCATTTAAACTTCTATACATCAACAATAAAAAAATTAATCACGACGGATACAACGTTGTGGATATCACTGACATTAATAAATGCACAGGCTGTGGTCTTTGTACCATGATGTGCCCAGATAGTGCAATAAAAACCAAGGAGGTTAAATAATGTCTAAACAATTATTAAAAGGTAACGAAGCAATTGCCTATGCCTCAATTTTAGGTGGAGCAGATGTATTCTTTGGTTATCCGATCACTCCCCAAAATGAAATTCCTGAATACTTATCTTCAATGATGAAAGAAAAAGGTAAATTATTTGTCCAAGGTGAATCAGAAGTTGCATCAATTAATATGATTTATGGTGCCGCTGGTGCCGGTGCTCGCACTATGACATCTTCTTCATCACCAGGTATTGCATTAATGCAAGAAGGAATTTCGTATCTTTGTGGCGCTGAATTACCCTGTGTCATTATCTCAGTAATGCGTGGTGGTCCTGGATTGGGTGGTATTCAACCATCGCAATCCGACTATAACCAAGCTACTCGTGGTGGTGGTAATGGTGATTACCATACACTGGTTTATGCTCCAGCCAACATTCAAGAAGCTATTAATATTACGAAAGAATCATTTGACGTCGCTGACCAATATCGAAATCCTGTAATGATTTTGATTGATGGTTTAATTGGTCAAATGATGGAAGCAGTTGATTTTGATCATCCAAATAAAAAGCGCCAACTACCAAATAAGGCGGATTATTGCACTTTGGGTACTAAAAACCATGACCATAAGAATATTATTAACTCGCTTTATCTAGACCCAAATGATTTAAATAATCACAATAAACATTTACAAGAAAAATACAACAAGATTATTAAAGAAGAAACTCAATTTGAAAGTTCTGAAAATATTCATGATGCTGAATATGTCGTAGTGGCTTATGGTACGATGTCACGAATTGCTAAAAGTGCTATTCAACATTGCAATAGTAAAGGTCATAAAATTGGCATGATTCGTCCGATTACTTTATGACCTTTCCCAAATGAAGCATTTAAGAATTTACCAAAATGCAAAAAAATCCTTGTAACAGAAATGAGTATGGGACAAATGGTTGGTGATGTTTTAATTGCCACACGTGCAAGCAATGTTACTGTGGAATTCTATGGTGAAACTGGTGGTGTCATTCCCGAAGTGGAAGACGTTATTAAAGCCATTGAAAAAATGATTGGAGAAAAATAATTATGGAAATGAATAAAAAAGTTGGCTTAACCGATTCTAAATTATCATATTGTCCGGGATGTCTTCATGGTGTTGCCCATAAATTAGTGGCACAAACATTGGAAGAAATGGATGAAGTAGATAACACTATTGGTGTTGCTCCTGTTGGTTGTGCTGTTTTAGCATATAAGTTCTTTAACTGTGATATGCAAGAAGCTTCACACGGTAGAGCCTGTGCTGTTGCTACTGGCATTAAACGTGTTCGTCCAAATAATATTGTCTTCACATATCAAGGAGATGGCGATTTGACTTCGATTGGTATTGCTGAAACCATTCATGCAGCTAATCGTGGTGAGCATTTTACTGTCATTTTTGTTAACAATGCAAACTTCGGTATGACTGGTGGACAAATGTCACCATGTACATTATTAGGTCAAAGAACCACAACATCTCCAATGGGTCGTAATGTGGAAATGCACGGTTATCCAATTCGCATGTCAGAAATTATGAAAGAAATTAGTGGTGCTTGTTTTGTAGCTCGTGTTTCGCTAACTAATCCTAAAAATGTGATGCAAGCTAAACAAGCAATCCAAAAAGCATTTAAATATCAAAAAGAGAAAAGGGGTTTCTCATTTGTAGAAATTTTATCAACGTGTCCAATCAATTGAGGCAAGAAACCACTTGATGCAATTAAATGATTAGACGAAGAAATGACAAAAGTATATCCTCTTGGTACATTCAAAGATAATGGAGGAGTTTAATGATGAAAACAATTAATTTAAAAGCTGCTGGATTTGGTGGCCAAGGCGTTATGATGTTTGGTAAGATTGTTGCCTATGGTGCAGTTGAAGCCAATATGAACGCTCTATGATTCCCATCATATGGACCAGAAACTCGTGGTGGTACTGCCAATTGTAGTGTCATCGTATCGAATGATGAAATTGACTCACCAGTATTTTCTAAAATAGATCACCTTGTTGTGTTTAATGCGCCATCGTTAGATAAATTTGAAGACGCAGTAAAAACAGATGGCATTATTTTATATAACTCCGATTTAATTAGTAAAACTAAAGGCAATGTCAAAGCATACGGTGTCCCAATCAATGCAATTGCTATTAAGTTGGGCTTACCACAAGCCGCTAACATGGTTATGGTTGGAGCATATTTAGAAATTGCCAAAATTTTTGATGACAAAATTGTGGAAGACATTGTAAAACATATTTTGGGAGAACGTAAAGCAAAATTTGTTCCAGTAAATATGCAAGCTATTGATGAAGGACGAAAGTTTGTTCGTTCATTAAAAGGCTAATATGCATTTTGACTTTCAGAACGCTACTAGTAATTTAAAACATCACGATGTCGTGATAGTTGTAGCTGGTGCAGCAGATCATGTAGTTTTTCAAGCAATTCATCAAGCTAGTAAAGTTTTACCGTTAAAATTTATTTTAATCGGTAACGAGTCTGAAATTAAATCATTATTAACACAATATCCATTATCTGCTCAAATCATTCACGAAACTAATAACTCCAAGATTGGCGAGTTAGCTGTAAAATGTATTCGTGACAAGCAAGCTAATGTAATTATGAAAGGCTTGCTTGATACTAAAGATGTTTTGAAAGCAGTTGTTAATAATACCATTGGCATTAAAAGGCAATCACTACTCAGTCATGTTGCTTTAATGCAATATCCAAGTCTCAATAAATCTTTTATCATTACTGATTGTGCAATGAATATTCAGCCAAATGTTGAAGAGAAATGGCAAATTATTAAAAACGCAGTTATGGTTGCTATTAAATTAGGAATCCAAACACCTAAGGTTGCATTAATTTCAGCAGTTGAAAAAGTTAATCCTAAAATTATTTCTACAACTGATGCTCAGACAATTATGGAAAGAGCAAAGAATGATAACAAAACTAATTTTATTGTTGATGGCCCATTTGCAATGGACAACATTTTGTCACCACACGCAGCTGAACACAAAGGTATTGTTAGTGAAATTGCTAAGGATCCAGATATTTTATTATTTCCAGATTTAGTTTCTGGAAATGTGTTTTATAAATCATCCGTATTCTTAGGCAATGCTGTCCCAGCAGGTGTTATTATTGGAGCACAAGTGCCCATTATTTTAACTAGCCGTGCTGACTCGCACGAGAGTAAATTAAATTCCATTTTATTAGGGGTAATGTTAAATGACTAAATTAATATTGGTAATTAACCCAGGATCTACATCAACTAAACTTGCGATTTTTGATGACACTCATAACATCAAAACAGAAGTGTTGAGACACGATCCTGCTAAAATAAAATCATTTAAAAAAATTGTAGATCAAAAACAATATCGCACCGATTTAATTAGTGATTTTCTAAAACAAAATAATATCAACACAAAAAATTTAGCGGCAGTTGTGGCTAGAGGCGGATTATTACATCCTATGTCTAGTGGCACTTATCTAGTTAATGAAGCAATGATTAAAGATTTGAGTTCAGGGTTTTATGGTGAACACGCTTCTAATTTAGGTGGCATCATTGCTTATGAATATTCCCAAACATATAACATCCCCGCTTTTATAGTTGATCCAGTAGTGGTTGATGAATTAAGCGACATAGCAAGAGTGTCTGGAACGGATTTATTTCAAAGAAAAGTTATATTCCATGCATTAAATCACAAAGCAGTTGCTAGACGTTATGCCAAGGAGCAAAATAAACAATATGAGGAATTAGATTTGATAGTTTGCCATCTTGGCGGCGGTATCACTATCGGATGACATCATCTAGGAAAAGTTATAGATGTGAATGATGGATTGGGTGGAGATGGCCCATTCTCACCTGAACGGGCAGGTGGTGTCCCGGCCTTCCCATTGATAGACATATGTTTTGATGGAAAATTATCTAAACAAGATATCCAAAAACACTTAGTTGGTAATGGTGGTTTAATGGCTTATCTTGGTACATCTGATATACGATCTATAGAAGAAAAATCTATCCAAGGCGACAAAAAATGTGATTTCTATATTAAGGCAATGGCATATCAAGTTGCTAAAGAAATTGGATCATTGTACTTTGCAGCAAATTATAAAATAGATCAATTAATTATTACTGGTGGCATTGCTTATTCCAAATTATTTATAAAATATTTATTAAGTCATTTCAATGCATCCGTGAAATATACAATTTATCCTGGTGAAGATGAAATGCAAGCATTGCTTGATGGTGCTTTGCGAGTTTTAAATAAACAAGAACTAGTGAAAATCTATAAATAAAAATTCTTAACCGGTTGTTTTAACATCAGTTCGATGTCGTATGCTGATGATGCAGGTTTTCATAGACATTTTATGAATATAATTTTCAATTTTTCTTATATGTTCTTTATCTAAATTGGCATCTCATTCATCAAGTAGTAATATCTTATATTTACTTAAATCAGTTTTAGTGAAAAAATTATTTAATTGATGTATTTCTTTTTCGCCTTCTGATTCAGAAACATTATTATTTACAATAAATAAATCAGCCTTAACAGGCAAAAGCAAAATTTTTTCTCTATATTTTTCTTTTATTAATGAAAATAACAATGATTTCCCAGTCCCGTTTCCGCCACGTAATATATAGTTACCTGGTAAGAAACCATTAGTTAAATCGCTTAGATGGTGCAACGATTTGATGATTCCTAATTTGTGATTTTCACATCAAATGGATATTTTTTTGAATTCAATTTTTTTCATATAAATATCCTTTGATGTGTCATTTTGTAGCGTGTGTGCAACTTCGTCTAAGCGTTTAATACTCACATTACAATCTACACCATTTAAAATAACTGATTGCACATTTGAAGCAATTGATATTTGAGTTGATAAAGTAACCGCAACTAAAACTATGGTGTTAAGATCTCATTGATGTTCCCACATAATAAATATGTCTATGCCGATAATTGGTAGAACAGAGACCAGAGTAATAGTGAACTCAATAATATCAAAATAAATCCTTGCATTTGTTGATGATTTTCGAAGACCAAATATTTGATTTGTAAATTCTTTTTTTCAATTAAATCAATTTGTTAAGTTGCCAACCAATGCTGTAGTTCACCCTGAAGTAAGACTAAGTAGAACATGTTCTTCTTTCCGTTGTATGCTAATTGAACGAGCCACAATACCCTTAGTAGTCTTTCGCATTAAGAGTGACACAAATAAAAAAGACAGTATTATTCCAGCTAAGTAGCAAGGATCAATTCATGTTGAAATAACCACCACATTAGCAAGCATCATTATGAATGTGGAAATAAAACCAGCCACAGAATCAAATATCTCCAAAACATTGGTGTACATTTGATTAGTAAAAAAAGCTTTTTTCTTTTGAAATTTTAAATCAGTCAATAAATGAGGACGTAAATAAATTTTGTTGCCCATTACAAATGTGATATTTTCAAATATAAAGTACTTAGATTTAGTTATAAAATAATTTTGAACCAGGGAAAGTAAAGGCAAGAATAAGACCGTAGCAGCTATTATTACTAGTAAAACAAGATATACTCACCACTCTCGATCTAGGGAAGCTATAAAACTGCCCAACATCATTAACGCTAATAGTCCAACAATATTCACAATTGTTTTGAACAATAAAAAAACAAAAGCAATTCATGTACTTTTATTAAAGAATATCTTAGTAGATAAAATGTGTGATTGGTGTTTATTATTCTTAAACGTCTTATCACGAATCTGTGTTGGCTCAAAAGTAAAAAATTTAAAATTTTCCACCATATAGCATAGTATCCAACTTACCATTACCAAAAGAACAGCACACATACAAAAATGAAAAAGTGTATTATTCATGCCATCGGGAATAGTAAACGGAACATATTCATCTAACAAAATTATTAATAAGCAAACTCTTATTGTGGCGATAACTATCAATACACTATTAAAAACTACGAATAAAGGTGTATTAGTTTTCCTATTTTTTTTTATTTGGGTCGCATAAATAATATTATATATTGTGGCCATCACCACAATAATTCAATCAAATACCGACGACATAATCAATGAGATATTGTCCATTCTATTTGCATAAATATAAATACCCAATATAGCAGACATTACTAAACTCAAAAAAATCGATAATCCCGATAATAATTGATTAAAAACAATACTAGAACGAGAATATTTATATAGATTATT
The DNA here is from genome assembly GCA_031290395.1 of Mycoplasmataceae bacterium. Classification (GTDB taxonomy): domain Bacteria; phylum Bacillota_I; class Bacilli_A; order Mycoplasmatales; family Mycoplasmoidaceae; genus Malacoplasma_A. The sequence goes on from JAITNN010000006.1 coordinate 185,111, forward strand.
TGCACTATGTTCTTTATTAATAAACATACCAATAATAAAAATACCAATTATTAAACAAAATATAACGCGAACAAACGATGAATTGTCAAAGAAAAATGTGCCACCATTAGCGATCGGGAAAAAATAATAAATAGCCGACCCACAAAGGCCCAAAATCAAAAGTGAAAAAATAATGAAATAAAATAGCGACTGTACTCAGTTTTTTTTAGTTCGTTTATGACATTTTTTATGCTGCAAAATGTTACCTAAATTCTTCTATTATATTTTATAATCTATTATAGGAGGGTAGTATGGCAAATTTAAAATTATCAAAATCAAGTTCTAAAGTAGGAAGTACTGTTCGAGCAAGAGTTGTTAATAACGACCTTGACCTTGAGTCAAATAATTCTGTACGTAAATTATAGAAGTATATAATTAATAACCAAAAAGCATAGCTAGTATCTATGCTTTTTTTAATAGAGAATAATTACTTAAAAAATGACGAGTTTATTTTTATATATAATATAAAAATTAATATGGAGTGTTTATGAAGACTAAGGTAATGGTAGTATTTGGTGGGGTGTATAGTTCACTAGGCAAAGGAATAGTTGCCTCATCCATAGCCAGAATCTTAACTGAAATGGGTAGTAAAGTATCCATGATGAAATTTGATCCTTACTTAAATGTTGATCCAGGAACATTAAGCCCATTACAACACGGTGAAGTATTTGTTACACAAGACGGTGGTGAAACCGATCTTGATTTGGGAAGCTATGAAAGATTTCTAGGCAGAAAAATTACCAAGCTTTCAACTGTAACTAGTGGTCGTATTTATAAAGAAGTAATTGAAAGAGAGCGTAGTGGTGGTTACAACGGTAAGACAGTCCAAACAATTCCACACATTACTGATCAAATAAAATCTAAAATTTACAACATCATTAAGGCTGAAGATCCAGATTTCTTAATTATTGAAGTTGGTGGAACTGTCGGTGATATTGAATCCGTACCGTTTGTAGAAGCACTTGGACAATTTCGTGGTGAATATGGTAGAGACGATGTTTTATTCATCTTATGTTCTCCTTTAATTAAATTAGTCACAAGTGGCGAATTAAAAACTAAGCCAACACAGCATGCAGTAAAAATGATTGGTAATATGGGTGTTGTCCCTGCATTTTTAATTTTGAGAAGTGATGTAGCCATTGACAAAGGAACAATTGAAAAAATTGCCATGTTGTGTCATATGTCACCTGATCATATTTTTAAATCATTAAATTTACCTTCGGTATATTATTTGCCAACCGAACTTTATAAACAAAATATCCATAAAGCTATTTATAGTTATTTTGGGCTAACAATTAAACCAAAACAATCATTAAATAAATGGAACCATTATGTGAATAAAATTAAAGCAATAAAAACTAAAATTAAAATTGCTATCGTTGGTAAATACAATGATTTACACGATTCATACTATTCATTAATTGAATCACTGAAGTTATCATCATGAGAATATAACCGTAATGTCAAGATTGAGTGAGTCAATTCAGAAGAATTAGAAAAACCAGGTGCAAATATTAAACAAGCGTTTAGGGGTTGCCACGGTATTTTAGTGCCTGGTGGGTTTGGTAGCCGTGGTATTGAAGGCAAATTAGTTGCCATTAAATATGCTAGAGAAAATAATATCCCTTACTTAGGTATTTGCTATGGAATGCAAATGGCGACCATTGAATTCGGTCGTAATGTGTTGGGACTAAAAGATGCCAACACAACGGAAATTGATCCGAACGCTGAATATAAGCTATTCCATTACATTGATGGGCGAATGCGTTTAGGCGAACAACAATGTGTGATTACTGATAAAAATTCCTTAGCTTATCGTCTTTATAAAGCGGACATGGTTGGTGAGAGGCACCGTCATCGTTGAGAATTTAACAACCAATATATTCCATTGTTTGAGAAGGCTGGATTCAAATTTACCGCTTTCTCCAACGATAAAGAAAAAACTGTGGAGATGGCAGAAATTTCAGCACATCCATTCTTTTTTGGAGCACAATATCACCCCGAATTTAATTCTTGACCAGGAAAACCCGACCCCCTTTTTATGGGCTTTGTTGGCGCAGCTATTAACCACGAGAAACACAAGTTATAAACTATTAATTAATTCCTTAATTTCAGCAAAACCATTCTTAACCGGAATGGTTTTAATTTGTTTACCTTGTTTGTAAATAAATAATTTATCTTTACTACCAAACACGCCAATATCAGCGTGTTCACATTCACCAATTCCATTGACGCTACAGCCCATAATAGCTATTGATATTGGTTTATTGATAGAAACTACGTACTGTTCAACTTCCTCTAGTAATTTAATTAAATTTCATTGTAAACGCCCACAAGTTGGGCAAGAAATAATATTAGGAATATTTTTATATAAGCCTAAATTATTTAATATCTTCTTACAAATAATAGGTTCAATAGTAGGATCACCAGTAATCGAAACGCGTATTGTGTCGCCAATACCTTTTTGCAATAATGGTGCTAGACCAATTGAACTTTTAATCACGGCATTATCCTTACTACCAGACTCTGTCACACCCAAATGCAATGGATAATGAATTTTGCTAGCAGCTAACTCGTAAAGTTCAATTGTGGAAAGTGGATTGGATGATTTTAAACTAACTACAATGTTTTTAAAACCTCACCGCTCAAATTGATTGATGTATTTGACGGCACACTGTACCATTTGATGCGATGATTTAAATGGCTTGTTATTCCATTTTGAACCTTGATTAACACCAATGCGAATTGTCACATTATATTTTTTAGCTAATAGAACAACTTCTTTTAATTGCTTTAATTCAATGTTACTTGGATTGATGCGAATCTTGGCCACACCACTTTTAATCGCCTGAATAGCAAATTTGTAATTGTAATGAATGTCGGCAATAATGGGGCATGACGCTAGATGAACTATCTTGCCTAATGCATTAGCATCAGCGTCATCTAAAACTGCCACACGTACCAATTCACAACCATTTTTCACTAATGCCTTAATTTGCGAAATAGTAGCAACAATATTGGCGGTTTTAGTATTAGTCATGCTTTGGATGACCACTTTATTTTGGTGACCAATTTGGACTTTTGCCACCATTACTTTAATTGTATTTTCCCTAGTAAACATACATTAATAATAAGCGAAAAAATAGGTGATGTATAACTTGTGTTATTATCATCTAATTTTGCGAGTAGTTTGTGAATTAAGGATGAGAATCCATATAATTTTGGACTTTTTTATTAATTGACTTTTGGTCTTTTAATGTAGTTTCTACGTTTGTCATTCTAACTTTTAGATCAGCAACATCATCTTTCAACGAACTAAAGTCCGTTTCAGATCAGGTTTTGAATCAAGCTGGCTGTTGATTTTGATACACAGTTTCAGACCAAGTCTTAAATCACTTAGGCATACCTGCTGTTTTTCTTTTTTTACCATTAGGTTTCAGATCAACATAATGCATTTCGGTGCCTTGTTTTGCGATTTCAGTATCCATATAAGTAATCTTCATTTTCTTTTCTTTATTATAACTCATGATGAATAGCACCTCCTTTCATATAGGTAATATGCCGAAAATATTTTTTTTAATTATTATTTTCAATAAATCGAAATAACCTATGTATTACATACATAGGTTAAAAATGAGATATTTTCAAAAACCCTAATTATTCACTAATGTTGAAAAGGCAACAAATCGGCAAATTAGGCACACAAAAGCATTTATAAAGTTTTTTTAGTTTAATAGGTTAATATATTTATTACATAAACGTCTATTTAATGTGGAGGAAACATGCCTAGGAAATGATTTAAGGAATGAGAAGGTTTTACTCCCGGATTTTGATGTGACGAAGTGGACACTAGAGATTTCATCCAACAAAACTATGTACCATACACTGGAGATGATAAATTTTTATCTGGTCCAACCGAAAACACTAAAAAATTATGGGATAAAGTGTTAAAACTCACTGCTGAAGAAAAAAAAGCTGGTGGTGTTTTAGACATGGATCAACGAATTTCCTTCATCGATGCATTTGGCCCTGGTTACTTAGACAAGAAGCTAGAAAAAATCGTCGGTGTTCAAACTGACGAGCCGTTTAAAAGAGCCTACCAACCAATCGGTGGTGTACGCATGGCTCAACAAGCGGCGGAGGCCTTTGGTTTTAAAACAGATCCACTAGTTGATGAAATATATACCAAGTACCGAAAAACGCATAATGCAGGGGTTTTTGATGCTTACACCGAAGAAATGCGAAGAGCCAGACACCTTCATATCATTACTGGACTACCAGATACTTATTCTCGTGGTCGAATTATTGGAGATTACCGCCGCATCGCTTTATATGGTATCGATTATTTGATTGTAGAAAAGAAAGCGGCGCGTAATTTAATTCCTTATGACATGAATGATGATGTCATCCGCTTACGAGAGGAATCATCTGATCAAATTCGTGCTTTGGAAGCAATGAAACGAATGGCAGCTGTTTATGGTCACGATATTTCATTGCCTGCTAAAAATGCACAACAAGCCATCCAATGAACATATTATGGATATTTAGCGGCGGTCAAAGATCAAAATGGTGCCGCTATGTCAGTTGGTCGATTATCTTCATTCTTGGATATTTATCTTCAACGTGATCTTAAAAATAAAGTCATTAACGAACAACAAGCACAAGAACTAATTGATCACTTTGTCATGAAATTAAGAATCATTAAATTCATGCGAACACCAGAATACAACGATATTTTTGCTGGTGACCCTGTGTGAGCCACTGAGTCTATTGGTGGTATGGGTATTGATGGGCGCACATTAGTTACCAAAACATCATTCCGTATGCTCCACACTTTAGCTAATATGGGCCCAGCACCAGAACCTAATTTAACGGTATTATGATCTAAAAATTTACCAAAAAACTTTAAGGAATTTTGTGCCAAGTATTCCATCTTATATTCCTCTATCCAATATGAATCTGATGATTTAATGCGAGTCACTCATGGTGATGACTATGGTATTGCATGTTGTGTTTCGCCAATGAAAATCGGTAAACAAATGCAATTCTTTGGAGCACGTGCTAATTTAGCTAAGGCATTGTTATATGCTATCAATGGTGGTTTTGATGAAATCCATTCTGAATACCAAATTGGACCCAGACAAGGACAATTACCATTAGACAAACCATTAGAATTCAAAGAGATTTGAGATCGTTATCTTGTCGTGCTTAGATGGTTGGCTTCTTTATATATAAAGACATTAAACATCATTCACTATATGCACGACAAATATTATTATGAAGCAGGTCAAATGGCATTATACGATTTTCACATCCACCGTTTCTTTGCCACGGGCATCGCCGGATTATCAGTTGTCGCTGATTCATTATCAGCAATTAAATATGCAAAAGTGTTCCCAATATGAAAACAAATTCCAAATACTGATCGTTATATTGCTATTGACTACAAAGTCGAAGGCGATTATCCAAAATACGGCAATGATGATGATGCAGTTGATTCAATTGCCGAAGACGTTGTGAGACTATTTGTAAATATGTTAAGACGTCATGCCACATATCGTCGTTCTGAATTAACAACATCTGTATTAACCATTACTTCTAATGTAGTATATGGTAGAAATACAGGCTCAACACCAGATGGACGTAAAATTGGTGAACCGTTTGCACCTGGGGCTAACCCAATGCATGGCCGTGATCAATCTGGCGCCATCGCTTCACTATCATCCGTTGCTAAAATACCATTTAAGCATGCAGCCGATGGAATTTCGAATACTTTCTCCATAATCCCCGATGCTTTAGGTAAGACAGATGAATTAATCGTTACTAGTGGTTTAGATCTAGACCTAGACAAAATTCATAAAATTAAAAAGAGCAAAAAATTACTTAAAGTTAAAAAGCATAAGACAATAAGAAAGTAGGAGATTTAATATGGTTAGCAAAAAACAACAAGATAACTTAGTAGATTTATTAGATGGCTACTTTGATAAAGGTGCACATCATTTAAATGTAAATGTTTTAACACGCGAAAAATTGCTAGATGCTCAGAAACATCCAGATCAATATCCGCAATTGACTGTACGTATTAGTGGTTATGCTGTGAGATTCACTAATTTATCTAAAGCGCAACAAAACGATATTATTAGTCGTACTTTCCACGATCATTTATAAATGGTTTATTAACAAAATAAAAAATAATCTAAAGATAATAAGCATTCATCTTTAGTTTTTGTCGTTTTCTCTCGGGAATTAAAAATTTTTATCATTGAACTATGGAAGATTTAGAGTTAATTTGCAAAATGTGTTGGTTTTTATGTCTAATTTTTAGCTTAAACTTTGTTTAATGTTTGAGAAGCAAAGAAAGTTAGCATAAACATATTTGTACAAGAGGAAGAAGAATGATGATTAAAAAACCAACTTTATTTGGCGCTTAAGTTACTCTAAGATGTTTTGTGTATGGAAAAAATGATCTAAAAAAAATAAGTTCTAAGTTTAGGGTTTTGTTGAGGATTTTAAACCAGCTGGCTGTTGTGGTATCTGTAAGGCACTAACTTGCGGTGGCAACGGATGCGAATCAGCCACACGTCCATTTTGCACATTACCGTTTTGTTCTGTGATAATTCAATCTTCTATAACGTGTATTATATTACGTTGTTTATTAGGATATGTTCGCAAGCGGTTAATAGATTCTAAAATAAAAACATTTTCGGGCGTTTCGAGAAATCCTCTATTCTGTTCAATTAATCTCGTAAGGTGTCCATCTAGAAGATCAGAACATATGAAACCACCGTTTGGTAAATCTAAATGTTCTACAATTCAACATCTAGCAGTAGCCTTCTTAAATTGTTCTTCACTACCGATATTGCCCCGGCCCAAAGTATTGTATTTTTGTTTTTGAACACTTGCTCAAATTTTTGCTCGCTCAACAGCATTGCCATTGCAATATCGTTTTGCTAAATCTGTTGCTAATGCTTTTATTTCACCATCATTATAATAACCGCCAATTAGAGTTCGGCCATTACGCGCTACTCGTTTTGAAGATAATTTTGTTGAGGTTTGGTTCTCTCCTTCTCCTTCAACATGGAAAATTGTCTTGGTATGTCCTCGTAAAATTGCTTCACGTTTCAAAACAACTTTACGTCCGTGTTTGTCTGTATAACTATGAGAACCGTCGTGATTTAATATGGCATTGTGTTTAGTTACCTTTGTATCAAAATTTATCTGAACAACATCCACCTGATCAGCGTCCACAATAGGCTCCCCATCCATAAGTTCCTCATCCCTTATAGTTTTTCTTCTATCCATACCCCATTCTGTACGCGTGCCTCACCCCAACGCATCTTGTATTAATCTGGATTTTATTAAAGCAACGGCAGCCTCGCGTCGCTCTCATATACCGGTTCGATATTCTGGGTGCCCACCTCGATTTTGGTGATTGTGCACATCATTAGCTATGAAATCGTCAATTAAAACTCGGTGTTGTCTCATAAAAGTATCTACCGCATTGGGATTCCTGTCAATTTGTATTGAAATCTCTCGGGCTATCGTTTGATATTCATCATAAGCCCTTCTTATATCCTCTGAAGAAAAAGCATGTTGACTTGAAGGGTGTCGTTCTGGAAAATTACGATCGCTATATATAGATGGTAAAATTACTTGCGTTGCAATGAGTGCAGAATTTTCATCAAGCAATTCAACCGACCTCGGTTGTGACGCCGTAGAAGCTTTTATTCCCGTATAAACAAAATTGGCACCAGCATAACCAGATTCCTCACGACCTGCTGTGGGATCCGCAGAATATTTGGAAAGAATCTCGGCAATTTGTAAATCACTTTTAGAAACATTAGAAATCATTCTCGTCCTTTGTGCGACGCCACCCGCATACCTACTGGCAAGAGACGGATTTAAAGTAACTCATTTCCCACCCACTAATCTTTTTGCCCCCGATGGTCTTTTTGCCCTTGTTGAAACAAAATCAGGCTGCCCATTAAAAACATCAATACCCATACCACCAGATTCACTACATCTTGAAGTGAAATCGTCATCTACCGTAGAAGCAAATTGAGCTATTTCATCTGCGGTTTGTTGTGATAAACATCCCGAAAACATTGGTAGACGATACCCAAAATTACGATATGGAGTTCGAATTTCGTAAGTGTTTCGCGAAGCCGCAAGTGCAATGGTAATAATTCGTTGCGTTGCGGACATTAATTCGTAGTCGGCAAGCGAAGCAGTTTTGATAAAAACTCGTTCCATTTCCTTTGTTCTAAATCCAATATTGGTTCGTGGTGGTTCAAATTTAAGTATTCCTGGCATATATTTTCTCCTTAGTATGTATATATATCAACATTACACCCCAAGGGTTAAATAATTTTAGGTAATTTGTAATACGATTTATATAACAATTCACAAGTTGATTTAGCCGATTTCTAGAATTGCACCTCTTGCGGATTCATTAATTGCCGATAATGTTCGGTATATTATTGGAATTATAATAATGGGAGCAATCATAGGATATAGACCTACTGGTGGATTTGGTGGCGTGATTTTAGCATCATTATTAATTTTTATAATTTCATGATTGGTTAGTTGAATTTGAGCATTTTTGGTTGCATCTTTAAAAGTGTTGGTGCGGTCCAATGTGTCTCAATGATGATCATGATGCCACCTACATTTTTATCTAGTACTTTCGTTCCAGCAGAAACAATGATACCGATTATGAAGGGAATCACTAATATTAACCCTATCTCTCATTTAGTAGACGCCTCACGTCAATTGTTAGACTATTGCACAATCGATGCAAACTTTGGTTGAACCTTTCTATGCGTCAGTGTCATATTCATTATTTTTGCTCCACTGACAATGCGAGCATATTGAAAGAAAACTAAATAGTCACATTGCTGACTTTTGCGCAAGCACCCGTACGAGTGTGGGCATACAAGAAAGCGAAGCTTCATTCGCGCCCGAGCATTGCGGCTTCGCATAAATGTATGCACACAATTACTCTCGTAATCAACCCAATAGTATAAAATTAATCTATGAATGTTAGCGCACCATACTTTAAAATTGAATCCTTTGGTGCAGTAGATGGACCAGGAATCCGTTTAGTTGTTTTTCTCCAAGGATGTCCATTAAGATGCATTTATTGTCACAACCCTGAATCGTGAGAATTAAAAAGTAAATTAATGATTACACCAAATGAAATAATCGCTAAATTTAAACGCAATCGCAATTATTACCGCAATGGTGGTATTACATCAAGTGGCGGTGAACCACTAATCCATCAAGAGTTCTGCTTAGAGTTATCAAAATTATGTCATGATGAGAAAATAAATTTGGCATTTGATACATCCGGAGCAAACTTTAATAAAAACAATATAAGTTATTTTCAGAATTTAATTAAATACAAGCCGTTATGGATTGTAGATATTAAACATATTAATCCTAAAAAACACAAGGCCATAACTGGTACTGCTAATCAAAATGAATTGCAACTAATTAAGTTTTTAGAAAAACACAAACAAAAATATTGAATAAGACAAGTTTTAGTCCCTGGTTATACAGATGATCCTATGGATTTAAAACAATTAGGTAGATTTATCCGCCACTTAAAATATCTAACTAACTTTGAAATCTTGCCTTATCACAAACTTGGCTTAGCCAAATATCGTGATCTCAATATTATTAATTTACTAGTAAAAGTTAATGAACCATCCAAATTAGCTATAAAAAAAGCTAAACAATTAATTAGTGCTTAGCTTACATTAAAAAAGCCACTACACACATCAGTTATATCTTAGTGCTGCTTCATTTCTGACCTGACACAATTCGAAACCAATGTTGTAATGGCGTATTAATTATAAAGATTATTTAAAATGGTGTAATACAACTCACAATCAAACTGGTATTTCTTATAATGTAGTGGTATGAAGAATACAAAAAGAGCTAAAAATGGTTTATCCACTATCTTACCAGCAGGAACTACTGGTAAGATAAATAAAGTTGATAGGATTGTGCTGAAAAAAGGTATGCAAGCACAAGTTAGTTTGTTGAAATTAATCAACGAATACTTTTGAAGATCTTGAACAGGACCTTTTTTTGCCTTTGTATTCCCTGCTATTTACATCGCATTATTGGGTTTTCTATTAAGCTACAACATGACACTTGGTGGCTCTATTTGTATGGGCTCTATTATTATTGGTATTTATGCTCTACCAACAAGTGTCTATGATTTTAAAAAATCATCATTACTAAAAAGAATTGGTGTAACACCAGTTAGCCCTTTATGATTTATCTTTTGTATTTGTATCTTTTACTTTCTAATCATGATCATTTCTATGATTTGGTGTTTTCTCATAAGTCTAGCAATGTTTAGTGTGTATTGAGAAGAAGGACCTAATGTTACTTTTAATTACGATTTAAATGATGTAGTAATTGGTGTGAAAACACAATTTATGGGTTTAGCCGATGTGCTAAAGTATGTAGACTATGCCGGATTTTTATTTAGCTTTGTCTTAATCATTCTCATCGGCACTACTTTGGGAATGCTAATAGTCTCTGTTTGTAAAACATCAATGCAATTACAGTCCATTAGTGTTCTAATTTTAATTCTCACAATAATCATTGGTGGCCAAGCCGTACCTGTTTATATTGTCCGGAGCATTCCCGCATTGTGATGACTTGGATATGTAGTTGATCCTTTTAAACCAATTATTAATATGGCAACAGAGGCTTGGAATGGCCCAATACCATTTGCTAATGCTGATACAGGGCTGGTTGCTGGTGAAACTATTGAATGATGGGACGCTGACAAAGGCTTATGAGACCCATTATTCACAGTACACTTACAAAATTGAGGTGGTCCAAATTTATTAAGTGACCCCGAACAATGAAACCCACAATCCACAATTTGAAATGTAAATGTACCATACACTGTATTTTGTACAATGATGTTGCCAAATGTTCAACCCGGACCAACGCTTATTGTTAGCAGTGGTGAAAAAATTGCAGGATTCATTTTACCTTTTGCATGAAGTACATTATTTATCTTTCTAACGCTTAGATGATTTAAATGATCAAGCAGGTAATATGAGTAAGCAATGGTTAATTAAATGTATTGATGTTTGTCGTTCTTTTGGTAAAGGAAAGAAAAAATTTCTTGCCGTTGATCATCTCAACACGACCTTTTACCAAGGTGAGAATGTCGCATTATTAGGATCTAATGGTGCTGGTAAAACGACATTAGTGGAAATGATTGTAGGTTTAAATAAACCGACGACTGGTAAAATCTTATTTTCATTTGGCAAAACTAAAATAGATTGTTCTAGAAATATTGGTATTCAATTTCAAGACTCCACATACCCCCCAAATATTTCTGTAAAATCTGTGATTGACTTTGTTAGAAGAGCTTACGGTTCAGATATTACAAACGAGGAACTATCTGACATGATAGACACATTTATGATTCGTGATTTTTACAAACGTGATACATCTGGATTATCTGGTGGGCAAACACAAAGATTAAATATCTTGTTAGCTTTAATACACCGACCAAAAATTGTATTTTTAGACGAATTATCTACTGGACTAGATATCACAATACGAACGCAAATTAAGGAATTCATTAAAGTGTATGCAACAAAGCATAGCATCACTATTGTGCTTGTGAGTCACGACATGAACGAGGTCGAATATCTAACTGATCGAATTGTGATTATGAGTAAAGGTAAAATTATTCAAGACGTGAACACACACAATATTATTAAGAAATTTGGTAGTGTTGAAAAGTATGTCACCAAATTTATTAATCATTAATTATTTAAGTCAATATTTTGATAAGTTCACGAGTAGAAAACAACCGATATGTATGACCCGATATTATAGTAAGAAAATGTTTTTACCCCTCTATGTCTAGAATAAATCGCACCATTGCTATTTGCAGTGGATAATGCTGGATTGTAATAAAATGCAAAAGTTCCTTCATTGGGTGTACATTCTATTTTTTGATTATTGACCTTAAAATATAAATCTTTAAATCAGTCGTTTTTTGGTTTGCCAGTTTCGTCATTGGGTGGCCATGCTGGAGCTTTTCTTAAGCCTCATTCCACATGTGCATCAAACGAGATGTACATACCCTGATCTTGATCATAATTATGAGCAACTTGTGAAACCCATATTTCAAAATCTTTTCAGTAATCGTGCCCAAATTCTTTTGCCATTTTATCTAATCCGTAATAAATTGCATAAAATACTTCCATATTTCATTGATCTTGCGATCATAAATCCATTTGGGTGTAGATTTCTTTTGAAGGTATCTCCGTATAAGGTGTCTCTGGGTAAATGTATTTATCATATTTTCTAAAATCACTGTCGGATTTAAGGTGAAATCTCGTTAAATCAACATTTTGTATGATTATTAACGGTAGCGTGGACGCTAAAATAACCCCCCCCCAATAGAAATTAGCAATGTAATAATTTTCTTTTGTTGCACATTTTCCTTATCTATCTTAATCAAGAAATAATTATATGTTTATTAGTATGTAATTTCGAAGTGGATTGCAATGGTTAGATCCTTGCCATATTAATTACATTCCAAATTGACTAAATGGGTTTCGACCATGTTTTAACATCTTACCCATTTCATCCATTTTCTTTTTAGCTTTTTCTCATTCTGATAGCATTTTGTTTAATTCATCGGGTTTACGGCCAGAACCTTTGGTTACTCTTAACTTGCGATTAGGTTCTTTCTTAAATAAAATTGGATTCCGGCGTTCTTTTAATGTCATTGATGTCATTAAAATTCTTCAAACTTTCATTTTATTTTCAGCTTCAAAAATATTTTCTTCAGATAATTTTGGTGCATTAGGCAGCATTTTGGCGATGGAACTCATCGAACCCATTTTGGACATTTGCCCCATTTGTTCCAATAAATCTTCAAGATCCATTTTTCCTGCAAACATTCGACCTAATGATTTTTTAGCTTTATCTTCGTCAAGAACTTCTGTAGCTTTTTCAGCCAAGCTCATAATGTCACCTAAACCCAAAATCCGATCAGCAATTCGGTCTGGATAAAACACATCTAAGGAACCAACCTTTTCACCAACACCCGTAAATTTGACTGGCACGTTTAATAAATGTGTTAATGATAAAGAAGCACCCGCGCGAGCATCGGAATCTAATTTAGTAATAATAAAACCAGTTAAGTCTAAATGTTTATTAAATTCTGATGCCACATTGATGCCATCTTGCCCTGACATGGCATCAACCACTAGCAAAATTTCATCAGGTTTCACACGGTTACGAATATTTTTTAGTTCTTCCATTAATTCTTCATTAGTCTGTAATCGTCCAGCCGTATCAAAGATAATGACATTTTCTTCTTTTTTATCAGCATGCTCTAATGATTCATTAGCGGTTAAGGTAGGGTTTTGTGTACCGTGCTGATAAAAATCCACATTAATTTCTTTTGCCAGAGTTTCTAATTGATCTATCGCAGCAGGACGATATACATCTAGAGCTACTAATAGTGGTTTTTTCGTAAATTTAGTTTTAAAGTAATAGGCTAATTTAGCAGCGGTGGTAGTTTTACCAGAGCCTTGTAGACCAACCATCATAATGCGTAATTGTTTACGGTTAGTATCTACATTGGCTGTGTGTTTGCCCAAAATGGATACCAATTCCTCTTTAATGATTGTTAGTAATACTTGTTCTGGATCTTCGCCTTGATTAATAACACGACCAACAGATTTTTGACGAATACTCTTAATAAAGTCTTTGACTACTAATAAGTTAACATCAGCATCTAACAAAGCGATCCGGATTTGTTTCAAAACTTCTGTGATATCTTCTTCTTTGATGGTTCAATCAGTTAGTTTTTTCTTAAAATGCTTGGCAACGATGCCACTTAATAATGTTTTAAACATATTATTTTCAGTTGATTAAGAAATAACTCTTCTTACCTTTTTTAATATATGAAAATTTGCCATTAATGCTATGGGATTTACTAATGATGGTGTCAAATTTATTAATAGGTTTATTGTTTACGGCAATCGCATTAGATTCTAACAATGTACGTGCTTCACTTTTTGATTTACAAACGCCACATGCAGTTAATAAATCAATGATGTTATATGAGGGTTCAATGGTGTCAAATGATGTCACACTAGTTAAAGCATTATATAAATCATCATTAGATAAGGATTCGATTGCCCCTTTATAGAAGGCTTCACTAATTTGTAAGCAATGTTCGTATTCTTTAACGCCATGAATGTCGGCAAGTACAACCTTAGACAACTCTTGCTGAGCAAGACGTTTAAATGGTTCTACTTTGTGTTTTTGCATAATTGCATTAATTTCATCTTGTTTTAACAATGTGAGGAATTTCAATAATTTTTCAACATCGCTATCTGGCTGATTAAAGAGGAATTGATACATGGCAAATGGGGATGTATATTTCTTGTCTAAATAGATTGCGCCCTTTTCTGATTTACCAAATTTGGTACCATCTGATTTTGTTAATAAGCTAATAGTTAGGCCACAAGCTTCATTGTTGTCGCCATAAAGTTTGCGAATCATTTCAATCCCTGTGGTAATGTTGCCCCATTGATCGCTACCACCAATTTGCATGCGCACATATTTATTGCTATACAATCAAGCAAAATCATATCCTTGGATTAAGTTGTATGAAAATTCAGTATACGAAATACCAGACTCAAGTCGAGATTTAATAATGTCTTTTTCTAATAAATAATTTACATTGATTAATTTACCGATAGTTCGTAAAAAATCAAAAATGGTCATTTTCTTGTAAATTTCTAAATTATTAATAACAATAACATCACTATATTTTTTGATTTGTTTTTGAATTGCTAGTGCATTTGCTTCTGCTTTTTTCACATCAATCATATTTCTCTCTGATGATTTACCAGATGGATCACCAATTTGTCCAGTCGCACCACCCAAGATCGCAATAGCACTATGACCATGCTGTTTTAATTGACGGAGCACCATTAGCATCACATAGTTACCTAAATGTAATGAATCCGCTGAAGGATCAAAACCAATGTAGGCGATACTTTTCTTTGTTTCAAATAATTTAATCTTCTCTTCGTTAGTGGTGTTATTAATTAACCCACGCCATTTTAAATCTTCAATGAATGACATATGAAATAATTATAGTAACTTAACACTATTTTAATAATTGATTAGCAATTTTGGTTAGAAGCAGTGAATATTCATCCCATTGATTATTCTTCACATATTGAATTGAGTTAGTATTTATACTAACTAAGTTCTCTCTGAACGGTAAACAAATGAAAGAATAATTTTTATTAATGGATTTATTAATTTGCAGCATTACATTAATATGAGATTGATTTTTATCATCATAACCATTTAGTACAATAGTTTTTAATTTCAAATTATTATTACTATTTTTCGCATCACGAACGATTGTCAAAGTTTTTGAAAGACTAGTCGGTGCAAAATTATTAATATTGTAGATGGGAATGACTTGATCGGATAATTCTAATGCTTTTTGAATCAATGTTGTTCATGTTGGTGATGCATCAAAAATGATGAAATCAAAATATTTACTAATTAGGCCAATTTGCTTTCTTAGTAATTTATCGTAATCACTTTTATTAACGGACGTTTTACCATTGGAAAGAAATAACAATTGAAATCGTTTATCATATTCCGCAACGACAAATGGCGAAATGCAGTTTCGACTATTTAACTTAATTTGTGGATCCTTCAGGATATTTAAATATGTGGGTGAATATTTAAAATTAACTAGCAAAATTTTAGCATTCAAATTTTTAAGCGTGTACCCCAGATTAAAAGCAAAAGTGGTATTACCACTACCAGCATCATTGCTAATTAAAGTTACAATATTAGCCATTTATTTTCAGCCTTTGGTAATGTCATTCCAAGAACGTGGATATTTTGGATTGGTGATTTGTATTTTTTTAATCACAACAACATTGTGAGTCATCCCATTAATAGATACAAATGAATTTATCCCAACAAGTGAGCCTCCCAATTTGTTGACAATTATGCTAATACCATTCATTTCATTATTAATATCTTGTGATTTTGGTTCAATGAGTCAGCCACCGATTTTTACAAAACGAATAGATATTTCCACAATAGCTTGCAATGATGCAACGGCCCTTGATGTGACTAGATCAAATTGCTCATTGTATTGCCTTGCGAGATCTTCGGCACGATTAGCTAAAACCGTAATCTGGATATTCAGTAGTTTGGCTAGTTCATTTAAGAATGTGACTTTTTTATTATTAGATTCAATGATAGTTAATTCAATATGCGGATACAATAGTTTTAATACAACTCCCGGTATACCAGAACCACTACCAATATCTAAAACATGTTTGATGTTAGAAAAATCTAAATCTTTATAAGGAATTATGGATTCATAAAAATAATCACCGTATATTTTATCTTCACCATCTAAGCGAGTAAGGTTGATTTTTTTATTGTAATCTTGAAGAAAACTTTTATAAATTTCAACCGTTGAAAAGAAATCGCGGTTAATATTAGTAAAAACTTTTTTTATTTCTGTTTCAAAAGTGTTCTTATTCATGGGTATTAATCATATAAAAACAAATTACCTTTTATCTAAGAAATATTTAATAACCATTAGATCCGTTAAACCAATTCCGCTAACTCTTTTGGCTTGTCCTAAAGTCAGCGGTTTTATACGATTGAGTTTATCTCTAGCCTCTAATGATAAATTTTTAAGTTTCCCATAATCTTTAATACTAGATAGAGAAATATCATCATATTTTTCAAAACGATCAATAAACTTTTGTTGATGCTTTATATAACCATCAAATTTTACATTAATTTCTATTTTGCTTATAGAGTCATTAGTTAAATTTTTCAACTTAGTAAATTTAACAATATCCATGAGTTTTACTTCTGGTCTCTTTAATAATGAATATAGATTATGTGATGAGTTGCCATATTGTTTAATTAATTGTTTATTAGATTTAAGTGTTGTATTTTTTAGATATGTTATTAATGAGCTGATTAATTTTAATTGTGATTTATAGATTTTATATTGGACGTTGCTAATTAATCCTACTTGCTTGCCATATTTTAATAAACGGTCATCAGCATTGTCGTTTCTAAGCAACAAGCGATACTCAGCACGGCTTGTTAAGAGACGATATGGATCGTTGACACCCTTGGTCACTAAATCATCAATTAACACCCCAATGTATGCTTCATTGCGTTTTAGGATTAAAGGTTTTTTCTTTTTAATACTTAAAGAAGCATTAATACCAGCCATAAGTCCTTGGCAAGCAGCTTCTTCATAGCCGCTAGTACCATTAACTTGACCAGCAAAATAAAGGTTTGGGTATAACTTTGATTCAAGTGATGGTCATAATTGAATAGGATTAATGGCATCATATTCAATGGCATATCCATATTTCATAATCTTGGTTTTTTCTAATCCTTTTATGGAATGCACTAATTCATCTTGAACACCTTTTGGTAATGATGTCGACAAGCCTTGAAGATACATAGTATCAATGGAGTTAGATTCCGGTTCGATAAAAACTTGGTGTCTTGGTTTATCAGCAAAGCGCACAATTTTATCTTCAATGCTTGGGCAATATCGAGGACCAACACCTTTAATGTTGCCTGAATACATAGCGGACAAATGAATGTTATCTTGAATAATTTTGTGTGTTTTTTGATTAGTGTAAGTTAAATAACATAATTCTTGTTTATTAAAAGGGACATAGTGTTGATTAAAATGTTGAAAGCTGAGTTTTTGATTTGTCCCTGGTTCTTTAGCGATCAGTTTAAAATTAATCGTGTTTTTAAGAACTCTTGGCGGTGTCCCTGTTTTTAAACGAATTAAATTGAAACCTATGTCTTTTAAATGCTGGGATAAACCATCGCTACGTTTTAATGATTGAGGACCTTCCTGCTTCATTTGATTACCAATATGAGTAATCGCATTTAAGTAAGTCCCAGATGTGATAATAACCTTTTTAGCAATAATGGTTTTGTGTGTTGAACAATGAACTCCAATAAGCTTATTGTTTTTAATAATTAGCGATTTCACTTCATCAATTATTAAGTCAATATTACGATCTTTTTGAATTTCAGTCATGAACCATTTTTGATAAGCGATTTTATCAATTTGTGCCCTCAATGCTCAAACGCCTGCTCCTTTAGAGGTATTCAATAGTTTCATTTGTAATTGACAAGCATCGGCTGCTTTACCTTGCATACCACCTAATGCGTCAATTTCACGAGTAACAATTCCTTTAGCGGGCCCACCGACCGATGGGTTACAAGGGACTAAAGCAATGGAATCTTTACTAAGTGTAATTAATCCAACTTTTAGTTTGAGATGACTACAAGCAAATGCTGCCTCCAATCCAGCATGTCCAGCTCCAATAACAAGCACATCATATGACATAACACTAGATAGATTATATAATTATTAAAAGTAGGTAAAATATGCGTGAAGTGAAGATATATAAATGCCCATTATGTGGAAATATTGTTTTAAAATTGGAAGATAAATCTAATAATTTAGTGTGTTGTAATAAACCAATGGAATTATTGCAAGCCAATACTAGTGATGGTGCATCCGAGAAACATGTGCCATTCCTAAAAGAAAAAGTTAAAGACTGTAAAGTTGCTGGTGCACCAATTTGAGAGGTGCAAGTTGGTAGTGTATTACACCCTATGTTACCAGAACATTGAATTAACTGGATTGGATCGTTTAGTAATAATACTTGAGTCATTAAATGATTAAACCCTGGTGATGAGCCTAAGCATAGCTTAAGGATTAATAGCGATTCTACGGTTTATGAATATTGTAACTTACATGGATTGTGAAAGAAATAAGGCATGAAGAGAATATACAGCATCATTGCCATTAGTTCGTCATTAGGAGTATTTACTTTTGGTTCTATTATCGGGGCAAGTATTTATTGCACTCTACCTGGCAAAAATAATACACGTTTTATAGCGCACCGAGGTTTAAGTAGCCAATACATGCAAAACACCCTTAAAGCTTTTGAGGCGGCTTCTGGCAAAAATCAAATTTGAGGCATTGAAACTGATGTTTGAAAAACCAATGTTGCAGACACTAATGATTATCATTTTATATGTTCACATGATGCAAACCCATTTTGAGAAGATGCTACAGATATGCAAGATACTGCAACTTTAAAGAATTGAACGACAGCAGATGAAACTCGAGAAATTCCCATGTCGCATAGTTCCTATAAGGTGCCAGACGAAGGAAGAGTGGTACCAACTTTTAAAAGTTACCTTGAAGCATGTCGCTTCGAAAACAAACGTGCTGTAATTGAATTAAAGCAACCATCACAAACCGGCATAGTGGAAGGATATACTGATACTGATTGATATTTTGACGAGGATGATATTAACGCCATAATTGATTTGGTAGATGACATGGGCATGTTAAACCAAGCAACATTTATATCGTTTGATCATCAAGAGTTGCAATGAGTAAAGGACTACATGGACGCAAAAGATCCCACTCCCGTTGTGCATTTGCAACAATTAGTGATGAATGAAAAGCAATTAAAAGATATTAGCGGTCTAGATATTAAAGGTTGTATCGATGCTGGATACGATGTAAGTTTGGCGGCAGATATTTGTAATTCAAGCATTGTGAAATATGCTCACAATCATGGACGAGAAGTTGGTGTTTGGGGTAATTCAAGCGTAGATTACCCTACATTATGAGATGTATTTAAAAATATGGGTATTGACTTCATTACAAGTGATTGATTACCAAATTACAATTAGGAGTGTTATGATGAAACTTAAACAACAATCAAACCAAATCGTTGATCCTAAACATGTAATTATTAATACCGTAGTGAATACAATATCTGCCGGTGTCATTATGATTCTGTTTTGAACTATATACATATTATCTATGACTGTTCATGGAGTGGTCTATGGCTTAAACATGTTCACTTTTATTGTCAATGTAGCGTTAAGTATATTGGGGTTTTTATTAACTTATCTTAATGTAAAACGTTCTAATAAATTTAAGCAGCATAAACCCATAAAAGTTATTGGTATTGCTTTACTAGTGTTTTATGGAATTGTCATTATTTTTAGCGTTATTTATTACTTATCTTTATTTGGAGTCTTGATACCATATGCTAGCCAATTGGGTGGTACATATGCATTCTTACCTCTATGCGTTATTAATACATTAATATTTGCAGGACTAGTGGTTTGCATATTTCTAGTTAGACCCGAAATTAACAAAGAGAAATAAAATAATATTTAGCGCCTATTTTATTTCTCAATAATCTCAATAGTTTTATCTCTACTTATATTACCTTTGATAATATGAATAGAACTTTTAGACACACTATAATGTTTACTCAATAATTTTATTAAAGCTTCATTGGCTTTATTATCTACAGCTGGAGCTCTTACTGCTATTTTGATCATACCATTATACTTACCAACAATACCTTCATGTTTGGCATTGGGCATTAAATGAACTTTGATAATCATAGATTAATGATAATAAAAATAAAATCTGCTCACATAGAAGTTGAGCAGATTATTATTTATTTGTTTTTACTTATAGTTGCAAGAGTGTTGGCTGTTGTGGTCTACACGAGCCGCTCTTTCTTCTACTTTGCCTGGCCCGAATCTTTCATCCAATGATAGATAGCCAGTAACACGGCTAATAGATTGGATGTTGTGGGAACCACATTCTGGGCAAACTTTATCAGATGGTGATAAGTAAGTGACTTTACATGACATATAAAACTCCTTGGTCAATTTTTTTATATAGTTAATATATCACAAATATTTTTTGTGTGGTGAAATTTGCCACAGAGTTTCCCACACACATTTTTTGTGGGGAAATAATAACTATGTTATTGGGTTTCCATATACAAACGAATTGTTAGTCCAAAATGTTTATATTTTCTCGCTTAAGCAGCGATAACCACAGTATATTTGTAAGGGTCACTTCACGAGCTTATTTTGCAATGATCGACTATTGTATTTCCTTCATCATAGACAAACTTTTGATCTACCTCATAGAAATATAAATAAAAATCACACGACACAGCAGACTCACCAGCAATATTTAATGCAAAGTCATTGTAAGAGATGTCCATATCCACACTATCTGATATGCCATTATTTAACAATACTGGTATGTCACCAGCTTGTCAAGATAATCATGACGATTGATTTGTGTCCATTCATGTGCTTATTTCATCAGTTGTTTTGAAACTACTTGGCAAACTATTTGGCTTATTGTTCAAAACAATTCCCGTAACACCCTTTTCTGAGATAGCCGGATTCGGCGACGAATCAGTAGTTATTTTGAGATCAACAGTTTTGTCCATATTAAATCCTCAATATGAAGTCGCTGTTAATGGCCCTGTAACAGTAAATGTGTTTGTAGTAGGATCAAATGTGTAAGGATCTGTATTAGATGATTTGTCAGGGTCGTATGTAATTTTGAAATTAGTATCGTTGCCACAAGCCGTCAATCCTACTGCCCCCGCTATTCCAATAGCACCTAAAGCTGTTGTTAGTGCTATAAATTTTTTATTAATTTTCATATTTTTGTCTCCCTGACTTAATGTCAAAGAGATTATACCCCCCCCCAACTGGTAAAATGGTCGGTTATTTTTGTGGGCAATTAATCGATATATAAATGTGTTTTGTTGTCTTTTAATGACTTCTGTACATCAATCACTCGTTGATTAGTAGAACCACGGAATTTTAAATGTTCGTCTTTTTGTTCTTCAATAAAACGACCATCAATTAATACATCTAGATTATTTAACATAATTTTAATATGAATATTAGACTTGCTTATCTTTAATAGTTCATCAAATGTATATCCCGTGTATGCTCAAAAAGCCATCAAATTAAAAAGAGAAGATTAATTAAGATAAAACATAAATCAATTTGTTTGTTTTTCCAGTAATTTTTAAATATCCAGTTTTCATTAATTTAGCTAGTAAATACTTAACTTGCCGTTCAGAATAATTTAAGAGTTCTATTGCCTGCATTTTATTTATAGAACCGTTTGTGCTAATATACCTAATGATTGATTTAGCATCATTATCAAGTTCGTTAACATCTAATACATGTAATTTGGAATTATTGCGTCAAAATATAACAGTAAATCCAATAGGATTTTTGTTATCAAATGTTACACGAATATTACGAGATTTACACTCATCATAAATACGTTTAATGCCGCTAGCTCATGTCTCTATATCACCACTACGATAAAATGCATTAGCAATTAATTTATTGCGCAAAACGCTTGTTCCTTTACCACGCTCATAATCATTAATGGAAAAATTAGAAATATATGTCCCTGGGTTGAAAATTTCTATTCGATCTCAATAAATAGCGACTTGATTTTGCGTTTTGTCCCAAACGTAATTTTTATGGACAAATGAATTAAACAAAGCTTCTCGCAGTGCTTTTTGTGGCAATTCAGAAACCTCAGTTCTGTGTTCATTAATGCTATTTGGCATAATGGTTTTACCAATTGTGTGTCGATTAATGTATCCGTTAATATTATTAATATTTTCAATAATATTACCCTCAAATTCATCCACATGGCTTATATAGGTTTTATCGGTCCCATTGAATTCAGCGACTTGACATTTAATTTTTGTATTGTCAACAAAAATAGCAGCACCTGCATTTAATAATTTGTTTCCTTTTAATAATCCTAGTTTTTTCAATACTATTAATGGTGATTGATTATCCAAGTTTAACCTTTTATTTTTAATTATTGATTTTAAATATGAGTTGAATGTTTTTGTATTTAAATCTTTAATCGAATATTTGCTGGGCTTGGCCTCCCATTCTTCTGCAATTTCTTCTTCTACGAGCTGTTTATATTTATTTTTAGGCATAATTTCATTAGATGCACCAACTCTAAATTTAGAGATACCATATGCAGAATATGGTGCATCGTGGCCTGAAACATAAACATGAATTGCCACACCCGATTGTATGGTTACTTCTTTTATATTGGGAATCACATAAGGATTAAAATGTTCTTTAAAAGCTCTTTTTATATCTCTTTCTATTCCGTCAGTTAGCTTAAGTCTATTGGTAGACTCACCTTTATCGTTAATGCCTATATATAAATTACCCATATTATTTGCATTTAACATTGCCGCTAAAGATATCAAACCTTCTTTAAGTTCACTTATAGATAGTTTATATTCATTTACTTCGTTTTCTCGTGTTAATAATCGTTTCATAATATTTACGATTATATATTAACTTGGACAATCTTGGACAACTTGGACAATTTTTGTGGGCAATTAATCGATATATAAATGTACTTTGTTATCTTTTAATGACTTTTGTACATCAATCACTCGTTGATTAGTAGAACCACGGAATTTTAAGTGTTCATCTTTTTGTTCTTCAACAAACCGACCATCAATTAATACATCTAGATTATTTAACATAGTTTTAATATGAACATTAGACTTACTTATCTTTAATAGTTCATCAAATGTATATCCTGTGTATGCTCAGATATTAATCTTGTGTTGTTTTAGTTTAGTACTTAATATGGCAAATGCTTCTGACTGTTGAAAAGGATCACCGCCAGATAGTGTGACACCATTTAAGTATCCTTCGGCAAGAACTTGTTGAACTAAAACATCAATATC
Source organism: Mycoplasmataceae bacterium (assembly GCA_031290395.1). Taxonomy (GTDB): domain Bacteria; phylum Bacillota_I; class Bacilli_A; order Mycoplasmatales; family Mycoplasmoidaceae; genus Malacoplasma_A. The sequence continues at coordinate 208,867 of JAITNN010000006.1, forward strand.
AAATACTTGTCCACCAGTAAATGGTCATGTCTCTGGATTAAAACAATTCTTACAACCGTGACTACATCCTTGAGAAAAGAATACTTTTCTCAAACCTTCACCATTAACTGTACTTTGCTGAGCAATACCTGCTAAACGAATTGAATTTGCCATAGTAATAGTAATTGTATATGGTTAATTATTGGTGTTGTTATTAAATGCAATCGTTATTTAAATAAGGTTGCAAAATGTTTAGATGAGAACACAACTCTATTTTTATCAAAAGATTTTACTCTTTTGGTTAATTCGATGTAATCTTTCTTTGAAATTTTTTTAGCCCATTGTATAGCGGAAAATAGCATCACCTGATCTCAATCGTCAAATTCAACGCTCATATTTCCGAATTTCCTTTGTATCATACCAATATTCTCCTAAAACCATCGCACAATATTAGACTTGCCTAGCACGTTCAGCTCAGTTTTCGGAAAAAAACGGGAATTGAATTCGGAAACAAAAGGGAGTTCATATCGGAAAAAATATGGACAACCATTTAATGGAAAGTGCGTAATCTTATCAATAAAACATTTCTACAATGTAAAACAATGAGTGTAACAGAATTGACATTAGTGTGTAATCTGTTACATTGGACAATTTATGAAAAATGGGGCAATTCTTTCATAATTTAGCAAAAATGTCAAATTATGTTAAAATGGTATATATGGAATTAGTAAGACAAAAATATTTAGATCGAATATTAAAATGAAAAGATAAACATGTTATTAAGATAATAACCGGTGTTAGACGAAGCGGTAAATCGCATATATTAAACCAATATAAGGAAGTATTGCAACATCAACAGCATGTCACTAGCAAGCAAATAATTGATTATGATTTTAGTGATGAAAAATTTGCTAATCTAGATCGAACCTCCTTGCATAAAGCCATACTTGGTAGAGCAATAAAAAATAAAATCAATTACGTTATTTTGGATGAAATCCAAGAGATTAAAGAATTTGAGAGAGTAGTAATTAGTCTATTTGAAAATAAATCATACAAGTTCGATATTTATCTTACTGGATCTAATTCAAAGTTATTTTCCGCATCGCTAGCAACTTTATTCACTGGAAGAAATATTGAAATTAAAATTTATCCATTTTCATTGTCTGAATATGTGGATTGGATGAAACTAAATAATGCTAAACACATTGATAAATATGAATCATTTGAAAAATATGTGCTCTTAGGTGGAATGCCTATAATTCTCGAGCTAAACGATGATAAAGAATTAATTAAGGAAAGATTATTAAAGGTAGTCGATGATACATTAGAAGAAGATATAAAAAGGCGACACAAAATTTATGGATTTGATGAATTTAAAAAGTTTACTGAATATGTTATGAAACATAACGGAACAATTTTTTCAACCCTTAATATTTCCAACTATTTAAAATCTAATAATAGAACAAAAACCTCCCATATTACGATAAGCAAATATTTATCATATTTGTGTGAGTCTTTGCTTATATATAAGTTAAATTTCTACAATACAAAAAGCAAGGCTATATTAGATGTGTCATCTAAATATTATTCTGTGGATACTGGATTAAAAAATGTTTTTAATGATTTTGGCATTGAAGATTATGGAAGATTGCTGGAAAATATTGTCTTTATCGAATTGCTAAGAAGAGGTTTTTCTGTCTATGTTGCTAAATTAAGGGGTAATAAAGAAGTAGATTTTGTAGCAAAAAAAGAAAAAGAATTAATATATATTCAAGTCGCTGATCGTTTATCCACTGAAGCCATAAAAGAACGAGAATATGGCAATTTAAATCGTCTTAGAGATAATTACAAGAAAATTGTTATAACGAGAGATAGACTAAACTTTATAAATGATAAAGGAATCGAAACAATTAACATTGTTGATTGACTACTAGAATAATTCAGAACATTTTTGAAAAATTAGTAATGGGTTGTATATGGTGTTTCCCACCTCTCCAACAAATGATTTTATTAGAAATATTAATAACAAAAAAAATCAACTTAAATATAAATTAGTAATTAATGATGTAATTAAAAGTAAATATTCGGATGAAGAATTTAGAGAAATCCTAAACAAAATACTTACTGAAAAAATATTATCAAAACTCTTTTCCAAAACTAATGTAGAAAAATTTAATAAGTGGAAAAAAAGAGTTATGAATTTTATAGAATGATACCCTTCTTTCGATACTAAAGAGTTAAGAGAACAAATTGATAGATATGAAACCGACAAAGGATTAGCACAACATCAAAACGACATTGAAACCACATCCACTACTAATGTAGTTGAAGTTTTAGGTAAAACATCATAATGTCAAAAATAATAAAAAGAAAGGAGGTGATTTAGTATGTTATTAGTAAACCAAATAAATTTAGTTATTTATTTTGGGCCAAATGAAGATGATTATGCAAATCAAAACAATCCCAACAACGATGCTTACCAAGAGAATTTAGATAATCACGCTGACCAAGAAAATCCAAATAATGATGAATATCAAGGTTAAGAGTCCAAATATTTTTACATTAAAATAGCGAATGATAAAGTGTGTTTGAATTTATATAAAAAATAGTGACCACTGTTATGTGGATCACTATTTTTTAACTTTCTCTAATTACGAGTCACAATGGCTTTTACTAATAGTTTCTGCTGATTTCTTTTTGTTAGCACGAGCGGCACAATCTTTGCAATAACGAATGTGGAAGTTCATACCGATATAGTTAATATTAGTATTCTCATAAGCTCATCTTACAACGTTCTCTATCATTTCACCAGATGGATATGAGTCAAACTCTACATAAGAGATATGCCCACCATTACATAGTTTATGATAAGGTGCCTCAATTTTAAGCTTTTCAGCAAAGGAGATTGGATAATCTACTGGCACATGGAAAGAGTTGGTATAGAATCCTTTAGAGATAACTCATGGCATATCTCCAAATAGAAGTTTGTCTTGACGGGTAAATTTTCCTGACAATCCTTCAGCGGGTGTGGCATAAGCACTGAAATTCATTTTGTATTGTTTTTTGTATTCGTCACACTTTTCACGAATACGACCAACAATTTTTAAACCTAGTTCGCGTGATTGCATATCTTCACCGTGGTGTTTGCCAGTTAAAGCTTTTAAAGTTTCTGCCAAACCAATGAACCCAATTCCCCATGAACCATTTTTCATAATTGGTTCAATGGTATCTTCAGCACCTAGTTTTTCAGATCCCATCATTAAATGTTGCCCAGCCACAAATGGTAAGTCTTTCACTTTTAATTTCTTTAAAACATCGTGACGATGTAATAATTGGTTCTTAGCAAATTCAATTCGTTCATCTAAGATTTTTCAGAACTCATTGATATCGCCTTTAGCTTGAATGCCAATTCTTGGTAAGTTGATTGTAGCTGGAGCATTATTACCCCTGCCTTCAACACCTGGTTCCCCGTTCACATTAGACATAATGTATGTGCGACAGCCCATAGTGGCAGGTAAATAACCCTTGTCATAAAACTCTTTATTGAAATCAGCGTCAATGTTCATGAAAGTAGGATTCATTCTTTGGCTAGCTACATGACAGGCAATTTGGAATAAGAAGTGGTATGGGTCACTTGGATCTCTATTCACACCTTTTTTCACTCTAAAAATAATGTTAGGGAATATCGGTTGTTCACCTTGACCCATACCTTTTAAGTATTGTTCTAAGAAAGATTGACATACCATGGCCGCTTCAGGAGAATCGGGAATACCAATATTAATGGAAGAGAATGGTACTTGACTACCAGCACGAGAATGCATGGTGTTTAGGTTATAAACTACCGCTTGCATGGCTTGATTAACTTTCTTAATCAATTCGTGAGCTACTTTCGCATCGAAATCTTTTTTAGGTAGATTTAATTCTTTAAACTTCTTTTCAATTTCAATGCGAGATAATCTCACAAATGGTGCTAAGTCATTATCAAAGTTAGGATGTGACTGCCCACCAAACATGTCGTTTTGAGTGGCTTGAAGAATAATGCAAAGTAATTCCGCAGCTACTTCAATGTGTTTTGGTGGATTAATAGTTCCATATCCTGTGTTAAAACCTTCAGTCAACATTTTTTTAGTTGGAATATGCAGACAGTTAAGTGTAAGGTTGTAACTATCTAAATCATGAATATAAACATCACCAATCTCATGAGCTTTAGCCATATCTTCTGGTAAGACAGATAATAAAACATGCCATTTATTAGCTTCTGATGCAATACGTAATAATTTTGCTGAGAAGTTATTACCAACATTAGCATTATCACGATCGGTTTCTACACCAATTTTGTTAATAACTTTCATTAATTCAGTTTTACGTTCACGTTGACGTGTTCTTTCGCGACGATAATTGTCATAACTTTTAGCTAACTGTTTGTGACCTTTTTCATTTAAAGATCGGACAACGACGTTTTGAATTTCCTCTACAGTAAATTCTTCTTTTTTAGTTTTGTCCAATAGTTCAATCGCATATTCTTGGACTTCACGAATTTCACTAGCTTTGATATCACTAGCCGTGCCTTCAGCCGCTTTAACAATAGCGTCTGTGATCTTGGAGTCGTGGAAACGAACTTTACGGTCGTCCCGTTTAATAACATATTTCATTTAATAATTCCTTTGTTTTAAATATTCTAAGTGTATATGGAGTATTATATTTTGATTATTCATCAAATATGTTGTGGAATGCTTTATTTTTTAATGATAGTTAGCAATCTATTCAGGTCTTTTAAGAATATCAAGTTGAACGTTATATTCAACAATGGTCTTAATACTTTTTACATCAGTTTCTACGTTTGTCATTCTGTTTTCAAGATTGACAAGACGAGTATCAATTGTGTCAAGACGAGACCCAATTGGTTTTAGTGCTTCAGTAACAATATGTGGCACTATTTTTACTATAACTTCTGCAATTTTTTCTTCCAAGGACTTTTTATGAGGTTTTGGGTTTGGTGGAATCGGAGGTTTAGGACTTTTCCTAGTCAAAACAGAAACTTTTATTTCGTGCCCTTCTCTTTTGGGATCCTTCTCGTATTGTTCGATTTTAATCATTTTGTCTTTCTTATTATAACTCATGGCATATTACCATCCCTTCAAGTAGTAATATGCTGAAAATAATTTTTTTGTACTTTTTATTTTCAATAAATCGAAATAACCTATGTATTACATACATAGGTTAATTTTGGGAATTATTTTAATTTCAAAGTTATGTCATCCCGAAATTTACCTCAAACATCCCATCCCCATATAGATAAATAAAAATCTCATTGGGCTCTTAAATTAGTTAGGAACAAATTAATCAAAGGAGCTTACGATGAGCAATTTTCATTATAAACATATACAATCTTACGAGAAACAGAAACTTGAAAAACTAATAGGTGGTGTACCGACCACAGAATTAAAGTTTGGGGTAAACTTTGAGATGGACACAAAAATATAATTTAAACCAAAAAATTATTATGACGTCGGATATACTGATCAATTAGCAAAATTGCTTTTTTTTGCAGCGATGGCGGCTCTAATGGTTACAGCGCCAGCGTGAGTCGTAGCAGCAATGGTGCCAGTTGGTTGATCACAGCGGAAGAAGGCAAAGTCGCCGATGGAAGCGGTAGTAATTGAACCAAAATCAATATAGATTAAGTTCACACAGCCGTTGAAGGCCTCAGTGCCGATGTATGTGCTAGTGAGTGAAGTAAAAGCAACTTTAGTTAAAGACACACAGCCGGAGAAGGCAGAAGAGCCGATGGATGTAGCGGTGTTTTGTAAAGGGATAGATGTCAAACCAGAAATATCGCCGACATATAAGCAACCGTCTGCATAGGCGGTTGTAGAATCGGTTTTATAAATAGTAGCACCGTTTGTATCATAACCTTTTGTATAAGCTGAATCGACAGTTAAAGCACTTACGCCATCCGCTGTTAAGCTCGCACAGCCGCGGAAGGCATAAGAGCCGATGGATGTGAGTGTACCAAATGAAGAAGCATCCACATCTAAACTTGCACAGCCGGCGAAGGCAAAAGAGCCGATGACGGTTGCGTTAGATTGTATTTTGATTAAACTAGTGCAACCACTAAAGGCACTATCGCCGATAGAAGAGACACTACTAGGGATGGAAATAGAAGAGAGATTATAACACGACTCGAATGCCGATTGATCAATAGAGAGTACACCTTTGCAAATCACTACCGATGTTAATCCGGTGCACAAACAAAAGCCACTAGCATATGTCTTGAACGTACTAGGTATAGTTAATGAACCCGTTAAGGAACTATGAAGAAATTTGTTTCCTGTGATTCCTATGAGTGAAAAAACTTAGTCACCAAGTGCAACTACATTTGGTATTATCAAGTTGCTAGCAATGTAGGTATGCTGCGAATCAATATATGCTGTTTTACCATCTGCAAGTGCTGTTAAACTTAAAGTTCCTGAAATATACCCTTTTCAGTTTGTTCCATCACTATTACCGGTGTAATTACTTGGGTCGCTGTCGTCACTACAGCTGGTGATTGGCAAAGAAAAGCATAGACCTACACATAGCACTGTTGAAAGACCCATTAGTATTTTTAATCATTTTCATGTATTCATTGCCGACCAACGTTACTTTTTAGTAAAATGAAATTTACCATCAAGTAGTCCTTGATATTCTCAAGATTTATCGGTAGCAACTTCTATAAGTTCATCAATCACATTTTGGGATTTTCTATCTATTAATTTAACTTGCATATATTAATTCTACTAAGCGTTTTTTTTTGTCAAGTCTTTTCGACTTTCCAATAGACTTGATTAGGATAAAATTTCACATCGCAATTACACAAATGTGGTTTTTCTTCCAAATTTAATAAAATAACTTTCACTACTAAAAATGTTTAGCAAATATAAAATTACTTGGATCAATCCATTTTTATAGAAATCAAAATTTTTAACTAAGCAATTTTCAAGTCGTTTAATTTAATAATAGTTTGAAGTAGAACACCTTGCTCTTTCTGAGTGGTTTCAATTTTTTCAAATCGTTTATCGTGCTCTACCAACTTAGTTTCTACATTTGTCATCCTGACTTTTAGATCAGCGACATCAGTTTTAATGTCTTTAATGTCAGATTTAAGATTGTTATTGAACAATTCTTGTTTGCTCATAAACTCCAAAAGAAGTTCTTTGGTAGTTTTAGACTTTGGTTTTGGATCAATTATTGGTGGTTTAGGACTTTTCTTAGCCAGAACAGAAACTTTTATTTCATGTCCTTCTCTTTTTGGGTCCTGTTCGTATTGTTCAATTTTAATCATTTTATCTTTCTTATTATAACTCATGGCATATTACCATCCCTTCAAGTAGTA
>JAITNN010000016.1 GCA_031290395.1 Mycoplasmataceae bacterium
TAAGTGATGACAATGATAATATTACTCATTTTGTAATTACAGAGAATATTGATTTTGGTTTTTTAGTTAACCCCGATATGGATTGTCATCTTAGCGCTAAAAATAATGCTATTGTCAATTGTGTTGCCTCATCTGATGAGGCAGTTGGGGTGATCATTGGTAGTGTAGAACCTTGTAGTGGCATTTATACTAAAAATTTGATAATTGACCAAACAACCACTTTCACCATCTCTTCCGCTTCCTCCGCCTGCGGCGTCATCTTCTACTCCACCGCCGCTAACTCCACCCAAACCATCTCCGGCACCTTCACTATCATCTCTTCCGCTTCCTCCGCCTACGGCGTCTTCTTCTCCTTTATCGCCGATAGCAACATTACTGTCTCTGGTACCTTCACCATCTCTTCCACTTTCACCGTCGCCTTAGGCGTCTACCTCTCCGCGGCCATCTCTGGTAACATCACCATTTCCGGCACCTTCATCATCTCTTCCACTTCTACTGGTGATGCCGTCGGCGTCGCCTTCGTCTCCACCGCCGCCGGCTCGACTCAAACCATTTCCGGCACCTTCACCATCTCCGCTGACGACGGCATCGCCTCCGGTGTCGTCTTCGCCTCCACCGACGCTAACTCCACCCAAACCATCTCTGGAACCTTCACCATCTCTTCTGCCAGTTCTAGGGCAGCCCGTGGTGTCAATTTCAGCGGTAGTACCATCGCTGGCAACGCCACCATCTCTGGAATCTTCACCATCTTTTCTGCCGTTTCTAGTGGAGCCTGTGGTGTCAACTTTGAATACACCACCGCTGGTTCTTTAACCATGACCGGCACTCAATTTTTTAGCAATCGAGTGGATTCAGGAAATATATTTACCAGATATCCTTCATCTGATGAAGATCATAACTACAAGTGAAACGGAACAGAAATGACATACGAGAACCATAATAGTTCTGCTGACAACAGTTTAACACTTATGGATGTTCCTGATCAAACTCAAAACCCTAACTTCACCATTAAAGTAATCGATACAGCAGGGGTTGATGGTAGCAAAGCCACTTTCAACACTGCTTATAAAAATGCTTTGAATACTTATGTTGCAAGTGTCGATTGTCCAACAACCGCAAAACCATGGTTGGTGTCTATTATTGGACAAATCCCTACTACATAGTTATCAAATTCTTTAATTTGTAATATTCTGCCTTTCTACGACGCTTATTTAATTAACAAGTTACTACAAAAAAATTAAACAAATTTGTCTAATTTAACAATACAATATAAACCTATCAAAAGAAGGTAACATTATGTCAATATTAAATAATAATAAAAAGTATGAAATTACATTATCAGCCATTGCTGTCAATGATAAGTTAAATAAGGACCATAAAGCATGCGGTATTAGCTTTACAAATAATAAAGAAATATACCTACCATTATGTGGCTGTGGTAACATGCCGGTTTTACATCGTCGTTTGTTGGAATTATTAAGCAATCAAAAAGAAGCCATTAATGTAAACATTAATAGTTTCTTAAAATTAGCTAATCCAGATCACCAACAAACGATTGTGAATTCTTTCTTTACAATTGACGATTTTTTAACTAATAAATACTCATTAAAAACTACCAAGTCAAAACGCATCGAACACAACTTCATCATTGATGCTATAAAATACGCTAATTTAATCAAAATAGCCAAAGTTATTACTGAGGCTGAAAACTTATCCAAGACATTAATGGTGATGCCTAGTAATTATTTAACAGTTGATGAATTTGAAAGAATTGTGAAAAACAAATTCCAAGGTTTAAAAAATATTAAATTTTCTGTACTACATAAATCAGAACTAACTAAGAAAAAAATGGGATTAATTTTAGCGGTTGGTAAAGCATCACCTAAAGTTAATGAACCAAGAATCATTGTTGTAGAATACAACAATACACCAAGCAAAAAAAAAATAGCTTTAGTAGGCAAAGGAATTATTTTTGACACTGGGGGATTGCATTTGAAACCAGGTGAGTCAATGACTGGAATGCATGGTGATATGTCTGGTGCTGCTTTAACACTAGCTTCCATTTATGCTATGGCCAAATTAAATATTAACGCTAACGTTGTTGGTGTGGCAGCTTTAGCAACTAACGAAATTAGTGCTGATGCTTACCGAGTTAACGATGTGATCACTTCTTATAGTGGTAAAACTGTTGAAATTTTAAATACTGATGCCGAGGGCCGGCTTGCATTAGCTGACGGCATAGCATATGCTAAACGTGATTTAAAAGCCAATACCATTATGACTGTTGCTACATTAACTGGTGCTATTTGTATTGCTCTTGGTGAAACATACACTGGAATATGAACTTCTAACGATGCACTTTGATCATCCGTTAGTGAAGCTAGCATTTTAGCTGGTGAATCATTATGAAGGATGCCATTTCACTACGAATATCAAAATGCGATTGTAAATAATACTAAAATTGCTGATTTAGCTAATATCACTAGCACTCGTTTTGCTGGATCAAATACGGCCGCTGAATTCTTACATGTGTTTGCAGATGGTACTAACTTCATTCATGCTGACATTGCTGGGTCCAATGAATACCACAAAGAATTCATACCAATACTAGTTAAAACTATGTTGTATTTAACAAAGAATTTTAAATAATGACTATTACTAAAAAACAAAAAATTGCATTAGGAATTACTTTAAGCGCTCTAGCCATGGCTATTGGTGGCATGATCGCTGCGCTGGTTCTTCTTTTGTAATCGCTTACTTCTCATAAGTAATAACCATCTAAAAAAAGACTATTAGTCTTTTTTTATTTGTCCGTTAATTAATGTAATTAAAAATAATTAAAAAATATTTGTAATTTATGTGTGCGTATGTATATAATAATAAGTGTAAGAAAGTGGGAGAAAGTGGAAAATGATGTTTTTAGGAACGTACAAGCATGCAATTGATGACAAAAATAGATTGACTTTACCGTCAAAATTTGTTGCTAAACTACCAAAAAATATTTTCTTAAGCATTGGTTTTGATGGTTGTTTGGAAATTAGAACTCCAGATGAATTTGAAAAACGTTACAGTGCCTTGAGTCAGTTTTCTGAAAATAAAAAAGATAGTCGTAATGCTGCTCGTATTTATTTTGCTAGCTCGCACTCTGTAGAAGTGGATAAAGCGAAAAGGGTTTTGGTTCCTAACGAATTAGTCACTAATGCAGGTCTTACAAAAAATGTCGTAATTATTGGTGTCGGCAACAAAATTGAAATTTGAGATGAAACTAAATATCAAAAATTTGTAGAACAAACAACACCAATGTACGAAACGATTGTTGAAAGATTGGATGAACAAAACAAACAATAACTTGCACATTCCAGTAATGTTGCAAGAGACCATTGAAGCATTAAACATAAATCCTAACGGTATCTATGTTGATTGCACAGCCGGATTAGGTGGGCATAGCACCAAAATATTGCAAAAGCTTAATCCGAATGGTAAATTGATTTGCATTGATCAAGATCAAGCAGCGATTGATTACCTCCAAAAAACATTTGCTAATGATTCAAGAGTAATGGTGATTCATGAAAACTTCAGATGTTTAAAATCAATTTTAAACACATTGAAAATTAGCAAGGTTGATGGGATTCTCATGGATTTAGGTGTCTCTAGTCCCATGTTCGATGATGCCACAAGAGGGTTTAGTTACCATTCTGAAGGACGATTGGATATGCGCATGGACCAAGAACAAAAAATCGATGCACACTTTATTGTGAATAAATACGATGCGAAACAATTGAATACGATTTTCAAACTTTATGGTGAAATATACAATAGCAAAAATGTCACCAATGCAATCTGTGAAGCACGTAAACATAAAACAATTGAGACCACAACTGATTTAGTGGAAATCATTAAAGATGCATTACCACCGATGAAATTGCACGAGAAAAAACATCCCGCAAGAAATTATTTTCAAGCAATTCGGATTGCCGTAAATGATGAACTTAGTGCTTTGCGAAAATTATTAATGGATGCCTTTGGCTTACTAAAACTTCATGGTAGAATCGCCATCATTGCCTTCCACTCACTAGAAGATCGCATCGTTAAACAAGCATTTAATAAATCAACAACTAGTCAAATCCCTAAAGAAGTGCCAATTCTAAATGAACAAATTAATTACAAATTAATCAATAAAAAACCCCTTACTGCTACTGAACAAGAAATAGATATTAACCGCCGTTCTCGATCGGCTAAACTAAGAATCATCGAAAAAATAAAGGAATAAAATGAGCAAAACTATCAAAATTAATGATCAAGTTAAAGATGAATTGAAACGGATTCATGTGGATCAAACCCGCCGTGTCAATTTATCTGATTTTGATGATTTAGAAAATAAAGATAAGAAAGATAAATAATGTACAAATTAGAAAGAGTATATGCTACAGTGTCATTTGAACGCAATAAGATCAACTTATTGGTAGTTGAACATGACAAAAATCATCAAACGCACTGTTTATATTACAATAGCTGTCAACAAGAATACTTGGATAGTAATCTTTCGTTTATTAATCATGATGAATTAATTGTAAAGGTCCGTGAATTAATTAATAGTGCTGACAAATTTTTAGGCATGAATATTAAACGATACATTATTAATATTTCTTGTTTGCCTATCAAAGCTACGCAAAAACGTAGCCCTAATTTTCAAGTATTTCAACACTTAACTTTAGACCATGCCAATAATCATATTGACAAGGTATTGGGTATGAATCGTGACACTGAAAATTATGCACTTCGTGTTTTTGCAACTGGTTGATATCTTGATGGACAATTTACTTCTAAATTTCCCGAGGGATCTAGCGGTAAAGAAATTAGTTTTGACTATGTGAGCTTAATGTCACCGCGTAAGATCATTGAACAATTTGTAGATTTATTAAACGAAGTCTCTGGTAAGGCATTGGCGATTACATGCAATAGTTTATGTTTAGGTGTTTTGGCAGATGGCTGTGGTATTGATACTTTAGTTATCGATATTAAAACAACTTCAACCATCATTAATATCTATGATAAAAATGGTGAAATTAAAGCTATCACTTCAATTCCAAAAGGTGCTAATTGATTTTTAAGTGAAGTTAAACAAATGTTAAACATTCCTCAAGATACTAATATTTTACCTTTAATCGAAGCATTAGATGTTTTGGCTAATGTTGGTGATGAAACGGTGTTATTGCACGAACATTCCACAGAATTTTTATCCATTCAACAAGCGACAACTAAGTCTTTAGCAACAGTTTTGAAAATTGTGAACCATAAGTTATTCAAAGAAGTGGAAATAGCCATCGATGACTTAAAGGAAAAACTTCATTCCAACTTTAATAAAGCATATCTCAATGTGACTAGCACACTGCATTATGTGTTCAGAGAAGCGTGCCCAGTAACAATCCTAAAAGGAATGCCAGTACAGATATTAACAAACACAGTAATTGGGTTAGAAGACTATGCAGCTAACAATATGCTAGCTGCAACAATTTATGTGCATAATCTACAAACTATTAATCAAGATATGCATACTTATAGCACGGATCCATTTGTATCTCAGAAGGCAAATGACTTTCAATTTAAACAAAACATCTGAATTAAACTCGGCATCATCTCTACTAGGTGAGCTGCAAAAATAGGAGAATAACATGGCTAATATTCTAAAAGACATAACTAATCAATTAAAAGTCGATGAAACATCGGAAATTTTTGATCAAAAAATTGACGTTAACAAAAGGACTAATAATTTACTTAGTAATGTTGACGATGTGGAAGATACTCTCGGCCAATTCAATATAAAAGTATTAGGTATTGGTGGTGCTGGTTGTAATGTAGTTGAACACATGATTGCGGCACGAATTTGACCAGACAATGTGAGTTTATACGCTTTGAATACTGATATTAAAGCATTGAAACGTATGCAAGGATTAGCTAATATCTATTTACTTGGTAAAAAAACATTGCGTGGTGCTGGCAGCGGTGGTGATCCTTCCATTGGTAAAATATCTGTTGACGAAGGACGCACGGATATTCGTGGTGCTCTTCAAGGCACAGATATCTTATTTATAGTGGCGGGATTAGGTAAGGGTACAGGTAGTGGAGCTTCTCCAGAAATTGCCAAGATCGCTAGAGAGTTAGGAATTTTAACTGTCGCCATTGTTAACTTTCCATCGGTGAATGCTGAGGGTCGTACCATTTATGAGAATGCTTTAAACAGTTTTGATGTTTTAAAAGCTGAAGTTAACTCCATTACTAGAATTAGTAACGACAAAATAATTAGTAGTAGCAAAGACATTTCTTTTGCCAAAGCCTTTGAGCAAGCTAATATCGCTGTCACCAATACCGTTAGTGATGTTGTGGATATGGTTGGTAGTGCTTCCAATATGAACCTTGACTTTGCTGACGTTTGTAATTTTTTTAAAGCTCATAGTACTTTTATGGCTGGCACATTTAATGTTAATAACGATTACACCAAAGATTTACTAAAAGATGCAATTAAGAAAAGTATTAAGGATAGCTTTTCTGATGTCAACATCAAAGCCGAAAATGTCAAAGTGATCCTTAATTTAAAAATTAATACTAACACGCCTGCATCAATTAATAACGATATTCGTAATGTCTTTAAAGATTTAACTAATAACAATTCACTTTCATTAGTGCCAGGCGTTGATCAAGTTAATATTGAGGGTGTTAAAGCTTCTTATCTAATGTCTGCGAACGAACTAACTGATCAAAATGATGAAGAAGAAGTATATGGAGAGGAACTAACTAACATTTCGACTAAAAATACCGAAAATACGACCATGTCTGATATGTTTAAAATTGATGACATTGATTTAGGTGAATATAAATCTAAGAAAGTCAATTCTAATACTGGTGGTGTGCGTCGTGAAACTGTTCACTTCAATACTGAAGAATTAATTGTGGAAGGTAACCGTTTTAATTCACGTGATGCATCAAAGCTAATTACCAAAGCAATTAATAGTGTTATGAAAAAAGAATCAGAACCATCGGAATTTACAAAAAAATATAATTAAAAAAATATCACCTTAACGGGTGATATTTTAATTAATAATTTAATTATTATTTCTTTAAGCCAATAAGTGAAGGTAAAGCTAAAGCACAAGATAATAATAATGGGAAAACACCATATTCTACGGCAACTCCAAATCCCAATGCTAAATTTCAATCGTCACTTCCCGCATAGACAACTATGGTCATAACGCCGACCACAACGCTTATCAATGCACCGATGAAAGCCACAGTAGATAAAATGTCGCGAGATTTAATAACTCAAATTAAACTGAAGATTATTGGTAATAAGCATACTATGCCATATGCTAAAACAAGACCTTTTTGAAAGCTTTCTGTTTCCGGCATCAATGTTGTGTCTGAATCAATAATTAATGCTAGAGACATAATCAACGCTAAACAATAAGATACTAGAGAAGCAATTTTGACTCATTTTCTTACACCAACTTTTTTAACTACCCCACCCACTATTTTAGGTGAAGTCACACTATTTTTAGTCTTTGTTTGGACTTTTTTTGTTGCACTCATATTACTCCTTATGTGATAATAAATACTTTATTAATTATAATACCAAAGCATGTATAACCATAATTTAATTGAAACGAGATGGCAACGATACTGACTAGAAAATAAGGTCAATATTTTTGTAAATTCCGATAAACATAAGTATTATGTGTTGGATATGTTTCCATACCCTAGTGGTGCTGGTTTGCATGTTGGCCATTTAAAAGGCTATGTGCCAACAGACATCATCGCTCGTTTCAAAAAACTGAGTGGTTTTGATGTTTTACATCCCATTGGTTGAGATGCTTTTGGTTTGCCAGCAGAACACTATGCCATTTCTACTGGCAACCACCCAGAGGATTTTACTAAAAAGAACATTAACATTTTCCGTGAACAATTACAAAAGATGGGATTTAACTACGACTATAACAAAGAAGTGAACACGACCGATCCTAACTATTACAAGTGAACACAATGAATTTTTAGTAAATTGTTTGAAGAAGGATTAGCGGAAATTAAAGACATTGAAGTTAATTGATGTGAAGAACTACATACAGTATTGGCCAATGAAGAAGTCTTAATTGTTGATGGCAAAATGGTTTCTGAGCGTGGACAATTTCCGGTTGTCAAGAAGCCAATGCGTCAATGAGTTTTAAAGATTACGAAGTATGCCGATAAACTATTAGATGGTTTAAATGATGTTGATTGACCAGAATCTTTAAAAAGCATTCAAAGAAATTGAATTGGTCGATCCATTGGAGCTCTGGTAAAGTTTAAAACCATTAGTGGTATTGAGTTTGAAGTATTTACAACAAGACCCGATACAATTTATGGTGTGACATTTTTAAGCATAGCTCCAGAAAATGCCATCGTTAGTAAACTAACGACTTCTGAATATAAGAAACAAGTTGCAGAATATGTGGATGCCACTAAATCAAAAACTGACTTGAATCGTAAAGATTTACAAAAAGACAAAACTGGTGTATTTACTGGTTCATATGTAATTAACCCAATCAGCAACGAAAAGATTCCAGTTTATGTTGCTGACTATGTATTAAATTCATATGCTACTGGTATTGTGATGGGTGTTCCTGGGCATGATCAACGTGATTATGAATTTGCTCAAAAATATCATTTACCTGTTAAATTCATTATTGAAACTCAAGATAAAACTAAAGCTAATGAAGAAGACGGCAAACACATTAATTCACGATTAATTAATGGCAAAAACATTAAAGAGTCCTCAAACATAATCATTAAATATCTTGAAGAGCATAGACTTGGGCACAAACATGTAAGTTACAAACTGAATGATTGAATATTTAGTCGTCAAAGATATTGGGGCGAACCATTCCCAATTATTTTTGACGACAAGCAAAAACCACATTTAATCAAAGAATTACCGATAGCTTTACCACAAACAGAACATATCAAACCAACTAAGTCTGGAGAATCGCCACTAGCCAATCTAACCGAATGATTGAACGTTGAAATTGATGGTAAACATTACCGTCGCGAAACTAATACTATGCCACAATGAGCGGGATCGTGTTGGTATTATCTTGCTTATTTAATGAAAGAGACTAATGGTGAGTATTTACCATTAGATGATCCAAAAACTAAAGAGTTATTTAAGAAATGATTACCAGTTGATTTATACGTTGGTGGCCAAGAGCATGCGGTACTACATTTACTATATTCTCGATTTTGACATCGTTTTCTTTATGACATCGGTGTCGTTCCCACGAAAGAGCCATTCCAATTATTGATTAATCAAGGTATGATTCTTGGACCAGATGGGGAAAAGATGTCTAAGTCAAGGGGCAATGTTATTAACCCTAATGAGCTAATTGTGACTCATGGTGCTGATGCTTTAAGAATACACTTAGCATTTATGGGACCATTAACTGCTTCACTACCTTGATCGGATGATGGTCTTAATGGCGCCCGCAAATGATTAGACCGTGTTTATCGTTTGTTTATTGAAAGCAATATAGAATTCACTGATGGAGATGTTGATTCTAAGCTAGATATTGCTTTCCATAAATTTATCAAACAAGCTACTCAAGATATTAATGCCTACGGGTTTAACACGGCGATATCGCAAATGATGATTTATATTAATGAGTGTTATGCGCACAAGGTATTGTCAAAGAAACATATGTGTGACTTTATTATTGTACTTTCTTGTTTTGCTCCACATTTAGCTGAAGAAATTTGGCATGAAGTATTGAAACAAAGAGATTCTGTTACAAATCAAACGTGACCTAAATATGATGAAAGCAAAACAATTGATGCGATCATTACATTACCAATTCAAGAAAATGGCAAGCTACGCGCAACGATAAATATCAAGAAAGATGCAAGCCAAGCAGAAGTCGAGAAGTTAGCTTGTGTTGAACCAAAGGTTGTTAAATTTATTGATGGGCGTAAACCAAAGAAAGTAATATATGTTAAGAATAAAATTCTTAACTTCATATTTTAGGTAATTATGTATTTTAAAGATTTGTCACTTCACAGTTGAATTCTCAGCACCCTTGCGCATGCTCACTTAAATGAATTAACTAAAATTCAAGAACAAGCCCTCCCATTTGCGTTAAATAATAAGAGTCTAATCATTACTTCACAAACAGGTACTGGTAAAACACTATGTTATCTTTTGCCGCTTTTAAACCGCTTAAATTTCAACGAACGCAAGGTTCAGGGTGTGATTCTCCTCCCAACCAAAGAATTAGCCAGACAGGTGGATAGCAAGTTGTTAGAATTCAAATCCTTCCAACCAGAATTGCGTTCAATGCTGCTTATTGGCAATCAAGATCTATACCGCCAGCGACAATCTCTTAAAAGTAATCCACCGCAAATTATTGTGGGTACGGTAACACGTGTTCTTGATTTAATTAAGATGAAAGTAATTAATCGAGACATTAGTGTATTGGTTTTAGATGAAACTGACATGTTAATTGATTTAGGCTTTAATAAACAAGTCAATGAGATTTTTGAGTTTGTGAATTCAGATCAACTGCAAAAAATTGCTTGTAGTGCAACAACCCATTATTCTTTGGCTAACCATTTAAAACGATATTTGGGTAATACTAAAGTAATTACTGCTAGTCAATCGATTTGATCTAACCAAGCCATTACCCATAATCTAGTTTATAGTAATAACACGCATGATCCGTTAGGTACACTATTAGGATTAATGCAAACGATTAATCCATACTTCTGTATTATCTTTGCCAACACTAAAAACATTGCTAATGATTTATATGAAAAATTATTAAATCGCAATGTTAATGTGGCTTTATTGCATAAGGACTTGTCAACTAGAGAAAGAAAAAACGTTTACCGCGAGCTTAATACAGGTCGTTATCAATATTTGGTAGCAACCGATCTAGCAGCTCGTGGATTGGACATTGCTGGTGTCGATGTCATTATTTCCTATGGTTTACCAGAAGATGATATTTGATATATGCACCGAATTGGCAGAACTGGTCGTGCCGGCGCTAAGGGTGTGGCATATACTATTTATCACGACGGAATTGATGGTCAAATTACACGTTTAGGTCGTAAGCATATTCAATGGAATTATTTATTCCTAAATAAAGATGGGACACTGGTTAATAAACCGCTACAACTGCGTTACAAACCAAAATTGCGTTTTGATGATGAAACAAATCGTCAAATTAAAATGATTATTGGTCTTAATTCTAAAAAGGTGCGCCCAGGATATAAAAAGAAAATCGCTAATAAAATTAAAAAGATTAAACAGGCAAAACGTCACGAATTTATTGAAAAGAGAATTAAACAACATTTAATTGCCAAAAACATTCGTGAATCGAAAGCTAAGAAATATCGCTAATTATGAATAATGGATTTGTTAAGAATCAACGGGCACACGACCTTTATGTTAATAAGCCTTTACTAAAGGCTATTTTGCGTGTTGTTCTACCAAGTTTATTAATGACTTTAATGACGGGCGTGTATATCTTTGTAAGCCAAGTAATTATCGTTAGATTAGTACCAATATCTCATGGGAATACTGCCGAAAATTTTAATTATTGGTTTGGAATGGACTATGCAACAATATATGGCCTCGCTGGTAAAGACCATTTTTATGATGTTGGTGATGTCGTTAGAGGTGCAACTTCTATTTCGTCTCCTATTCTTACTATTATTGGTACATCACCATTTTTCATTGCTGGGGGGGCAAGTGTTTTGTTTACCCAAGCCATGGGAAGAAGTAGCAAATATAAAGCAGAACAAGTTTTTAAAACATCATTTTGAATGGTTGTAATACTTACCGTCACTGAAACGCTCATACTTTTATCTACTAATAAATTGCTATTAACTGCTATGACTTCACCAGCTGAACAAGTCGGTGATCCAAGTTCTCAATTACAGCTATATTACAATAAAGTTCATGATTTACAAATTGAAATGGCAAGTCAGTGAACTTTAATTTATTCAGCAGGATTAATCTTTCCGATGTTAGCTTATTATTTAGCAGGTTTAGTAAAAGCTGAAAGTAAATTTAAGGTTGTTGTTATTTCTAGTGTTTGTTGCAATGTTTTAAATATTGGGCTAACTTGTTTATTAATACTAGTCGCCAAACTTGATATGTATGGTGGATCAACATCAGCTGTTATCAGCCAAGCTGTTAATTTATCTGTTGTGCTTATTTACATAGGTTATATGAATCGCAAACAGAACACTTGATTAAATTTTGGTGTTTTGTTTAAAAAAGGTGTGGCGAAGTTTAGAACAAATTTAATTGCACCAATTATTCTAATTGGTCTTTCGGCATTTTTAATTGATGTTAGTTATGCCGTTGCCAACATTTTTTATATTCCAATTTTAGCTAATACTGCTGCCAATATTTTTGATCATGCTAATCGCAATGGTATGTATTTTCAGACAATAGAAGGGGCGATTATGCCTGCACTTAATTTATTGTTCATTACCGTTTATGGCATTGCCGATGGTGAAAGATTAATTGTGGCATACAACTATTCACTTGGTAATTGGAAGAGAATTAAAAAAACTTATCAATATACTATCTTCATCACTTTCATATATTGTACATGTGCTGTCTTGTTAGTCTGTGTGGCACTTGGGCAACCAATCTTACAATTATTCGGTATTGATAAATCCACGGTTATGTTTCAAGACGCATACAACGTTGTGTTAATTCAATCTTTAATGGTTGTAGTCTTCTCGTTACAAGTTGCTGCGATGTCGTTGTTTATGTCAATCAGTGATATTGTGAGATCTAATATCGCAGCCATTTTCCAAGACACCATTATTTTCTTTCCAGTTTTAGGTGTTTGCTATGGAATTACCATGGCTACAGGAAATATTTGAATTTTGGTTAGTACATATGTAATTAATGCAATCATTGCCACTATCTTAATGACAATTTATACGATTTGATGATTGAAACATCGTTTTGGTAAAATACCAATGAAAACTAAGATTAATGATGTGACAAAAACATTGTGAACACCAGTAACGATCCCTCGACCAACATTCATTCAAAACGCACTAGATTGAGAATAACTATTTAGACGCTTCACCATTAAGTGAAAAACGTGAAGCACTCGTAATACGAATGTTCTTAATTTCTCCTGGTTTGGTTTTACCTTTAAAGTTTACGACTTTTCATTCGGGTGAGTAACCAGTAAAAGTATCTTTATTTGTTTTAGATACACCTTCAACAAGCACAGGAACAATTTTGCCTACTCAATGTTCATTATTTCATTTGGAATATTTTCTAACAACTTCATTAAGCTTTGCAAGGCGATCTTGTTTTGTTGCAAGACTAACTTGGTCTTTAATTAATGCTGCAGATGTACCACTTCGAGGTGAATAAACAAAAGCGTACGCATTATCAAACTTAATTGTTTCATATAGTTTTAAAGTATTTCCAAATTGTGCATCCGTTTCATTGGGAAAACCAACAATGATATCAGTAGAAATAGCACAATTGGGAATATTGTTTTTAATGTAATTAATTATTTTTAAATAGTCCTCAATTTTCATGGAACGGTTCATTTGTTTAAGAATGTCTTCGTCACCAGATTGAATTGGTAAATGGATATATGGCATGATGTTTTGATATTTTTTCATAATAGTTATGATTTCTAAATCAAAGTTTCAAGGATTGCTGGTGACAAAGCGTAAACGTGGTATGTTAGTTTTTGCAACATCTTCTAAGAGATTTCAAAAGTGATAGTTATTACCGCGGTCTATTCCGTAAGCATTGACATTTTGTCCTAGTAGAGTGACTTCTTTGTAACCTTTTTCAATGAGGTCATTAACTTCTTTTAAAATGTCTTCTTTATTTCGACTTCTAATTTGACCCCTAGTATATGGAACAATACAATAGGTACAAAATTTGTCACAGCCATACATAATGTTAACAAAAGCTTTAATTTTGCTAGCACGATTGGCTGGCAGGCCTTCAACTACATCGCCTTCCTTGGAATAAACATGAATAACACGCTGTTTATGGCTAATAACTTGATTTAAGATTTCGGGTAACATGTGGATATTGTGTGTTCCGAAAATGAAGTCCACATGTTTGATTTGTTTAGTAATTTTGTTAACAACATCTTCTTCTTGTGCCATACAACCACAAATACCAAAAACAAATTTAGGGTTAGTTTGTTTTAATCTTTTGAGAAAGCCAATCTTACCAAAAACCTTTTTTTCAGCATTTTCTCTAACCGCACAAGTATTAAGAATTACTAGATCAGCTGTCTCGATGTCTTTTGCTGGTTTAAAGTTCAATAACTCAAGAATACCTGTAATATCTTCAGTATCACGTAAATTTGATTGACAACCATAGGTTTTAATATAGAAAGTACGACCATATCCCAGTGTCGTTAAACTTTTGTCAACATTAAAAAGATCACGTTGGATGGTAGAACTTTTAATCCTCTTACGAGCTTTAGTGTTACTAGGGATGAAATACTTGCTATAATCTTTTTCCATTTATTTTCTTATATTATTGTAGTAATATTATAGACACATGAAAAAACTAAAATTGTTAACTTTTCTTATTGTTCCAGCCATCGCAGTACCAATCGCTATGAATTTAACATCTTGTGCTCTTTACACTGGTGATATTTTTAACATTAATTATGCAGATTATGACGGTACTAAAACATTACAAGATGAAAAGTCAGTTAGTGCATCATTGCACTCACTACTTTGAGGGACTAAGAGTGTCAATGATGGTAACTACATTTTATTCATTGGGCACTCTTCTGCAAATTCTGCATCCTCATATTTAATGGGTCAATCTTCTTTTGGAAAAGACAATTCATCAATTACTTTAAATAATAATGATAAAAATTTACCAGCCGGTATTAAAGCGTCAACAACCATTAACGATCATGATATTGCCGTAGTAACATATTTCTTAACCGATACCAATGCCAGTGAACCAATTTGTGGTAGTGGTAATACAACTTCTCCTGAATATAGAAAGGATGATCCAGTTTCTCCATATGCGAAATGAGGAACAGATGATGAAACGGCTAATGATGATCATGTAAAAGATGATTATGTTCGTACCGATAGCGCTGCAAAAAATTACCGTTCCATCATGAGCACAGTTTCAACTCTTTATAAATTAGGTGATAATGTTGCTAATGACTTCTTAGGTGTTCAAGCCGTTAAAGGTAAAATCATTGGGACATCTGGTCAAATTAAAACATCTCCATTTAATGGTGTTGATGACTTTGTCAAATGAGTTGCCGATAACTGAACGACTGGTGAAAATTGAAAATAGTGCGAATGCACTATTTTTTTTCAACTTCCTTTTTGTCTTTTTTATTTTTTTTAGACATAAAGATTAATGGGACACCAATAATAATGAATTCTAGTAATACACTAAAGAGACAAGCAAAAAATGGTAATAATCATTTGTGGAGACTTTCGAGCGAATCAGCAGATGGTTTAAAAATAAAAATCATACCACAAATTCCCAATGCTAGTAATGGTAATGAACTCAAAAAACAAATAAATGAAAATTTATATTTACTTCAAAAACTATTCTTTTTTACTTGTTGTTCCATAATTAATTCTTCTCCGGAAATAGCACTTCATTTATTTTATTTTTTATAATGTCAGCTTCATTGCCAAAAACTGCATAAACTGATTGTGGACTTGGTTTAATAACACCACGTGCCCCCAATTTCATTAATTCTTCTTTATTTACTTTACTTTGGTCAACGACTTGAATTCGCAATTTGGTAATGCAAGCATCCACGTTTTTGATATTTTCAGCCCCACCATAAGCAACAATAACTTTGTCGGCTAATTCTTCGTATTTACCTCTATGACTAGCAATCGTTTTATCGTTTTGTGTCTTAACTATTTCACTTGTTGTAGGTTGATGATCAGTTGGTGTTGCACCTTTAGCAGCTTTGTAGTCAGCTTTAGTAAATAGCCTTACAGCACTATCTCTGCCAGGTGTTTTAATGTCAAATTTCAAAATCAAAGTCCGAAAGAGCAAGTAATAAATCGGAATAATTGTTACACCGATGATGACTGGTCAATAAGAAACACTTTGGTGACCAATGGCATCTGGCAAAATGCCATAAATGGCATAGTCTAACATACCACCACTAAATGTCATACCAATATGGGCTCCTAATAAATTCATTAATCAAAAGCAAATTCCAGCTAAAGGAGCGTGAATACATCAAAATAACCATGGAGCTAAGAATAAGAAAGTAAATTCTAATGGCTCAGTAATTCCTGTTAAAAATGATGTAAGGGCCGATGAACCGATAATGGCAATAGCTTGTTTTCGATTTTCAGAACATTTTGGTACCACCAAAATCATTGCCGCTGCGGCTGCTGGCAAGCCGAACATCATGAATGGATATTTACCTTGCATATATTGACCTGGATTACCCATAACATCGGTTGTGTGGAGATATTCGTGGAAGTTACTTAATGTAACGGTAAATGTTTCTCCCTCATGGGGGCCAGAAGGGATAGTAAATGTATTGCATAAATAGTTATTTACAAACATTCATAGGTTTTGATCACCAGTGGTTGATATTTTGGTTCAATCAACATCTGAGTATTTCGTGTTTAATAAATTTTCCCAAGTAACACCTAAATCTGTAGTTCCATTAAAAGCTTCAGAAGTAATGATAAATTGCCCGCCAGCTGGCGTATATCAAAGTGGCGCATAAAATGCATGGTGGAGACCAAATGGCACCAAGGCTCTTTCCACTAATCCAAAGACAAAGGAATTTAGTCCATATGGTGCACTACCTAAATAATAACCAAAATAAAATATACCCATCCCAATCGCTGGTCAAACAACACTAAACAATATTCCTAAAGCAAGCATAACTACGAAACTAATAATAGGAATAAAACGAATACCACTAAAAAAACCAATAATACTTGGTAATTGAATATTTTTAAATTTATTGTATAAAACCGCAACAGTGCCACCAACAACAATTCCACCAAAAACACTTGTTTGTAAAGAGGCAATACCAAAATTTGATGTAAATATACTTTCAAACATTGACGGTTCAAAATGGTAAAAGAGATAATCGTAGCTATCTATGATGGTTTTACCAGCGTCATCAACATGAGAATTAGTGATGACAAAGACAGATTGAATAGAGTTAAAAATTAACCAGCCAACGACCGCACTCAATCCAGCTGTTCCTGAATCTTTGGTGAACGAAATTGCGATGGCAACAGCAAACAAACACGGTAGAGCAGCAAATATTGCCCCACCAGGAACTCTCATGACTGAACCTAAAATTTCTTGTCAATGTCTGTCGCCGGCGGTATTGACTATTGTAGAACCAATTCCTAAAAATAATCCGGCAATTGGTAACATGGCAATCGGCAACATTAAACCACGTGATAATTTTGCAATTATTTCTTGAACATTGCCTTTTTGTTTTACTTTGGTGACATCTACTTCACCAAAACGCTGTATATTTTTTTTCATAGAATGGTAATTAGTTTATTGTATAGCAAAAATTATTTGTTTTGAATTATATCAATTCCTGGGAGGGGAGAACCTTCAATAAATTCCAATGAAGCACCACCTCCTGTGGAGATAAAACTAAAGTTAGATTCTTTAAAGCCTAAAGAAACAGCAGCTGAAGCAGAATCACCACCACCAATTAAGGTAAAAGCACCATTATGTGTTAAATCCTTAAGAATTTGGCATACACCTTTGGTACCATTTTGGAAATTTTTAAATTCAAATACACCAGCAGGCCCGTTTCAAAACACCGTTCCAGCATTTGTTAAGGCTTCTTTGAACGTAGCGATTGTTTTTTCACCAATATCTAAGCCCATTAAACCATTTAGTCCTTGTTCCACTGTGCGGTAAGTTGGCACGACATCAGCAAATTCTGGAGCACATTGAAAATCTTGAGATAAAAGAATTTTATTTTTTCCATGTTCTAAGATTTTCTTTGCTTCATCCACCATTTCTTCTTCTACTAGCGATGTACCAATATCTATACCTTGTGATTTTAAAAAAGTATAAGCCATACCACCACAAATTAAAACTTTGTCAGAAATATTTAAGAGGTTATTGATGACTTTTAATTTATCACTTACTTTCGCTCCACCTAGAATAGCCACTACTGGTTTACTTGGATTATTGGTAATTTTAGAAAGATTTTCAATTTCACTTTGAATTAGAAATCCAATGCACGAAATTGGAATATGCTTAGCAATACCAACATTAGATGCATGTTTACGGTGAGCAGTGCCAAATGCATCATTCACAAATATAGAGGCAAGCGAAGCTCATTCTTTGCCTAGAGTTTCATCACATTTAGATTCTAATTTAACGACTTCACCTTTTTCGTTCACATCATTGTAACGAGTATTTTCTAAAAGTAGAACTTCACGTTCACCAAGTTTTTCTACAGCATCAACAACGGCTTGCCCTCTACTTTCAGGGCAAAACTCTACTTTAGCTTGTGGCAATAATTCTTGAAGGACATCAGCGACTGGTTCTAAAGACTTTTTACCAGATTTGATGTCATCAATTGATTTAATACGAGATAAGTGACTTAATAAAATAATCTTGCATTTATTTTCAATTAAATATTCAATTGTTGGGATAGCGGCCACTATTCTTTTACTATCAACTACTTGGCCATCTTTAATTGGGACATTAAAATCAACACGACCGATGACTCTTTCATGTTGAAGATCAACATCTTTAAGTGTTTTTTTATTTAAAATATCTTGCATAAATTTATTTTAATTTTCCAAAGTAAATTGTAGTACGTACTAATTGAGCAACATATGATGATTCATTATCATATCAGGCAAATACTTTATATAGTTTCTTACCATCAACATCCATCATCATTGTTAGTTTAGGGTCAAAGATAGAACCGTGAGATTCACCAATGATGTCGCAAGAAACGATTTGGTCAGCATTGTATCCTAGTGTTTCACTTTCAGCGGCCTTTAAAGCTTTGTTGATTTCTTCAACAGTTGGTGATTTCTTAAATTCACAAACTAGATCAACAACTGATCCTGTAATGGTTGGGACACGAACGGCTAAACCGTGTAACTTACCTTTTAATGATGGAATAACTAAACCAATGGCTTTTGCAGCACCAGTTGTTGTAGGAACCATAGAAACAGCAGCGGCACGAGCACGGCGTAAATCGCTATGCGGAGCATCTTGTAATCTTTGGTCAGCAGTATAAGCGTGAATGGTTGTCATCATACCTTTTACAATACCAAATTTCTTTTCAAGAACATCAGCCATTGGGGCTAAAGCATTAGTTGTACATGATGCACCAGAAATAATACGGTCTGTTTTCTTTAAGATCCTGTGGTTGACATTGTAAACAACAGTTGGGATGCCTTCGCCTTTAGCAGGAGCTGAAATAATAACTCTTTTCGCACCAGCGGTAATGTGTTTACCAGCACCATCTTTATCAACGAATCTACCAGTTGATTCAATGACAATATCAACACCTAATTTACCTCATGGTAAAGTCGCTGGATCTTTTTCAGCAAAGATTGGAATAGATTTACCATTCACTTTTAATGTATTACTCACTGAACTTACATCAGCTTTGATTCTACCGTGAGCAGAGTCATATTTTAATAGATGTGCAAGTGTTTCTGCATCTGTTAAGTCGTTGATCCCAACAACTTGTACTTCTTTCTTATCGATTAATTCACGGAAGACTAATCTTCCAATTCTACCAAATCCGTTAATTGCAATTTTAATTGCCATGTTCTTATTCTCCAAAATAAATATGAGTCAATTATACATATTTATTAAAATGTATAATAATTAACATATTGTGAAACAAAGAAATTTAATATTATTACACCAGGTTCATGAAAATTTAGCAAGATTAATCACAACTATTGCCAAATTTGAACACGTAAATTTCACAATACCTAATACCATAAAAATAATTAGTAATTTAAGGGACGAGAAAGCTTTTGCAGGTAACTATGATTATCGTGTTATTTGAACCCTAAAAGAAGCTTTCACATCCTTGGAGGATACCATTAAAATTGGCAAAGAAAAAATTGATGCTAGTTACGCACTTAAATTAAATTATATTTTGGGTCGTGCTGATGTTATAAACGCTGGACAGTTTAATACATGACATGCAGATGTTAAAATTGGCAAACAAGGGAGATATTCACCTAAATTTCTTTCATTTAGAGATTCAGAAAATTTGATTAATAATGTCGCAAATAAAAATTATGATGTTGATGAGGTAATTGATCTATTTGGCAAAATGATTACTCATCAATTATTTAACGATTGTAATAAACGGACATCGTTACTCTTTTGTAATGCTTTATTGTTAAATAAAAATCTTGGGTTTATTGATATTTCTAAATTCGATGATTTCAATAAAATTTTAACTAAATACTATATAGACTTGAAAAAGAAAATTAAAAATTCTAATAAGAAATTTAACTTAGCCATTATGAGCAGTTTTCTTGTTACTTCTATTTAGTAGTAAATATTTAAATTATTATTACCCATTGGGGGGGGGTATAATTTGCTTTCTATTAACGATGTTTTTTCTAATGCATAATACAATATCTTTAGTGTACCAAGCAAATGTTGTTAACAACAATATTGACAATAAAATAAACCGATATAGTCAAATGTTTATATCTCAACCAAAGACATCTTCCATAAAATATAGATAGTTTGCAGTAGGGTACATAGTTAAGTTCAATATTAATGCATTTAACAAACTGCATCCATAAAGTAATAGTGGTTGTCATACCTTGGTAATTCTCAAGTCAACACGGTGTCATAAAAATAACAGCATTACCAAAACCATTCCTAGACTGTGCGAAGTTATGGAATACAATTGACTAAAACCGATTATTTTAGTGTTAAATCCAACGGCTGGGTATAAAAGAAAAATGATTGTAGCAAAAAAGCCGACAATAAATGATGCATTTAATAATGACTTAATTTGACAAAACCAGCTAATTATGATTGTTATGACAACTATTGAGCACAAATGAATTGGCATAATTATTTGATAAATATTCTTAAAAGAAAAATCATTAGTCCCAGCTAGGTTTATACAGCGACTAGCTAATTCAAAAAAAGTTAGAATGCTAGTAATTATGTAAAATACAATTTGCTGTCCTTTAAACTTTTTTCGTAAAGTTAATCAAAGTATGATGATCGCAGCCACAACTAGGCATAGCACTAAAATATGCTTCCAATGATATAAATATTCACTAGGTGGTAAAGAGCCTACATTTCTGCTAAACAATCAATCTCAAAATGTCAAAAAGATTATCTCCCTCGATGATTATTTATTTTTTAGTAAAGTCTCGATGCGGTTTATTGTAACTACCACGGGGTTTAAAACTGCGATGTTCACCATCGTCATTAGAAAAACGATTTCCAAAATTTTCGCTACCACGATTATGTGTTTCAGGTTTACGATGTCCACCGAAGTGACTTCCGCCATTACTGCTACCGTGTCCGAATGATCGAGGTTTGCCAAAACCACCGCGTTGTGGTCTTCCGCCACCATTTCGATATCCACCACTGCGACGGTCACCACCACCGTCTTTGCTACGTTCTTTAGCAATGCTAACATGAACGTCTCGACCATTAACTGATTTAATATCCAAGACCTTATTAACTGCTTCATCTTTAACTTCAATAAAGCTAAAACGATCTTTAGTATAAACATCGGTAACATCAGTTGCTGATAAACCAATGTCTTTTATTAAAAAGTCTTTTAATGCATGACTATCCACATTGTCCATAGTGCCAACAGTGATAAACATTCTAGTCGCACCAGGGGTTTTATTGTGAACAGGTTTTTTGAAATCACCTTCACGACGTTCTCGTGTAAATGGACGACGTTCGCCGTCGCCTCGACGGTTATCTCTTTGTCTTGGTTCAAAACGAGGACGATCGTGATAATCTGGTTGGCCTTCAGATTTGACATAACCTTCTACTTTATGTTCATTTAATTTCTCTTTAGTGACTCGTTCAATGTCGCGAATGTTGCCATGGATATCTGAAGATATTAATGTGTAAGCACTACCAGTCATTTGCGCTCTAGCAGTTCTACCAATCCGGTGAATGTAATAATCCATGTTCTTAGGGACATCATAATTGATGACAGCATCTACACCTTTGACATCAATACCACGAGCAGCAATGTCAGTTGCAATTAAAATTTGTAATTTTCCTTCGCGGAACATACGCATAACTCGATCACGAGCATTTTGCTTTAAGTCACCATGTATGGCATCAGCATTAAACTTATCGGCACGTAATTGTTTTACTAATCATTTTGCTTTGTGTTTTGTATTAGTAAAAATTAAGACGAGGAAGAAATTCTTATCTTTAATTAATTTCTTAATTACTTCTACTTTATCACGATCAGATACTTGAATGTAATGTTGTGCAATCGCTGGAATATCTTTTTCTGCTAATGTGGCTTTAAAAGATAATGGGTTAGTTTGATATTTACGAGATATTTCCACAATCTCTCGAGGCATTGTAGCTGATAATAAAATAGTTTGATGTTCTTTACTGGTATATTGAAAGATACGATCAATGTCTCGTAAAAACCCCATATTTAACATTTCGTCTGCTTCATCTAAAACGACTTGTTTAACTTTTGACAAGTTAATACTCTTGCGTTTTAGATGATCAAGTAGTCTTCCTGGTGTGCTAACAATCACTTGTGGGTAATATGTGGTAAGGAATTTTAATTGTTTTTTAATGTCTTGTCCACCATAAATTGCTAAAGCTTTAAAATTAGGGATAAATTGGCCAAGCCGACGGTATTCTTCAATAATTTGCATCGCAAGTTCACGGGTTGGAGCAAGCACCAATGTTTGAATATCGTGCGAACGAGTATCTAACTTTTCTAAAGTAGGCAATGCAAAAGCACAAGTCTTGCCAGTTCCTGTTGGAGCTTGTCCAATGGCATCTTTATTGTCTAATAATGCTGGGATTAGCGTTTCTTGAATATCAGTCATCTCACTATATCCAGCTTGAGTAATCCCTTTTTGAATCAAAAGATTAATCTTTAATGTATCAAATTTCATGGTGTGTATTATATGTATTATTAGTTAATAACAAAGAAATATTAGTATTCACTTAATTTATTTTTTTCATTATCGTAAATTGTACACAAGATTGTTGACTTTTTTCCGTTGGGGGGGGTATAATACTTAATATTAAAATCCGGGTTTGACCCAGAAGAGAGAAATATGAAACTAAAAAACAAAATATTAATAGCAGCAACAAGTTTATTGCTAGTTGGTGGAGGTAGCAGTTTATTATTTGTTAATAATTCTGCAACTACTAATAGTACTTCTAAAGTTGTAGCACCAACAAAAAGTGAAGGTGGTATTATGGCAGTGAAAAATATGTCTACCGACAATCACATACCGTTTAATTATCTAGATATTTCTGATGGTGTTTTGTCTGGTCTTGTTGTCCCGCTTCAAGATATAACATCTTATAACTGCTTGCTAGTTCCAAATACTGTAACTAGCATTGCACAAGATGCTTTTGCCGGTTCAGCTTTATCAGACAATATTGAAATTTTATCGTTTCAACAGAATAGTGTTTTTCGAGAGATAGGTCAAGATGCGTTTATTACTTCCCCATTAACATATGTGGACTTCTCTGGAATAGCAGCCGGAGCTTTAGAACCAACAGTGGAAGCAGGTGTCGATACTTTCACGATTGGTGATGCGGCTTTCCAATTTTGTGGTAATCTTACAAGCGTGGCCTTACCGTCTGCAGATGGCCTAGTTATTGAAATTGGTCAACAAGCGTTCGATGGTTGTGCAAAATTAACAGCGTTAATGAGTTTTACGACTGACCCTGATTCTTTATTCAAAATTGACCCAACAGCATTTGATAACTGTCCTATCGATGAAGTAGGTGGTGGTGGAGTACTTTTATATCCCAATTTATATATTGGTGATATAGATGACCCATCAGATTATTACGGAACTTGGCTTCATTTTGATGATAGATCCACAATTCTTGGTGATACAGAGGATTTTGAAATTACTGTTTCTATTGGTGAACTGTATAGTAGCAATACTGTCAGCAGTTACATGAATAGGCTAACATATCCTGGTTTTTTCCCCTATATATGGATGATGCCATCCCGCATAAAAGATGATCCTATGTCATTACCGGGATTCTTTAGTATCGCATCAGATGGGACAATTACTGTAAATCCTACTTCTAGCGAAGATGTTGGTGTGTATGAAGGACTTATAGATTGCGTAAATCCATATGGTGTCGATGTGGGTGTCAATTATACCTTGAAAGTAATAGATGGTTTGGGTGTGAATTGTGATTATAACTACCTTGATTCGTTCGTTTCACCAATTACCGCACAAATTTCAGGTTTTGAAGATGTAAGTGACGAATTGAGCATTATAAATAACTCTGGAGAAGATTATGTTAATATTGAGCAAGACGATAGTGACGATACAATATTTTATATTTCGTATGATGCTTTAAAAATTGACACCTATTATGATATTGATACCACATTAACTTTAACTGCAGAAGATATAACAACAGGCGCGAGCAAAGAATTTGAGATTTACTTACGCCCAATTTATCATGTTGAAGAGGGGCCAACAAGTGCAACCCTTGATGTCACATATGACCGTTATGGTGCTGCGGACGGAAAATATGTAATGTATCATGGAACATCTATAGATAAAACAACATTAAACAATGAACAAATTTTTACTGTTGAAGATGAATCTACTTTGAATTTGGATAATTTATATTTCAATAATGGTTTGTTATATTGATCTAAAGATTTTTGAAGTGACAATGGCGAAACTGCTGATACAGCAATTTATTTGATATGATATGACTATTCCTTAAAAAATAATGTAGGTTATGGTGCACAAATGCCCCGTCCGATAGCTCGAAGTATTGATCTTTCTTTCAATTTTATTGATTAAGTTGAATTAGTCGTTATGTGATTAGCAAACAAGGTTATTTTTATAATGTTGTCATCTTGTAACATTGTTTTTATGCCTAATAGTGTTGACACGGTTTATTCGAACATTATTCCCACTAGCTATTTAAAAGTTAACAATCAAGGTGTGTTGGAAGGCTTTATATCTGACGATATTGATTTGAGTGCTTACGATACATTACTCATCCCAAAACAAAGTTCTACCGATATAGATATTTTAAAAATCGATAGTGGTGCTTTTGCTGCTCACTTTTCAGAGGCTTATTCACCAACTATCAAAAATATAATAGTTTCAAGTGGAAGTTTGCTTGAAGAAGTTGGGGTGGATGCCTTTGTTTCTTGCGATAGTTTAACATCTGTAGATTTTACCAACGCCGAGCACCTAAACTTAATTGATGGTGCTGCATTTCAAGATTGCACTTCATTAAACTCGCTAGGATTAGATGCAAATTTAAATAATATTTCTCAGCAAGCTTTCGAAAACTGTTATGTTTTAAGTAACGTTTTTTCATATGCTCATATGTCTCCAACATTTGACACGTCCCTGGGGGCTAATAGTTTTAAAAACACGCCACCTAAAAATTTGTATATACCAAATGGGGCAATCAATTACGTACCTTGAGTGACATTTGCCAATGCAACATTGCTTGATTTAATTTCCCCGTGCTCTGGTGAAAATTTTATGAACAATCAATTGACTATCAATTCTCACGAATCATGGACCAGTGACACGCCATACACATTTAACGCATTAAATAATCCTCAATTTCAATGGAGATGTGTATCGGAACCTAGTTGAGTATGGGTTGATACCATTGGCAACATGCACATAAGCAGTGCTGTTTACGACGAAAATCCGTATGTTTTCTATGTAAGGGCAGCTATTTCTAACACAACATTTGCTCAGATTCAATTTTCTTTAACTGTTAAAAAAAGTGCAACTCCAACTAGCGATAATAATTATATTATTGGTATAGCAATTGCTGTGGCTCTATTTATATTGTTGAGCATAGCATGTACAATCATTTATTTTGCTCATGATCGTAAAAATAAACATAAAGGTAAAAAATAAATATGAACACTAGCAAAGAAGTAAAAAAGAGAATATTTTTCACAAATGCTAAAAATAAAAACGTTAAAGAATCAAAAAATAACGGTAATCTAGCTAGAAAAGTATGAGTTTTTACTAGTGCAATCTTGACAGCGGTTTATTTACTGTTTTTAATTTTTAGTTTATTTGTCACATATCACTACAATGATAGTTCACCAGAGTGGATGAAAGTGCTATCATTAACACAAGCGGGGGTCGATTCCAATAATTATGTATGGATGACGCTTACTACTTGTGGTTTAACTGTATTGTGCTTAGGAATTTCGCTTTTTTGTATTGATGTTGTTGCTGTCGTTTTCATTAGTATCTACATGTTTCAAAAGCAAACAAATAAAAAATCACACACTAATAGTCGTAAATATTAGTAATGTAGTGTGCTAATTAAGCGTTAAAGTTAGACGCAGGACTCAGATCTTAAAATTTAAAGCGAGCTACCCCCGCAACTTTGCTGTCATTCAGACCAAGCTTGGATTCATAATGGCCGACTTCAA
Source organism: Mycoplasmataceae bacterium (assembly GCA_031290395.1). Taxonomy (GTDB): domain Bacteria; phylum Bacillota_I; class Bacilli_A; order Mycoplasmatales; family Mycoplasmoidaceae; genus Malacoplasma_A. The sequence continues at coordinate 26,679 of JAITNN010000016.1, forward strand.
ATTCATTTTCGTTTATTTCTTTAAAATAAAAGACATGATCGTTGGTGTTGAAATATTTAAAATTCAAATTAGGATTTGTTTTTATTTTAAACATTTCAATTATTGCTTTTCAATTAATTTGGGTGTCCATAGGAGTTACAAGTTGTGTAATCATTATAATTAAATAAAATTTTGTTCAAAATTAAATAAAATTGTGTTCAAAATTCCCCTGGGGGGGGTTATAATCTACCTATCACAAAGTGAGGGAGAGAGAATGAAAACAATTAAGCAACATGATAGTTGAGATAGCACAGGCCGTAGAGATGATGGTAAATTTAGTAACCAGTCCAATAACGTATTGACTCACAAAGAACATAAAATTTGATTACATCGTCGAAAAGTTAAAGCAATATTGACTGCTGGTGGAATACTTTTAGGCGCTGGTGTCGCTTGTGCAATCGTTTTACCCATTACTTTAACCCAATCCATTACTAGCAACTATCAAATTACCTCAGATAAAGCTTCGCTGAAGTTTGGTAGTGCTGACACTCAAACGATATTAACTGCCAAAGATAATGGTAAGGAAGTAGATAATGTTGTTTATAGCGTGGATGATGATACTTATTGTGAAATTGAAAGTGGTACTAACATCCTTAAATTAAAAAGTGTGGCTGGACCAATCGGAAAGCATGTCGTTGACATTACTGCTGAAATTAATGGTGTACAGATTAATGCTGACACACATATCGATATTTATCCCGATAATGCATCTTTCTCTGCTAGTCAAGTGGGAACATTTATGGTTGGTACAGTTGTTAATACCGGAAATTCCTACATTCAATTAGTTGGTAACAACGGTGCCAATGTAAATAGCAAAACCGTATCGGCTACTGGTACTCCTGCTGGATTAACATTAGTCACCCCAACAAGTGCCGATGGTAAATTAACATTTACTGGTACACCAACAACAGCCGGCACATTTTCCATTACCATAACCGTTGATGGTATTACCAACACCACTGTAGCTAGTTTGGTAGTCCTTCCTGAAACACAATCTATGGTACTAGATAATACTTTAGATCAAACTCAAAGTTATTTTGTGAGTTCATATTATGTTGGAACACAATCTTTTACTTGTCCGACTAATACTAAAATGTTAGATTTAAAAGCTTATGCAACAGCAAAAGGATGTAGTGATAATTTTTTTGTTATTAATGGCACAGTTAACTATGGCATTTTAATAGATTACGATCAATCAGTAAGTTTGTATGGAATAAATGATGGGACAATTCAATTAGGAACTTTGAGTCAACCATTAGCTGGTGGAGCGGTCATTGGAATAGCGGTTGGAAACATTGGATCAAGTTCAACTCCATACAGTGGTAATTTACTTATTGATAAAAGTGTTGTTGTAAATATTTATTCTTCCTCCACCGTCTTTGGCATCTACTTCTACTCCACCGCCGCTAACTCCACCCAAACCATCTCCGGCACCTTCACCATCTCCACTGACGGCATCGCCTCCGGTGTCGTCTTCGCCTCCACCGTCGCTGGCAATACCACCATCTCCGGTACCTTCACCATCTCTTCCACTTCTGGCTCTGTCTACGGCGTCTACTTTGACTCCACCGTCGCTGGCAATACCACCATCTCCGGTACCTTCACCATCTCTTCCACTTCTGGCTCTGCCTACGGCGTCTACTTTGCCTCCGCCATCGCTGGCAATACCACCATCTCCGGCACCTTCACCATCTCCACTGACGGCGTGGCCTTAGGCGTCATCTTCTACTCCACCGCCGCCGGCTCGACTCAAACCATCTCCGGCACCTTCACCATCTCTTCCACTGATGGCTGTGGCGTCTACTTCGTCTCCACCGCCGCTAACTCCACCCAAATCGTCTCCACCACCATCGTCTTTTTTGCTATTGCTGATGATACAAGTAACCCCTTCACTGGCGTTGGCTTCGAAGGCTCCATGACCGATGATGGTTCTTTAACCATGACCGGCACTCAATTTTTTAGCAATAAAGAGGAATTTAATACATTGTTTGTCGCATATCCTTCGGATGATGCAAATCATAATTACAAGTGGAATGGAGCAGATATGTCATTTGATAGTCATAATAGCGCTGCTGACAGCAGTTTAACACTTATGGATGTTCCTGATCGATCGC
>JAITNN010000021.1 GCA_031290395.1 Mycoplasmataceae bacterium
CAGCCATTTTTTTACCCTTCGGTACACGCTGTGGTGCACTACCACCACGGCCAAAAGCAACTGAACCTTGATAACGGTGAACATAACCTGCACCATGGGATAAAGGGCCAATTTTAAAGTTTCATCGTTTAATGGCGCCAGTGAAACCATGGCCCTTACTTACGCCTTGTACATCAACATATTCACCTTTAGTAAAAGTGTCAACTTTAATTTCATCTCCAACATTGTAACCTTTAGCATTACTAAAAGTAAAGATGTGTTTTTTGACTGGTGAGTTAATTTTCTTAAAAATACCGGCATGAGCTTTATTGACTTTCTTTTCGTCAGTCGTTAAATAGCCAACTTTAACACCTTCATGCCCGTGTTTGTCTTGAGATTTAACTTCCAACACTTTATTTGGTTCACAGTGTATTACCGTTGCTGCTAATTGTTTGCCGTTTGTGTCAAACAATTGCACCATTCCAATTTTTGTTCCAACTATGTATTTCATAAATACCTCGTTTTATCACAAATCCTATATATGGATTTGGATTTCCACTCCTGATGGAATAACTAAACGTCTAAGCGCATCTATAGTTTGAGCATTGGTCTTACTTAAGATGATTAGACGTTTATGGGTTCTTCGTTCGAATTGTTCACGTGATGGCTTATCAACGTGGACAGAACGACATATAGTAAAAATTTCCTTCTTCGTAGGAAGAGGAATAGGTCCTTTGATGCCGCAGTTGCAGCTTCTAGCAATCTCAATTATTTTCTTGACTGACTTGTCTAGTAAATCGTGGTCATATGAGAATAACTTGATCCTTAATTCTTGATTCATTTTTTTCGTTGTCCTTGAATAAACTTTACCCCGATTTTGAGTTACCCGATACTTGACAACACTTTATGGTGTATCGGCAATCTCCAAATTGCAGGGGGACATATATATTACTATATGTGAGTAAAAAAGTCAAAAAATAATTCCAAAGGGAATTTGTCCTAATCAATTCCAACGCGATTATGTCCTAATATTATCACTTTATAGGAGTGAGAAAATGAAAGACATAAAAGAAGACCAGTTTGTACCCAAATTAATTAAATAGTAATAATCATATTGTTATGAAATATAGTTATTCAAATCCAAGTAAAGATCTTTTGGGTCGAATTAAATGAGTTGAGAATGTACGCTCAAGGCAAGGTTAAACCTGACAAGATTGTAGAAGCTTTATCTAAAGGTCACAAACTTAATCCTAAATATAAAGACAAACCAATTAATAGGGGTGTGTGAAAAAATAAAGGTTTTAGAGATTGTCATGTTATTACTGTAAGCAACGATTGAGTATTAATTTATGATAAGGATAAAAACTTTTTGACATTGGTTGCGACAGGATCTCATGCTAAACTTTTCCCAAAGTTTTAGTCATACACACAGTGCAAAAATCTTTATAAAAAAAATTGGTTGATTAAAATTAGGGGTAATTAAAAGCCTCCGATTATCTACCTCAAAATATAAACAAAGAATTTATCTTATTTTGTCTAAATTGCAGCTTTATGTTTACGATCATATTCATCAAGTCACTTTTGACTAGCAACTTCAATTAAAACTTTATCTTTATTTGGTTTGGCTAAATAGACAATTGGCTTTTGTGTGTGGTTAGCGGCCACAAATGAAAATTCAACATTTGTGCCGACACCATAATTACCATTTTTGTCTAAAGCCACAATAGAAATAGGACCGCATTTACCAAAGCGTTTTTTTAAGTCTTTGGTAAATTCGCTAACAGTCTTTTGTGCTGCTTTGGTAGGCGACATCGTTTTCATGTATTGAACCGTTAGGTAAGATAAACAACCTTTCATGATGTCTTCACCCAATCCAGTTGCAGTTGCTCCACCAATGGCTTGATCAGCATAATAGCCACAACCCGGAAAAGGCGAATCGCCAACTCGACCTGGTAATTTCATAAATAAGCCACTAGAAGAAACGCCGGCAAACATATTACCGTTTGTATCAAGCGTAATGATACCAACGGTATCATGACCATCGTAAGGAGACAATTTAGGGTTTAGTTTTAAAAGTTTTAGTTTCTTTAAGTACGTTTGTTTTGCTCGAGGCGACAACATATTCTTAAAACTAAACTTATGTTTTTTTGCATAACTATCAGCTCCGCAGCCGACAAGCACATTATTAAAATTTTCATTACTTAATTTTTGAGCAACTTTAATAGGATTTTTAATATTGTGAGTGGCAGCCACTGCACCAATTGATAATGTTTGACCATTCATAAAAGCTGCATCTAATTCCACAATGCCGTCACAATTTGGTAAACCACCATAACCGACAGATTTATAGTAAGGATAGTCTTCAACGACGCTAACGGCTTTAACAACGGCATTACCACAACAATCTTTTTTCTTTAGTAAAGGAATTGCTGAGACAATACCTTCATAAGACATTCTTCAAGTTCCAATAACACCAAAATTCATACACAAATTATAAAACAATGTTTTACAATAGAAACACTATGTTCAGGGCGCACAAAAAAATTCAGAGTTTTGGTGAAGTCCCAGTAACTCAAACCAAAAAAGAAAAAAAAGGCACCGTTTCTGAATTCTTTGCTTTGCTATCACGCGGTTTGATGTTACCAATCTCCATGTTACCAATTGCTGGTTTTATGTTAGGAATTGGTTCAGCAATCTCAACAGAGTTAGGCGCTCAAAGCGTAGCTTGAGATGTCGTTGGTCAATTTTTGTTTAGACCAGGACGTGTGGTGTTTGCTTGTTTGCCTGGATTATTTGCCATGTCCATAGCAATGGTGTTCACCAAAGAGTCTGGGCCAGCTGCTGTCTGTGGGTTTCTTGGCTGAATTCTATTCAATGGATTCCAAATGGCATTAATCGTGTCCAATAGTGATGATTCCCACGATTTTTTATTTTACCACTTTAACGGTGATGCTGATGGCGACAATTTATTTAATGCGGTTTTTACGAGCAATCTTGGAATTCAATCATTATCAACATCGGTCTTTGGTGGTATTGCCATTGGAACAATCGTTGCCTTTTTGTTTAATAAATTTAGCAATATTCAATTGCCAAAACTTATTGGATTTTTTTCAGGTGTACGATTTGTTCCAGTAATTTCCTTTGGTGTAATTGCAGTGGTGTCTTTATTATTTGCTGTAGCCTGACCTGAAATTGGCATTGGTTTATTTAACTTTGGAAAATTGATGACCAAAGCACCGGGGGGACTAAACTCGTTTGCAATTGCCTTTATGAATCGGGCACTATTACCATTTGGTCTCCACTTTTTAATTACTACAACAGTGAACTATACGATTGTCGGTGGCTCTTTTGACTTAATGGGTAATGCTATTGCACAATATGACGGTGTATATTATCGTATCGGAAGCGCCACTTCACAAAATTGAGCAACACTTTTTAATGTTTCTACTAGTGAGGGAACCACTTTATTTGGAGAAAATAATATTCAATGATTTTTAATAACCGTTGTTGGGAAGCCATATGATTTATATACAATGGATGGGACACTAGCTCATAGTAGCGTACCGCTGACATTTGACATGATATATAAAGGAGTGGGTGCTCCTACCAGTATTGGTGGTAAAGGAGCAATTACTTTCATGCCTGGTCAATATACGAGTGGGGCTAGTTCAGTTATCATGTTTTGTTTGCCGGCCGCTTGTTTTGCCATGTTAAGTTGTGTGCCTAAAGGTGATAATCGAAAACTTGCCGGATCAATGTTAATTTCATCAGCGTTCGTTTCTTTCTTAACAGGTATTACTGAACCAATTGAGTTTACGTTCTTATTCTTAGCACCTTGGTTGTTCTGAGGATTTCATGCGGTGATGTATGGTGTTGCTGCCATGATTAATACCATGTTCTGCTTATGAACACCAATCGGGCCACATGTCGTTGGCGCAGATTTATTAGATAACGTCTTCTATTCATTGATGCCAGATATTCGTGGAGGTGGTGGTAATTTGTGAGTTACACTAGTGATTGGTATCACAATGGCACCACTATATTTCTTTATGTTCCGGTGAGCGGTGTTAAAATTCAACCTTGCAACACCAGGCCGTGGTGTCAATAGCCACTTGATTTCTAAAAAGGAATATCAAGCAGCCAAACAACAAGGCAAGAGTATAGCTCAAGCTACAAGTGATAACACAAAAGGTGATGCTAGTGGTAAACGTATGTCAATTACTAAAGCCATTGAGGTAATTAAAGCATATGGTGGATTAGAAAACATTACGGACATTGGTGCTTGTTTTACCAAACTACGTGTCTCAATTAAAGACAAGGAAAAAGTTAACAAGGAACGTCTAATTGAATTGGGTGCCCAGGGTGTTATCTACCCTTCACCAAAGAGTGCTTATGCCATCTTTGGAACTGAAGCCGATGTTTTAAAAGGGATGATGCGTAAAGTTAAAGATGATCCAAGTTTAATGGGTTCAATTGAAACTAAAACAAATGATGGAGGTAAATAATATGGAAAATATAGTACAACCTACGGAATTAAAGAAACCTAATAAATTTATCGCTTTTTGCAAGAAACATTTTGAAGAAACATTTGCCATCATTTCGGCCACACTTATCGTAGTTTTAATGCTATTAATATTTTTATTTACTGATGTTCCAGCGGGGTCATCTAATGAAAATAAATGAATCATGTTTGCAATACTTTCAGGGTTTATCTACTTATTTATTCTAAGCCTTCTTGTTATTGGTTCAGCATTACGCCGCCACAAACTTAAAAAAGCTAAAAAACTTGAAGAACAAAAACCAACTAAGGGTTTGGTTTAGCTGGCTCAATCTTTTTTGGCGGATGCTTTTTGTCTTTAATTTTTTTAATGACAATTGGAATAATTATTGGCACATATAACAATATCAAAGCAATTGCAATAAATAAATAGCGGAATCAGTTAGTGGTAGACATAATACCGGGTGTGGTATCGTTTACAAAGAATAATGAAATGATAATGATCATTGCAGCTGCTGGGATGGTTGCAATGAATGTAAGAAATAACATCAAATGATTTTTAATTCAATTTCTAGCTTTACTTTGTTTTTTAACACTTTCCATAATTAATCCTCCCCTGCCAAACGTGATTTAATCTTATTTTTGAGAACATCGGCTTCCGTTCCAAAAATCACATGATAACCTTGTGACCCTTGAAGCATAACACCTTTGGCTCCGAGTGATATTAGCCAATCTTTATTGGCTTTTCCCGGATCTTTTAATTCAGTTCTTAATCTAGTAAAGCACGCTTCAACGGTTACGATATTACTTGAGCCACCCAAGGCTTCAATGATGTCTTGAATGCGATCATCTTTGGTTGGCACACTAGAAGTTGATTGAACAACGGTTGTAGTAACAGTACCATTTTTATTGAGTTGTTGAGCTTGGAAATCCTTCTTTGTAAATAGTTTTGTTGAACCTCGTCCAGGAGTTTGCAAGTCATAACGCTTAATGGCCCACGAGAAGAAACAATAATAAATTGGTGCAAACATCAAACCAATGACAACAACCATTCAACAATTAGCATGACCACCGATAGCGTCTTGAACAACACCCAATGTGATCAAATCAATTAATGATGAACCAATAAAGTGTGGGCCAACTTGAGGTAAGTATAAAGTGAACAACACGGACACTAACCCCATAACACCACACATCACAGCATGGAATCCTCAGAACAACCAAGGCGCTAAGAATAAGAATGTAAATTCTATCGGTTCGGTAATGCCTGTTAAGAAAGAAACAACACCAGCAGATATTACAATTGACCCCGCTAGTTTACGGTTATCGCCCTTAGGCGCTGCAAAAAACATAGCTAATGCAGCAGCTGGTAAACAGCACATCATTCAAGCCCCCATCGGGTCCGTGTACTGTCCTGGGTTAAAAGTGTACATACCCCCATTGGCATATTCTGTGCCTCTAAATATCATATCGTATGTTAACTTGGTAGTTGTGATATCACCACCACCGCCAACTGGCACAATATTTACGGGTTTACCAACATAATTCATTAATTCGTATTGGATTCCTCATTCACCATATATTTGTGCACCAGTGCCACCAGTAATGGCTGCTCAAGTCATTGGAACACTGCCATCACTAACGACTTGGTAATATACACCATGAATTTGCACGATAGCATTAGCACTAGTATCCCAAGTTCCACCGATTGGTGTTCAATAAATAAGGTTACTAAGAACGTGGTGTAATCCAAAAGGAATTAAGCAGCGGTTCAATAATGTGTAGATGAATGAGTTAATCCCCCCTGGTGCATTAGACAATCCCTTACCCGCATAAAACAAACCAATACCAACAGCTGGTCAAATCATTGCAAAGATCATACCAAGACCAGCTAAAGCTAATATGGTAACGATTGGTACAAAACGTACACCACTAAAGAAACCGAGTGCTGTTGGCAATTGAACATTCTTTGTTTTGTTGTACAAGAAGGCAACTAGTAATCCGGTACACACTCCACCAAATACACTAGTATTAAGTGATAAAAATCCTGGAATATTTCCGTTAGTAAAAATACCAGCAAATTCTTGTTGACCGTCTAAACCAATGTAATTGTATCATAGGAAGGACGCCTTAAATGTTTCGCCATCACCACTTTGAGTTATAAAAGGCACTTGAATTGCGCACATTACTAGCCAACCTAATGCTCCACACAAACCAGCAACCCCCGAATCTTTGGTAAAGGTAATTGCTATGGCAATCGCAAATATCATTGGCAAACATTTAAATACAATGCTTCCTGGCATTTTAATAACATTACCCGCAATTAATGCAGCGTGATTATCTTCTCCAAAAATTTGAGGGAAAGCTGCACCCAATCCCAATAAGATACCAGCAAGTGGTAAGATGGCTACGGGAACCATTAAACCACGCGATAATAAAGCTACTTTATCTTTAAAAGAACTTTTGCTTTGCGGTTTAATTTCTACAACCCCAAATGCCTGTCGCTGTTTTTTCATAAAATGATTATATAGAAACGCAAGTGTTTATTATCAACAATAAAAGTTATAATATTTTCACAAATGATAGCCAATCAAGTAATTAAATTTTTTAAAAATATTTGTAAAATTCCACACCCATCAAATCACGAACAACGTTTAGTGAAATATTTAAATTTAGAGTTTAAGAAAATGGGATGTATTACTAAAATTGATAATGCTGACAATTTAATTGTTCGTAACTTTGAACATAAAACTAAGAATGTAATTACGTTACAAGCTCATAGCGATATGGTTCCAGTTAAGACACCTTCTAACCACCATAACTTTCTTAAAGACCCAATCATCGTTAAACAATTAGGTGGTTGATTAAAATCGTGTAACACAACTTTGGGCGCCGATGACGGTATTGGTATTGCCATGATTATGTCCATCTTTGCTGATAAACATTTTAAAAATATACCACTTGAAGCGTTGATCACTTCTAGAGAAGAAACAGGGATGTGAGGTACTAAGGGTATTAATAAAAATGATATCTATGGTGAATATCTCATCAATATTGATAGTGAAATGGAAAGCGATATTGTGATCGCATGTCTTGGCGGAGCAAATGTTGACGCGACCATACCAATTAATTGAGTCAATGCTCAAGATAACGATATTACCTATCAAATTGATATTAGTGGATTGATTGGTGGGCACTCAGGGAGTAGTATTCAATTTCACCGTTTAAATGCCATTAAAGCAATCGGGTTTATATTAAATGAAATAACTGATTGTGATTTACGTATTGCCCATATTAATGGTGGGACTCTATCTGGTAGTATCCCTATTAATGCGAATGCAATAGTGAATATCTCCTATCCAAACCTTGACCGATTCATTTTAAAATTAGAAAATGCCAAAATAAAACTTTCCAAAAAATACCCATTAGAAAAAATACATTTAAAAGTTACAAAATTACCGCAAGCTAAAAAGGTGATGGCAAATACTAAAAATATTATTAATACAATCATTAATGTGTTTGATGGACTAAGGGTTTTTAATCAAAAATTAAAATTACCACAGGAGTCATCAAACCTTGGTGTTTTAAAAATTGACAATGATCAAATCATAATTACAATTTTTGTTAGAGGGTTGATATTAAAAGAAATTAAAAAGACCACATCTATGATTACAAAAACAATTGTCGATAACGGTGGCACAGTCAATCCACGTTGATCAATTGTTTGGAATCCTACATTAAAAATACCTACCATAGCTAAACAACTTCAAAAATTAGCTAAACAGCACGGTAGAACTATGCGTATGGCATATTCACCAGGAGGTATTGAAACTAAGCATTTGGCTAGGTTAGTACCAACATTAAAAGAATTAATTAGTATTGGACCAAATGTTCTAAATGCTCACAGCCCTAATGAAAAAGTGGAAATTGCTTCAATTAATAGAATTCATACTTTATTGCGTGAATTTATATTGCAACATTTTGGTAAGTAAAATTGTAATAATTGAAAAAAATAATTATTTTAGAAGTTCAAAATCTATCGTCTGCCATGACACACCATTAGATTCAATTTAATTTTCAAACTTCTTCTTTAGAAGGTTCAACTATTTTAGTTTTAGTAAATTTATATCAAAGATGGTCTTTCTTAACAATTTTGGTATTAATGCAAATGCCTACGATTCCATATACACATATAGTAGCACCCACAATTATTGGTAGATAATCATAGTTTATATTAAGAAAATACCAACATGCACCAAATAATGTTATTTGAATGCCCAAACCAATAAACCCTATATGTGATACTACTCTAGTTAGTTTTCCGAAATTAAAAATGCTTTTTTATATTTAATTTTGAAAAACAATATGACAAAAAAGAAAATAAACCCACCTATAAACCCTGGGAAAACGTCTAACACACAACACAAAATTAACGAAGAAATTTTGGTGTCTGGCATACCTCATCATACAACACTTAATCCCTCCAAAAGAATGAGAAGACCAATTTGTACTCACATACTCGCAAATGCTCAAGTTTTTTCGCTAACCATGATATACCATTAGATTCATGTTAAAGACCCTAAAGGGCCTTCAGCATATTCATATGAAGACATGTCTTTAATATCGGTTTTAGTAAATTTATATCAAAGATGATCTTTCTTGACTTTCTGAACGTTTATGCAAATTCCTAATATTCCATACAAAAGTGGGAGTGCACCCATAACAATAATAAGGTAGCCACTAGATAGTTTTAATAAATATCACCCTGCACCGAATATTATTATTTGAATCCCCACCCCAATAAAACCGACGTGCGCAACCACTCTTGCTAACTTTTGGAAATTTAAAATATTTTTCTTATATTTAATCTTAGCAAATAATATGATGAAAAAGAAAGTAAAACCACCTATAAATCCTGGGAAAATATCTATAACACAATACAAAATCAACGTTGAGACCATTGTATCGGATCCAAATCACATCATAATGCTTAATCCTTCTAAAAGGATTACAAGACCAATTTGTACTCACATGCTAGCAAACGCTCAAGTTTTTTCACTAACCATAATGTAACTATTTTATATAAACCTTTCAATCATCTAAATGATTTTGAGAATCTGTGGGGAGGTGTAAATATAAATAATTTCATCTAAACTCATTAGAAAAACATAAGCTAAATCTATAATAGTCAGAAAAATAATTTTGTCAATATAAATAGAATCCTATGTCAATGGCAACAGATAGCATAGATACAATTAAAATTACTAGTGATATTTTCAATCTTTTTTGGAGCATTTTTGACGCCATAGCACTAATTCAATTGTCTGCGAACTTTTTAATTAATAGATGTAACCCTTTTTCGAAAACCACAGAACCAATTATTTCAACTAGTTTATTTAAATCGCCATAAATACTAATTATTCCAATATTGTTAGAATTAAATTGAATATATCATGGGGTCGGAAGAATTGACAAATTAGATTCAAGAAATTCCACTCACTCCCCATATTGATCGTGCATACTAACGCTATATTGAAGTACATTATCGGCATTAGTATATTCATTTATACAGTCACTAATCATTTTCACAGTATTGTATAAACATTCCAATGTAACTCATAGTTCATAGAAAAAATAAATCGTAAGCAAACCGCCTACAAAAGGAACGTTTGCTAACGAACAAATCATAAGCATGTCATAAATTTGCAAAACAATCAAAGCTACTTGAGCCACACCTTCAAGCACGGTATATACAATGATTGAAGCCATATAGCCATTAATCTTGGAGGGGTCTTCAGATAATAAATCAGCCATTTCCAAAATATATTCAAGTTTTGCTGCAAACATTTCTGGAGTTAATTCTTTTTGAAAGTCACCACTAAAACCATTGATTTTTAATGAGTTATCAGTCAAGATATTTTTAACAATAATATCAAAGTCAACCTTGCCAGTTAAAGCCGCATCATTGTATGGATAATATTTATCAAAACCGATGGCTAATTCATATTTATCAGAAAGTTCTTTAGGTTCATATATTTTTTGCTCTGGCCCAAATAATAGTAAATCAGATACTTGTGTTAGAGGTACGATATCACCGTATTGGCCTACTTCTTCCCCCATTGGGGTATTGTGTCCGACTATATTGTTTCAAATTTGTCCACTTCATGAAGTTGTTTTGTCAAAATTGTACATATTTGGTACTTGCATAGATTCTCACAAGCCTTCAAAATCATTATATTGTGTATACCAATTGCCAACTTTTCATTCAGAGTGTGCATGATCATCACGATTGTGACTTTGGTTAGGAGTACTATTACAATAAATGGTTCAATTAGCATTCATTGATGAAGTAATCTTTCCATCATTCATTGAAAAATTAACAACCGTTGTATCAGCGGCATTATTAATACGAAACATTTTTGCATCGTTGTAAGTTGTTCCACTATAGATACCTAATCAATCACAATATCCATTCATTGGTAGTGTTCTCGCAGTGTTTCAAAAATAATCACTGGTAATATCATTGCCATCTTCTCACCCTAATTTTGTATTGACATAAGAATCTCTGGCGGATCTTGCATTTAAATCAATTGTTTCATTGTAAATATAACCACTATCATGTAATCACTTAATAGAATGCGAACCAAAAATACCAGCATCATATTTTGCAATTGAAAAATTAATAGTTCATCCGTAGACCATGACTCCGTGTCCATTTGAATCATCGGAATAAAACAGTCTGTTAGATAGATTGTTTACATATGAATACACAGAGTTGACATCTAACGCATCCTGATATTGATTAAACTCAAAGCCAGAACGTTCTGTAAGAAAATCGTAACTGACATCCTCATTGACTTCAAAATCAAGTTTATTAAATCATTCAAGCATTTCTTGATGGTCAAGCCGTTCAGACGGTTCAAGCGTGAATGTATATTCCGCAGGATCGCTTTGGTCGTAGATTACGGAAGCATCATTAGCATTTACCATTAAGAACTGAACTGTAATTGTTGACTCCTGGTAATCTATATCAGAAATCTTACTGGCTAATAGGAAACGTTCACTTACAGAACTACTTGAAATAGACATCCCATCTTTTGTGCTTAAAACATTGGACAGCAAGTTAGTTGTCTCAATTGAAAAACCATTAGTATCGTCACTAATATCGTTAGCAAATGTGGCAACCTGTTCATTAATAAGCTCATCAATTTTTAATGCATCTTCTTTAACTATAATTTCGTTGTTATCTAAAAAATTAGATAATTCTAAATTTGCAATCGTTGCATTTTTTTCTTCTTCGTCAATGTTATCAAGTTTTTCTACGAAATTTGATGATTTTTCGTAAGCATCACTAACGACAAAACTCTCGTCTATAACTTCATTTTCATATTGCGATAGTAGTGTATGAGCCTGCGCAATAACTTGCTCTTTTTGTTGCGTTGATAATTCATCGGCGTCTTTTATTTTTTGATCTTGTGTGTCTCTAATGTTGTCAATTTCATCATGCAAGCCAATATGATCTACTAACTGAATACCATCTTTTAGAAGTTCTCCAAATATTTGATGATATTTTTCTTCTTCAGTTAGAAAATCATTGGTGTTGATTTCACTAATAGTTGAAGTGTCAATATTTCAATCAATGCTTTGTAAATATAACTTTAATTGTTCCAACAAATTGTTATTAATATTTTTCGTGTAATCCGGGTTTTGTTCGTCACTAGAAACTGGTGATGTTCGATTTTCTGGATTCACTAAACACTTGATTTGTAGTTTCTCTGAAACATAATTATCGTTTGATGCTTTAATGTCAAAAATATTTTTTTCACCATTAGCATTGTAATTACCAATTGACAATATCTCGCTATGCTCTCCCGAAATTTTAAATTCAACATTCTCAACTTCAGGCAATGTTCATTTAAATTCATTAACCGCAAAATTAGCCGTGGCTTTTACTTGTAGAACATTTTGATATGAAACATTACTAGAACTGGCCTTGATTTTGATTTCTTTTGCATCATCTGGACCTGGGGGACTTTTACTACCACATGCAGATATTGATGCAACAGTAACCAAGGCCACACTTGACGCTATTAAAGTTTTCAACAATACGGATTTTCTCATGTAATTTATTATATTTATAAATATATGCATATTAAAGGCTAAATAACTAACGGTTTCATAACTTCCAAAGTTATAATATTTTCACTTATAAAAGGTCTTAAGATGAAAATAGCAACAAAAATTATTCATGATGGTGAAATTAAAAGTGAATACAACCCAATTTCCATACCGGTTTATCGTACATCAACATTTGGGTTTGATAGTGTCGAGGAGTTTAAAGCAATTCGTAAGAAACTTTATCAAGGTGATCAAGCTTTTAACTACACTAGAATTTCTAACCCCACTTGTTATGCTTTAGAAAAGAAAATTGCGATGTTAGAAAATGCTGAGGCTGCCGTAACTGCTGGCAGTGGTATGGGGATCATCGGCACTACCTTACTTTCTTTTCTAAAGAAAGGTGATCATATTTTAGTAGATAGTGAACTATATAGTAGCACAAGCGAATTGGTGAAAGATGTCTTGCCAACATTTGGTGTGGAATACACTGAAGTTGATTTTAATAAACTTGATTTAGTAAAAAAATCTCTCAAAGGTAATACGAAAGTTGTTTATTTTGAATCGCCAACAAATCCTGGATTAAAAATAAATGACATTCAAAAAATATGCGAGATTGTCCATAGGATTAATAAAAACATTAAAGTTATCATAGATGGCACAATCACATCGCCATATTTACAACAACCGTTATCTTTGGGTTGCGATATTGTATTACACTCATTAACCAAATATATTAACGGTCATGGTGATGTCGTCGGCGGGGTTGCTTCAGGTAAACAAAAAGACATAGAACGTATCCGCCTTTACGGTCGCAAGATGATTACGGGATCAATTTTGTCACCAGATGATGCTTTTTTAGTGCTCCGTGGAATTAAAACACTTAACCTTCGTATGCAGCAACATTGTGCTTCGGCATTAGCAGTGGCTACATATTTATCCAAAAATCCATATGTAAAGAAAGTAAACTATCCTGGTTTAAAATCTCATCCAAATTACTTAATTGCGAAAAAACAGATGGTCCACGGGTTTGGCGGGATTATTTCGTTTGAAACCAACTTAACATGTGCACAAACTGCTAAATTTGTTGATAGTTTACAACTATTTAAAGTTGCCGTTAGTAATGGTGACCCCATTTCTTTGGTAACACATTCAGCCACAATGTTTCCAGATCACAAACCAGATTCATTTGTACGTTTCTCCATTGGGTTAGAAGATTCTGAAGATTTAATTAATGATATTAATAACGCTTTCAAAAAGGTAAAAAGTAAATAATTATGTTTAATAATGAAACACTGCATGTTGTAGATTATTACAACACCTCGCTTAAGTCAATTGATGAAAAAAACATTGATGATTGTTTTAAGAATCAAATTTTGAAAGATGCAAGAATTAATGTTGGTGCTAATCGAGAAACAGCAGACCATATTGATGATCTAGATAAGAAAATTCAAAAGACATCAAAATCAGCAAGTGCCGCTAAAGGTGGGATGATTGCCATGAGAGTTATTGGTATCATCCTTATTTGTGCTGGCATTTTCTTGATCGTTATGGGGGCATTACATCATTTTACACCCGAGGCTGCATATATTGGTGGTGGTTCTGGTGGCATTGTTCTTGGCGGGTTGTTATTTGGACTAAGCTGATTAGTTAAAGGTAAATACAAACGCGAAGAACAAATTTTGGCTTCTTTACAAACCGAAAGAGAAAAGGAATATAAAACCGCATTAATGCAATTAGCAGATTTTAAAACTCGCTTTAATAGTAATATGGTTTTTGATATCTTTGAAAAAACATATCCGCTAATTCACTTTGATGACTTCTTTTCTGAGGCGGCATATGCAAATTGAACTTTATGATTACAAAATGATGTCAACTCCACGGTTTTATATTGTTTATCAGGGAATGTAAAAACCAACCCCTTCATTGTTTTACGAACTAACAATACGAAGCTTTATGATCATGTATACACTGGTTCCGTAACAAGAATGGTGCCAGTCACAACATTCGTTAACGGTAGATCACAAACTAGCATGCAAACCATTATTGTTACCGCAAGTACCACTAACCCAGCGCCAATGTATTGAAACGAAACTAAATTGTTTTATAAATCAAACGCTGCCGATGATTTAATTTTTGAAAATATTTCTGCTTTTAAAAATGAGAAAAAAGCAGAAAAATATTTTGAGAAAAATAAAGAGATGGAGCCAATGGACAATCCTGAGTTTGATAAGTTATTTCCATGTAAGCGTAATAATGAAACACAATTTCGAACACTATTTTCTCCGCTTGCCCAAGAAGAAATGATTAAGTTAATGAAGACAAAGAATGACTATGAATTTAAAAAGCATAAATCATTAAACATCATTTCATCACCAAGTTTTGAATCTATTAACATGAATTACAACTTCGATCGGTACCTCCCGATGTATGATTACGAAACCATCAAAGATGATTTCTATAGTTTTAATCAAGATTTTTTCTCAAACATTTATTTCATGTTTGCCCCAATATTAGTCATTCCTTTGTATCAACAATACGAATATCACCAACCACCGTTTGAGAAAAAGATGGTTCAATTAATGTCGTATATGGAAACTGAGAGTGCTGTTAACGGTTCATTTAATCCACTAGCATTTGCTCATCCAAATTCTAAAACCCAGAATATTTTAAAAACTAAGCGTGTCTTTCAAAACACCCAATATGAAATTAATCAAGTTATTGCCTATGGATATAACACAAGAACAAGAGTGGTAGTCAAAACCGTGATGGATCCAAGAGCTGGACCAACCGCTGTGCCAATCACAATAATTGACTATTTACCAGTACAACAGTCTAAATATGTGGTGAATTCGTATGTGCCAAAAACGAATCGTGATGTTAGCCTAAACGCAAGCGTTGCTGATAACAATCCTTGGTTGAAATACTTCAAATCATTAGGCGCATCAGCTTTTGCTAAGGTTGGCAATGTGTCTTCCATGTTACTGAGTGGACAGAAACCAACCGTGGATAAAGACACTTACAAAGAGTTTTTAGACAAGATTACAAAAAACGCTTAGTGATAATATAATAGGGGTTAATTAAAAGAGGAAATATGTTATTAGATACAAAAGAAAAAGACGAAACTAACAAAGAAGGATTTGATCCAAACGTTGTTAACCGTGAAAGAAATGCCGAAGTTACTTCAGGTTCAAAAGGAGGATTTTGATTTTTATTTGTCATTAGTTGAATCATTATCATCCCTGGCATCTGTGTCTTGGTATGAAAAATTAAAAAAGCGAACTGATTTAGGACTACCCAAGAAAAGATTAATGAAGCGGCTAGTGGGATTGATATCCAGCTTAAGAAACGTCGTGACACATTAATTAAATTGGTTGATGCAACACAAACTTCCATTAAATTTGAAAAGGGTTTATTAACAGATATTACTAGTTTACGTAATGTTAATCACTTCAACCCATCAGATGCGAAGACTGTTAGCAAATTAGACTCAACATCTCGTGGTATTTTAGCGACATTTGAAAACTACCCTAACTTAAAGACCACTGATACAATCCGTGATTTAATGCAATCTGCTGATTACATTGAAAGAGAAATTGCGGCATCACGTCGTCTTTACAATGCTACTGCTTTAAACTTCAACCAAGAAATTCAAGCGTGACCAAGCAATGTCATTGCTACTTCTCAAAAACTACATAGCTTTAGTTTATTCGCTGCTAGTGAAGAAGACAAAAAAGATGTTAGTCTTAAAATGGATGTTTAATTAGATAAATTAATCATAAAAATAGCAAATCGGTTTATTTCCATTTGCTATTTTTTGTTATTTCAACGATAATTAAGAAAAGGAATTTTATTAGATATGTTAAAAGTTGCTGTAATGGTTGCTAACCAAACTGAAGATATGGAATTAGTTGTTCCAGTTGATATATGAAGACGCGCAGGATTAATTGTTAAATTAATCTCTGTGGAGAAAAAGAAAAACGTTATTTTAGCACACGGTGTGAAAGTGTCATGTGATGAAATCTTGACCAAAGAAAATTTGAGTAAATACAATGCAGTCTTTTTACCAGGCGGAGCAGGGTATACAAGATTTAATCGTGAAATTGCACCAAAGTTGGTCACCTTTGCACAAAAAGAGCATAAGAATCCTAAAATTACTTTCATGGCACTTTGTGCTGCCCCGGCTTGTTTTGCGGAATGAGGCATTTTAGATGCAAGTGTTAAAGTCACGAGTTATCCAGGTGCTGAAGAAGGCAAATTTGAAAAAAATTATGTTAAAGAAGATATTGTGATCTCTAAGAACTTCATTACGGCTGCTGGTCCAGGTGTCGCTAGTGAGTTTGCTTTTAAAGTTGTGGAAAAATTTGTGAGCCCAACAAAAGCTAAAGACTTGAAAAAAATAATGTTATTTTAATAAAAGGAAAAATAAGACCATGACATATACTATTCGTTGAAAAGACTGTTCTAAATCTGATGCTGTTGCTTCTCATTTAGAAAGCAAGATTGCCAAATTTGAAGATTTCAAATTTGTCATGCCTGAAGTGAAAGCAGAAATTGCTTACTATGCAAAGAATCAATCATTTACTACTAGGATTAATGTGCAAGTTATTAAAAAAGGTACATTAAGGGCTGAAGCCAATGCCCATGATGTATTAACTTCAATTAACGATGCCGCTGACAAAATAATTGATCAATTAAGACGGGTTAAAACTCAATACGAAAAATAAATAAAAAATCTACATTAATAAATTAATGTAAAAAAATTTATTTTAAAATTAGCATTTAGTATGTTACATTATTATTAGCAAGTTGCACGAAAGCGGCTTGTGGTCCAATCGGTGTCTGTAGTACGCTATTTGTGATGTAAAATTGTGTAGATAGTTACAGGTTGTAATTGTTCAAACAAATAATAAATTGCAAACAATGATCGATGGGATTCTTATAACAGAACTACTCTATCCAGTCATCAAAAACGATTCCTGGTGTGACCAAAAGCCGCTATATAAAATCACATCTTTACGAAAACATTTGAAAAGATCGCAAAAAGTAATTGTCTAATTTTGCTAACCATGAAATAAAAAGTGTCGGAGTAATTACCGGCACTTTTTATTTTTCTTGAAATTAATAGTTATGAGTTGTAGCGACTAATTTAATTGTGTATGCGATAACAACACCGATAACAGAAGCTGCATCGAGTCCCAACACCATCAAGATAATAATTCCGTTGGTGGTAAAGTTAAGCACGATGGCACCAACATGGGAGGTCTCGCCTACTCAGTCTCTCATCCAATTGATATCACCAGCGTTGTCGGTAATGACTTGAGGATCCATAGTTGCACTAAAAGATATTGCGACCATGAAAAGAACACTACCCAATGTTAAAGCCACTGGGATAATATAAAATTTAGTTTTTGTTAAAGCATTAATAACAATTCCGGGAACTGCGCAAATCAAGCAAAGCCCACCAAGAATGATAACTAGCATCCCGAAAACATTCATAATTTGGTATGGTTCTATGCCCTCAGCCTCTGGCGGGATAACAACACTATATAAACCAACACTAAATCTTTGATAATAATTTGATACATCGGTAGAAATGATTACTGGAATGACGGCAACTAAAAAACAAAGTGCAAAACAAATGACTCCAAACAATATTGAACCCAAAGAAAACATTTTGCCTGTTGTAGACATTGAATGCATCTTTGCTGCATTTAATGTATTATGTGAATTAGACTTACCTTTAAAATTAATGCGTTTTTCAATTTCTCTTGACTGACTCATAGCACTTATTTTACAATAATTACATGTAATATGTGATAAAATAAATGTTATGAAGAGATGAGTCAAGAATACAGCATCTATTTGTAGTGTAACTGCTACGGCTGCAGCAATAACTACAACAATAGGCATTAACGCAGAGGTTCACCAACAACAAATTGAGTCTACAAATTTAAGAGCTGAAAAACCTGGGCAAATTCGTAATTATCGTACATATGATAGCAATGCTCAATGGAAACTTGATGCTGGGACAAAACCAACTAATGCAAATTATCTTTTAACTACTGAAGCGCAGTATAAGGAATGGGGATTGCCGTGAGATGCTACTAAAACTGCTGCTAATCAGCCTTGTTTATTGGGATTTACCGTAGCTAGTCCTAATGCCACACTAAGCTATTATAAATTTCCACAAGACGTTTTAATTGATTTAGTTATTCCTGATACAGTAACATTAGGCACATCTACCTATAACATAACCACAATCGGCACTTGGAACAATGGGGGGGAAGCTTGGGGGTTATTTGCTTGAAGCGGGCAAGCCACAACGACGGCTGGGACAGCTCGTTATACTTCGACCGGTGCGGCGGTAGTTAGTACCAGATTGTGCTTATCTTTGCGCAGTATTGTCATTAATGACAAGATTGAATCGCTACCAAAGCGTTGTTTTTATGGCTGTGAAAACTTACAAAATATTTGAATTGGTAAAAATTTGGATTTAAAAGGGACAACAACAGAATTTAATAATAAATTACAAAATGATTATTATTTTTGCCATTGCCCTAATTTACGATTACCATCAACGGATAGCGATGGCAATTATATTAAAGGTACTGGAGTAATGGCTGATCCTACAAATCTAAATCTAAGAACATATTATTCAAGCGTTAATGGAGTTGAAGGACTTGCCATTACATTGAGAAAAAATTCGGATACTAGTCGAAACGATCACGATACTGTAGATCGTATTTATCCAGGATTAGCTATTGGTGGTGTTAATGCTGAAAGTATTTGAGCGACAACTAGCATTATTCCAACTTGATCATTTGAAACATGCTGGGCATTAACCCATGTAAATATTGGCGATGTAAAAACCATTGAAGTGAGGGCATTTGGCAACTGCTTAAACTTAGCACAAGTTTATACTAATTGAACCGTTCAGAACTTCATCGATGCGACTACAAATAGTGGAAAAGTATTTACAACATATGATCCAGACAAAAACGCTGGTAATAAGGATTATTCTACTGCAAGCACTGTTGGGCACACTAGCTTTGCCGACACTAACGATAATATTTACACTGTACTATATTTGCAGCCAGGAATTACAGAGACAAATTTACAGACAGCATGGGACAACAATAGTAGTAATAAACAAAAATTTTTATTGCGTAACACTGCAGAAAATCGACAAATTTTATCTTTAATGATTCCAGAAACTATAACGATTACACCGCCGTCTGTAGAAAAAACATTTTACTCGGCAATTGGTGGAACTATTTTACTAGTTGCCAATGTTGGTGGTAGTACAGGTGTCGACAAAGATTACCCACAAGATGTAAAATGAGCAATTACTTCTGTATCGCCACCAGTAGGAATTGATTTTATTGATCCGTATAATGGTGTAATTAAAGTAGACACGGGATTAGTGGTTGGCACATATGAATTCACCGTTACCGCAACATCACAATTTGCTACAAGCATTTCTGGTACATGCGATGTGACAATTACTATTGTAGATCCATCGCTAGCCATCAATGGTCCTAGTGAAAAAAACGATATTCCGGTGGGAACATCTGGTCAGTTGGATGGGTATTCAGTGGAGATTACACCTTCTAATTTTTCATACGATAATTTAACTATAGAAAGTACAACATCTGAAATTTCAATATTAACTAAAAATGACCCCCGTGCGTTTTCGCTTGAGTGAACAGAAGTATTTGCTAGTCTTGGAAGCCACGACGTCAATATTACGGTTACAATGACATATAACGGGAATGTAGAAATAGAAGAAATCAAAACTGTTACTCTTGGATTTGTTGCTCCAACGATAGCTGGTCCAACATCCATCGGCATCGATGGAGCCGATGTCCTCAATGTTCCTGTAAGCGTAGCATACAATGACACAACAGACTCAGCTTTTATTTATACCCCAACATTTCCTCAAGAATATACTGGAGATAGGGTCGTTAAATGAGAATTAGAAGGTCTTAGCCCTGAAAACTTGAAAATTGACCAAAATGGTCACATATTTGTTGTGGGGTCTGGATTAGTTCTAGGTGAATACAATGCAACCATAAAAGTTACTAGTCAAATTGATTCAACTATTAGTGCCACTAAGCAAATAAAAGTTATTGTTAAAAACACTACACTCGCCATCGCAGGTGAACCAACGATTGATGTGAGTGGAGCGGACGAGATAAAAGTGTCATATATTGCTGAGCGAAATATTAATGAAACTAAAATAGTTGAATGAACTTTGGGTGGCGCACCTTCATGAATTAGTATTACGCCCCCAAATGAACTTGGCAATTCAGAGTTGATAATAAACATAAAAGATGTTGAAAATTTGGAAGCATATTACGACTTTGTTATAACAACTACTGATGAATATGGTAACACTGCATCGAAAGCGATAAGATTGGTAACCGGTGTTTTACCACCAGAAACAACAGTTCATGCAGACCATATAGTAGTTAGCGGCGTAGCGGCTGGAGCCATTGCAGCCTTTGCATTATTATGGTTTCTATTACTATTATTGTGGAAACGTCACGGATATGCTGTTTTATACCGTAAAGGTAAAAAGGTAAAGGTTGTTGTTTACAACAAACGCAAGCACATTGTTGGTGAAACGAAAGAATATGCCGCTGGTGAAACAATGAAAAGTGGTGCAGTACATAGCATTGCAAGAGATGTCAACAAAATTATTGATGACAAAAAGCACAAGCTAAGCACCCCTGTAATGTGTTCTCATGAAAAAGAAGACATTGAAATTATGGCAGATATACGTAAACCAATTCATGATGGTGATACTAAAACTAGATTCTGTCGCATTAAATTTGTGAAGGACTATAAAGATGCCAAGTGAGAAAAAGATAATAAAAATAAGGCTAAGTCTGACAAAAACAAAAAGAAACCATTAATTAAAAAATAGTTATTAGTTTCCTAGACCTCAATGTTTGTCCATTCTCTCATTCATTTTAATGAGCGTTGCATTAATGGCCAATAAACTCTCGTTGATTGGGTCAAGCTGTGTTTTAAGTTCAAATTTAGTGACCATAGGTTTTAGGGCTTCTTTAAGCTCGTCTTTTGTGACCATAGGTTTTAAGGCTTCTTTTAGTTCAACTTTAGTGACCATAGGTTGTAATGCTTTATCTAGAATGACTTCTAATTGTTTGTGTGTCACCATAGGCTTTAGGGCTTTATCTAAAATGACGTCTAATTTCTCATAAGTCACCATAGGTTGTAGAGCCACTTTAAGTTGTTTATGCGTTACATATTTAGTTTTTTCAATCTTGTTCATAACAACCTTCCCCAATAGAATTTCCTCTAATTTTGTTGTAGAAATTTGGCTGATATTTGGATACTTTGAACAAATTTCTATGAACGCTTTATTATAAGATCTAGCGTCCATAGTCCAATAATCTTTTTCAATTTTTGCTCCATATTCTATAAGAATATTATTTATGCTTTCTATTTCTTCTTTTGATAATGATTTGTCTAATTTGATGATTTTCATATGTTTCATCCTCCCCTTATTAATACACCGAAAATAATTTTTTTATAAAAAAACTTTCAAATTATTTTCAGAATTTAGGGTAATTTCAGAACTTTTACTCTCTATAGAGAGTAAAGAAAATATTTGGGAATAAGCAAAAAATAAATTATTCTGAGCTAATTTCTTGTCATTTAATGATGGCTGATTTTCGGAAATACGAAGATTAGTTATTACTAACCATTAATTAATTTCACGATTAATTCAAATGGCTCTTGGCTTTCCTTAATCCTAAATATTACTCAAACGTGAAACATTTCTTTGCCAACGATATAGTTATGCTCAATGTGTTCATTTGTTAATTTCTTATCAAGTTCATTATTTTGTTCTAATAAACATTCGTGTTCACCAATAAATACAGTGATGAATCCAATGTCTTTAAAGTCACCGTAGAGACAACTATATATTGGTTTCTTAGGATCATCACCGGCAGGAACATATCATTTACACGCTGCAGTCAAAAGACCGGCACCCAAGATTGCATCATGTTTTACCATTTCATTTGCTTGAGCTTCGCTAATATCTAAATCTAGTGGTGGAGAGAAAGATATTAAATTCTTGGGTGGCGGCAGACCATGAAGCTTGGCTTGTTGTCCCAAAATTAAAGTTAATCCAGCTCCAGCAGAATCCCCCATAATGTGAATGTTTGAAGATTTGGTCTCTTTCAACATGGACTTATATGCTTCTAGTAGCATTGTTACAACGTCTGGGGCACTAGCATATTTATCCGTAGACAAAGGATAATTAGGAACATAGAATGTTGCATTTGTCGCTAACATTAATCTTTTGATTAATAATCATTGGAAAATCACGATTTGTGAGATAAACCCTCCGCCGTGAATGTACATGCATTTGTTAATGCTAGGATTATTCTTAGGAGTAATTACATAACATTGGTGGCTATTAAATTTTTCTAATTTAACATTAGCAATTTTATAAAACGATTTTGGAATGGCAAAAGTACTTTGACTTTTAAAACGACGTTTTGTTAATTCCATAGTTTTACCACTGTTCATTGTGCGAATACGGAAGAATTTTTCAAATAATTTTGCTTTACATGATTTCATATCAAAATTATAAAGAAATAATTAAAACCATTTAAAAAATCATTTCGAATTGGAGTACAAGAATTAAGATTTTGATCCAACGATTAAATTACTAATAAGTTGCAAAGGTTTTTTGCTTTCTTTTAGTTTAAAAATTGGTCAAACATGAAACATATCTTCCCCAATAATGTAATTATGAATAATTTTTTGTTTTGTAAGGTTCTTATCTCATTTATTAGCCATAACTAAGAGGCTCTCGTGGCTACCAACGAATAATGTGACTAAGCCAATGTCTTTTCAATCACCATAATATGGACTATAAATTGGATCTTTTGGATTTGCTCCCCTTGGAACATATCATTCTCTAGCAACATAGAATAGTCCAGCGCTTAATACTGAATCGTGTTTACCCATTTCAACGGATTTAGATTCATCAATGTTTAAACTCAACACGGGAGATAAAGCAATTAAGTTCTTAGGTGCTGGTAATTTATGGAGCTTAACTTGTTGACCCAAGATTAGTGTCAATGAAGCACCTGCTGAGTCACCCATAATCGTAATGTTTGAAGAATTACATCCATCTAACATTAATTTGTAAATCTTCAATAATAAGGATATCGAATCTTTAGCCCCAGAGTACTTATTAGTAGACAATGGATAATCAGGTACATAAATAGTGGCATTCGTTTCCAACATTAATTTATGAATAAACGTTCAATGTGGTCTCGTAATTTGCATAATAAACCCACCGCCATGAATGTACATACATCTTTTCGATGTAGCGTGTTTGGGGGTAACAATATAGCATCTATGCCCGTCAATCTTAATTAATTTAACATGAGCTGAAAGCCGTAAAAAATTTGGAATTAAAAAGGTATTTTTGGTTAATAGATGATGTTTTACTTTAGCAATCTTCTTTTTAGATTCATAATCCTCTATCACACGAAACAATTTTTCAATAATTTTTGCTTTTTTAGATACCATACATTTAAATTATAAGATACAAAATAAAAACCCCCTGAGCGAGAGAGATACCCAGAGAGTTCACAGAGTTGGATACAGCAACCAACTCTGCTTTTTTAATTTAATTGGTAAAGTTGAAATATTGATACAACAATTAGTTGTTAAAGATAGTTTTATAGATCTCTGTATAGTGTTCCACAAAGTGGAAAGCAATGTGATCAGAAACTTCTTTGGGGACATCTTCTAGATATCTTTCATCTTTTAATGGCATAAAGATTTCGTTTACACCACCACGGAAGGCGGAAATTACTTTTTCTTTAACACCGCCTATAATTCCTACGCGGCCCCTTAAGGTAATTTCACCAGTCATGGCCATCGTGTTAGGAACTGGACGGTTACTCAAAGCCGATATTAAAGCAGTTGTCAAAGTTACACCAGCACTTGGACCGTCTTTGGGAATACCACCACTTGGTACATGGATATGAATATCAATTTTATTAAAGTCAATATTGGTGATACCAAATTTATCGGCATTAGATTTCACATAACCTAAAGCAACTTGGGCTGACTCTTTCATGGTTTCTTTTAAGTTGCCAGTAATATTGATAATACCCTTACCTTTAAAGTAAGTGACTTCAATTGGTAACAAGTCGCCACCAGCAGAAGTGTAAGCCATCCCATTGACCACGCCAGGGATTGGCGAAGGTTCTTTTACATTGTATTCGTAAATTTCCTTTTTGAGATATTCTACCACCGCCTTGATATCAATGACTTGAGTCTTCACTTCCTTATGTTGTTGTTTTACAACAAACTTACGAGCAATTTTTTGGATCAAGCGTTCTACTTGACGCACACCAGCTTCTTGGGTATAACGACGAATGATATGTAATAAAGCATCATCTTCAAAAGTTAATTCTTTATCACTAATGGCCGCTTCTTTGCGAATTTTAGGTACTAAATATTTTTTTGCAATTTCTAATTTCTCGCGTTCTGTGTATGACGTCAATTCAATAATTTCTAAACGATCAAACAAGGGTGCGGGAATTTGTTCAGCATAGTTAGCGGTGGCGACAAACATTACTTTAGAGAGATCATAATTTTCTTCAATGTAGTTATCACTAAAGTTATTGTTTTGTTCAGGATCTAGCACCTCTAACATCGCACTTGCAGGGTCACCACGCATATCGCTAGTCATCTTATCTAATTCATCCAATAAGAAGAGAGGGTTAATGACACCGGCTTGTTTCATACCTTTAATAATTCTTCCGGGCATGGAACCAATGTATGTTTTACGGTGCCCACGGATTTCTGCTTCATCACGCACACCGCCCAGAGACATCTTGACAAATTTTTTGTCTAGGGCTTCGGCAATACTTTTCGCTAATGTCGATTTACCTACACCAGGTGGTCCAACCAAACAAATGATGGGGGCTTTAGATTCGGGGCTACGAGCACGAACTGCAAGATATTCAATAATACGTTCTTTGACTTTTTCAAGACCATAATGTGATTTATTTAAAGCTTCTTCAACATGACGAATGTCATTATTGTCAGTAGTTTTTTGTCACCAAGGAACATCTAACAATCACTCAACATATGTTCTAGTGATTGAGTTTTCTTGGGGGTTAGAAGCTTCCATTCTATTCAATTCAGCAAGAATACGCTTCTTGACATGGTCTGGATAAGGGTTTTCTTCCACACGCTTTTTAAAAGAATTGGTGTCATTTTCACGAGAGTTAATTTCTCCAAGTTCTTCTTTAACAACACGCATTTTTTCACGCAAGTAAAATTCTTTCTGTTGTCTTGATAAAGAAGCATTTACTTTACGGGTAACTTCGCCATCAATTGTTTTTGCGTCTTCTTCACGAGAGGTAGAACGAATGATTAAATCAATTCGTTTGTTTACATCAGGCTCTTGTAACAAAGCTTGCTTCTTCGCTTGATCCACCGGTAAAACAGCGGCTACTTGATCAGCAACTTTACTAGGGGATGGTGTTCCTAAAAACAAAGATTTAAGTGCCTTTGACTCTTTAGGAGAGATGTTAGTGATGGTCTTTTCAATCATGTCATATAGTAAGCGAATTTTGTCACCAAGATCTTTGGCATTGCTATTAAGATCTTTCATGGGTTCAAAATCTACATCCAAAGATTTATTAGTTTCATTAAGTTTACTAATCAAAACACGTTTAATACCTTTTACTGAAACCTTGTAAGAACTATCATCGTTTTTTTGCATAAAAGTAATTTCACAAAGTGTACCCACATTGTAGATGTCGTCAAATTTTGGATCTTCTACTTGTGGGTCTTTTTGACAAACAACAACAATCTTTTTGTCATTTTGAGAAGCAACTAAAATTGAAGAGATTGATTTTAAACGACCAATTTCAATGTCTAAGATTGAACCAGGAAAGACAACGATGCCTCTAGTTAGTAATACAGGTTTGTTCATTAAGTTCTCCTAATATAAAAGATAATTGAATACATTATAGCATAAGATTAGCACTTGTCAAGTGTGAGTGCTAAATATGACAATCTTTACTTGCTTTTAATGTAATTAATAATTTGCTCAATGGCATTAGTGTCTGCTGTTCCACCCTGAGCAAATTCATTGCGGCCGCCACCAGAACCTTTAGTTAATTGATTCAAGTCTTTAATTAAAGTATTGGCGTTAAATGAAGTTTTATTAACATAATCTTTGCTAGCTATAGCAATATATTGAATCTTATTTAATGTTTGATTAATTAATACAAAAGCGTGTTCAGAGTCTGCATTAGCTAGTTCTGTTAAAGCTTGATTGATAACTTTGTTATTTTCACCACTATAAGTAAAATAACAAAGTTGTTTAGATGAACTTAAATGTTTTTCCAATTGTTTGATAGTTTTAATTTCATTACCAGATTGTTGTTTGTTAACTACTAACATTAACTGTTGCCAAAGCACTTGAACATCATTTAAGTGTTTATGTAATTTTAAAAGATTCTTAGATGATGTTTCATAATTAGTTTCTTTAATAAGAGCATCAAATTCCTGAGAACTAATTTTAGCTTGTTCAATGTCTTTACACATTTTATTAATTTGTAATTGAATCGCACCAATTTGAGTATTTAAATATTTATTGATGGTGTTATTAGATGTTAAACCCTCTATCCTTCAAGCACCACCACCTTTGTTTTCAACGGACACAATCATAAATTGCTCTATATCTTTGGTGTTGGATACGTGATTACCGCCACAAATTTCTTTAGAAACATTACCCATACATACAACACGAAGTTTACCTTTGATCTTCGAATAAACATCATCAAACCAAGCAATTGCGCCTTCCTTCTTAGCATCCTCTAGGTGCAATAATTTTGTGTCAACTGGTAACTCTTGATGGATGTATTTATTTACTTCATCTTGCACTTTAATGATTTGCTCAGTGGTTAATTTAGAACGATATTGATAATCAAATGTTACTTTTTCCGGAGATTTAAAAGCACCCTCTTGACGAATGGTTGAATCAATTACAGTTTGTAAAGCGTGTTGAATCAAATGTTCCACTGAATGGTTGCGTGCTGAATTCAAACGAGCTTCTTGGTCAACATAAAGATTACCTTTCTCGCCAATAGTTATTTCTCCACCGTTTGTATCAAATAAATGGAAATGTTGGCCGTTAGGTCCTTTTATTGCATCAATGATCGTAGCTCTTTTATGTTTAAATTCTGCATAGCCACTATCATGAATCTGACCACCACTAGTTGCATAGAAGACGGTTTTATTAAACACAATTCAACCTTTACCATTAAAGCTATTTACTGGTTTGAAGTTTTCATCAAAACAACCGATAACTTCAGCGTTTTGCAAGCTAGTTTTAAAATATTCATAAGTTGAAGGAATGGTAAAATTTAATAAGTTATCGTTTTGACTCGCCATACCTTTAACTTCGTGGTTAGATCTAGAAATGGTTTGGTGCTTTTCAAAACGCTTGTTAAATTCATCTTCGTTGATTTCAATGCGACGTTCACGTGCAAGCTCAACAATAATCTCAAACGGGAAACCATATGTATCCACCATTTGAAAAACAGTTTCAATATCTAATTTTTTAGTCTTAACTGTTTCTTCAAATAGTTTAAATCCATGATCCAATGTTATATTAAATAATTTTTCTTCGCTTGCTAGAACGTCAGTAACGCGTTGTATTTCGTTTTTTAAGTAGGGGTAGTAATTCTGCATGACATCAACAACAGAAATAGCAACAGGTGCGGTAAATGAAGTTTTGATATCCAATCTTCTTGCACAAACCATCGCTCTCCTAATTAGACGTCTTAATATCGAACCACGATCTTTATTAGATGGCATAGCACCATCAGCAATGGCGAACACACAAGCTTTGATGTGATCAGCGATTACTTTGTAATCATGATTAATGCTTGTGTGTTCTAGATCTTTTTTAAAATAAGCATCAGTGTGATATTTTTTACCAGTTAATGTACCGATGATATTGACGATGGGCATAAAACTATCCGTATCAAAGTCTGTGGGCACATTTTGACTAATAGATGCAATTCTTTCTAGCCCAGCTCCAGTATCAATGTTCTTTCTAGTAAGCTCTGTATAGTTACCTTTACCATCATTGTTAAATTGACTAAAAACAATGTTTCATATTTCAACATAGCGATCGTTTTCTAAATCATCATGGAATAATTTAATACCAATATTTTCAAAATCGTATTTAGATCCGCGATCATAAAAGATTTCGGTACAAGGACCGCATGGTCCTTGACCAACATCTCAAAAGTTGCGGTCTCTATCGCCTTTAATAATGTGAGATTTATCAATGCCATTATTAATTCAATGTTTGTAGGCTTCTTCATCATCTTGATAAACAGTAATGAAAAGTAGGTCTTTGTCAACATCAAAATGTTTTGTTAATAGTTGGTAAGCCATATCAATGGCTTCCTTTTTGAAATAGTCGCCAATGGAGAAGCTGCCTAACATTTCAAAAAATGTGTGGTGCCGTGCAGTTACACCAACATTGATAATATCGTTTGTTCTAATTGCTCTTTGACTATTAACTAAGCGTTGAGATGGTGGGTTTTCAATTCCAGAAAAATATTTTTTTAAAGTAGCAACACCAGAGTTGATTCATAATAACGAAGGATCGTTAATGGGGATCAATGACTTAGATGGAAGCATTAAATGGTCGTGTGATTTAAAAAAATCTAATCATGTTTGTCTGATTTGATCAGTAGTCATTTTTTTCATAATGGTAATTATATATTAACTTTATTAACACAAAGATCACGAAGTCCGTTACTTTAATATGCTTGAACTTACAAATGAATGATTAAATGAAAAATGTATAATAGTAACATATGAAGAAAAATGTTCAACACAAAATAGAAGTAATAGATAATTTGTCTGGTAAATCAAGAATTGTTAATTTTTCTAATGCATATTACAATAAGCTTGCAAAAGCTTTTGAAGAATTGAATTCAAGTCCTGATAAGCTAATTTATGTCTAATCAGTTATTCAAAGTTGCCTATATTCCAATGGCATTAAAAGAAAGACAGTGATTTGAAAAACACGATAAAATCACTTTTGGTAAAATTCTTGTATTTGAAGAAATGCTAAAAGAATCTGGAAGAATTCTTATCGGTAGACCAGAAACAATTATTTACAAAAATTTTGGCAAATGCGTTTCCGTCAGACTTGATAAGAAAAATCGATATGTTTTTAGCTACAAGTTTGAACCTGACGGAACCATTGTTGTAGTGAGCTGTAAAGGCCATTACGACGATCACTAAATAATTGCATTTTCGATAAGAACAACGCTGACATTAACAAAAGTATTGATTAATATTTTGCTAATACCTTTAATAGAAAATAGTCCTAATCCCTCAACAAGAATATTGTATTTATTTGTAGATTCAAGAATATGTTCGTGGTCAATACGCTTTGCATCGTTTACTTTATAAATTTGATTAATAGAGTTTCTCACATTTTTATAAAGATTGTCTATTTTGGTACGATGTACATGGATTTTATTTGGAATGTAAAAAGTAACAGACCCCTTTGCTTTACATTCACATTCTAAAAAACAAAAATTGTCTACAATAAATCCTTGATCTTCATGAATTTGAAAGGTTACAGGTTTAATCTTTTGCTTAGTTCTAATGCTACCAACATCTTTTAATTCAGTTAGATTTGATAGGACACTATTTTGACTATTAAATCCTGGTGTATCAATAATATTGTGTTTTTGTAGTTTGATTTGTTTGACATCAATTGTGGTATTCAAGTAGCCACTAATTGTCAATGGCTTAATGACACTACCAGAATATCTTATTAAAGCATTAATAACTGAAGACTTGCCTGAGTTTGATTTGCCAATAAAGTAGATTTTTTCACTCCAATCAAGTGATTTCAAACCCTCAAATAATTTACGGATTCCAACATTATTACTAGTGGATGTTAAAATAACGGTGGGTTTCTTAATACCATAAGAATTTAAAAGTGCCACAACGTTTCTTTGAATATGAGCATAGTTAAAAGCATTGACAATTAAATCGGCTTTGTTAAAAACATAGATGATTTTTTGATGGTCTTTAAATTTGTTTATGACCGTAAAATCAATATTGACAATATCGTTGATCAAGAAAATTCAATCACGATCTTTAATGGATAAGCTATCCAATACTTCACTAGTTTTTAATAAGGCCAGTTCGTCTTTGGAATTAATACCATAATGTTTTAAACGAAAACATCTTTGACAATAGTCAAGTTTTAAATTAGGCGTATATGCTAAGTCTTTTTTATTAGAAGATAGTGGCAGGCCACAACCTTTACATTTTTTAGTCTTAGATAATTTGGTATTCATCACCAAGAGCCCCTCCTCTGGCATAATCTAAATGTAAAAAATTACCATGCTCTAGTTTTTTATATACATATCGATCTAAAAAACGAATAATTCATGTTGATGATTGGTCACTGCTTTGTTCAATTAATGGTAAGACCAAAACACTTTTACAGCCGATGCGATTAGCAACTCAGATATCGGTAATAAATTGATCGCCGATAAAAATTACTTCATTAGGTTCAACGTTATATTGACCCATCATTTTTATAATCTTGCGTTTCAAAGGTTTTTTCGCATTTGGGATCACACCATCCACTTGTAATTTACCAACATATGTAGAAACACGTTTTTTGTTATTGTTTGACACAATAACTAACTTAATGTCATGTTCTCGTACTTTTTTGCAAAAATCAATTACACGTCTAGTTGGTAGTCTTGAAAAGTGTGGGGCAAGGGTATTGTCCAAGTCACAAATAATCATTTTAATACCAATTTTCTTTAACAAAAAAATGTTGATGTCATTAAACGATTTGATAAAAATAGTGGGGCGAAAATAGTTTAATCAATTAGATTTGCTTTTATATTTTTGCATAACTACTTATCAAACAATGTTTCGTCATTAGACACTTCCCCATCAAATGGTTCAAGTTTCGTGGCAAACAATGAATGTTTACCTCTTACTGGGCTCACTCTAGTTTCATTATCGCCTATCACAATTTCGCTAGACTTGACTAAACTCCATTGTCCATCGTGACTAACATTATGAATCATTTCATTCATATTAACTTCGAAGGCATTCAACACCTCAATGGGGTTAGACTTAATTTGACTTATTAACGGTTTACCAACATTAGCCCTTGAACCTTGTGGCATAGTTTCACGGCGAATACGTTTCATACCTTGAATGCAAGTGATTAAGATAAATTCTTTCTTAGGATCATCAACAAAGATGGCAGCCACACTGTCATTATCTTTCAAAGATATATTTCTAACTCCAGCAGCATTCCGAGAAACAATGCTAACTTGATTTGAAAGATAAATTAGCCCAATACCGTATTTAGTAATCGTCCCAACCATTTGCGCAGAGTCATCAGTTGTGTCACTAATTACACAAGAAACAATCGCATCACCTTCATCTAAATTCATGACTGTGGAAATCTTGGTAATTTTGGAAATACCAAGATCTTTCACCATCGTTCTTTTAATCATACCGTTTTTAGTGGCAATGATTAAGCATCTACTATCTTCTAAACTATTGGCAAAATTAAATGCGGTGATGATCTTATCATCAGGATCGTTGACAATAATATTGTTTAAGTGTACACCGACATCACCTCATTTAGATTCACCAATTTTAAAAGTTGGAATACTTGCATAGTTGCCTTTGGAAGTAATAAGAATAACTTTATCTCTTTGGTTGGAAATAAATTGAGCAACTGGGATATCGCCTTCTTTAACTTTGAGTTTGTCGTATTCAGAGTTAGCATAGCTACGCTTTGAGATATTCTTGAGATAGCCATCACGAGTAACGACAACTACATTTTCGCGGTCTTCAATAATATCGGTTTGGTCAATTTCAATTTTAGCTTCTTCGTGAGAGATTTGGGTTTTTCTTGGATAACCAAAAATCTTTTTATAACTACGTAATTTATTTTTAAGATAGTTATTACGATACTCTTTGTTTTTAATTAATAGTTCTAATTCGCTAATGAGTTGTTCTAGTTCTAATAATTCTTTGTTAAGACTAGAAACATCGCTACTAGATAAACGATACAACCTTAGACTTACTATGGCTTCGGCTTGTGGCTCAGTAAACATTAACTTTTTAATTAAAGCTTCTTTTGCTGATGCTTTGTCTGTAGATTTACGAATTAGTTCTACAACATCATCAAGCATTTTAATCGCCTTAACTAATCCGACAATGATTTCTTTACGAGATTTAGCTTTAGACAAATCATATTGACTTGACGAGATGGTAATATGTTCAATGTGCTCTAAAAAAGCATCAAGAACACCTAACATTGGCATGCAATAAGGTTTACGATCCTTAATCACTACCATATTGATATTGTATGAAATTTGCAATTGGGTGTTCTTATATAAGAAGTTCTTGACGAAATCAAAATTCTTACCATTCTTCATATCCAAAGCAATTGCCACACCTTGATCGTCAGATTCGTCACGAACTTCATCAATGTTTAAAACGTCGTGTTCTAGCGCTAATTCTTGAATGTGTCTAATGATGGATGATTTATTTGTTTCGTAAGGAATTTCGGTAATGTAAACTTGTTTGGCAGTCTTTTGAGTAATCTTTGCCCGAATTGTAATCTTACCCTTACCATTTTCATAGGCATCACGAACACCTTCGGGATTAAGAATTAATCCACCAGTTGGAAAATCGGGACCAGGCATAACTTTAAGAATGGTGGATAAGTATCCTGTTGGCGAATCAATTCTAGTAATAATAGCATCTATTACTTCGGCAGGATTATAAGGAGGAATGTTTGTTGCATAACCAGCAGCAATACCACTCGCACCATTAATTAGCAAGTTTGGTAAGAATGTTGGTAATACCGTTGGTTCTCTTTCACTATCATCAAAGTTATTAATGAAAGGTACGGTATTTTTTTTAATGGATTCAATTAATAATTGACCAAATTGTGAAAGACGACACTCGGTATAACGCATGGCCGCAGCGCTATCACCATCGATTGAACCATTATTCCCATGCATATCAAGAAGAGGAATATTATTTTTCCAACTTTGTGACATACGCACCATGGCATCGTAGATGGAAGTATCGCCATGAGGGTGGTACTTACCAATTACTTCACCGACAGTTCTAGCTGATTTTTTGTGCGGTTTGTCATAAAGTAATTGTAAGTCATTCATGGCATAAATAATGCGACGTTGCACAGGTTTTAAACCATCACGAATGTCTGGTAAAGCACGGTCTTGGATAATATATTTAGCATATTTACCAAAACTTTCCGACATGATTTCTTCAATCGGTTTAACATGGGTTAAAGATGTATCTTTACGAGCCATTATTCATCCTCCAAAGTGAAGTCAACATTGTTGTCAATTCATTCTTTACGATTGGCAGCATTGTCACCCATCAAAACATTGACTCTTCTTTCGGCAAGTGCAGCATCTTCTATTGAAACTTTAATTAATTGTCGACTGTCTGCGTTCATTGTTGTTTCTCTTAATTGCTCTGCACTCATTTCACCCAAACCTTTATATCGTTGAATTTCGTGATTGGGATTACTCTTTTTCTCTTCAGCTAAAGAGTGGTCATCCCAAGCATAACTAATAGACTTAGTATTTTTATTGGTAATACGGTAAAGTGGTGGTAAAGCAATAAACACACGTTGGTTTTCAATTAACGGTTTCATGAAACGATAAAAGAATGTTAATAATAAAACTTGAATGTGAGCACCATCATTATCGGCATCAGTCATGATAATGACTTTGCCATATTTAAGATCTTCAATTTTAAAGTCGGCAGCAATCCCGGCGCCTAAGCAAGAAATGATGGTGCAAATTTCTTCATTAGCGAGTAGATCACGTAATTTGGATTTTTCCACATTGATGACTTTACCACGTAATGGTAAAATGGCCTGGTGTCTTTTATCTCTGGCTAATTTAGCACTACCACCAGCGGAATCACCTTCAACTAAGAATAGTTCATTTTCTTCAGGCGACTTTGATTGTGCAGGTGTAAGTTTTCCAGACAATAATAACGCACCCTTACCAGTACTTTTAAGTTTCTTCACATCTTCTCGAGCACGTTTTGCAGCCACTCTTGCATCTCTGGCTAATAATGCCTTTTCAATAATCTTCTCAGCAGATTTTTTATTTTCTTCTAACCAGTAGGTAAACTTAGGAGCAAAGACACGTTTAACAGCAGTATATGCCTCTTGTGTAAACAACTTGTTTTTAGTTTGTCCTTCATAAGAAATAAGTTTTTCAGGAATTCTCACAGAAATAACTGCGGTTAAACCCTCGCGAACATCATCCCCCTCAAAGTTTTTATCTTTGTCTTTTAGGAGCTTTCATTTCCTGGCATATTCATTGATAACTTCAGTTAGAGCTGCTTTAAAGGCGGTTTCGTGTGAGCCACCTTCTTTAGTTTTTACAGAGTTTGCAAAGGAGACAATAATCTCGGACGAACTCGTAGTGTATTGTAAAGCAGCTTCCACTTCAATATTGTCACCTACGGATTTACCTTCAAAATTGGCAACTTTATTTAAAACTGATTTACCATCGTTAATAAACTCGACATATTCACTAATTCCGTTTTGTGAAACAAAAGTTAATGTTTCACCATCAATTTCATTTTCAAAAACAACTTTTAAATTTTTGTAAAGGAATGCTGTTTCACGAATACGTTCTTTCACAATGGTGGGATTAAAGACAATGGATCTAAAAATAGTAGAATCAGCTTTAAAGTGAACTATTGTGCCGGTGCGATTAGTTGTACCAACTACTTTAGCTGGTTGAGCGATCTTACCACCATTGTGATATTTTGACTCCACAACCCTACCATCGTGCTTAACCGTTACATCCATTCATTCGCTTAAAGCATTAACAACCGAAGCACCAACACCGTGTAAACCACCAGACGATTTGTAAGCGCTATCATCAAACTTACCACCGGCATGCAATACGGTAAACACCGTATCCACCGTCGATAAGCCAGTTGTCGCATTTTTACCGACAGGGATACCACGACCGTTATCTTCAACGATAACAGAATGATCTTTCTTTAAAGTAACTTTAATGACATCAGCATTACCAGAAATAACCTCATCAACCGAGTTATCAAAGATTTCTCAAATTAAATGGTGTAGTCCATGTATATCGGTAGAACCGATATACATACCAGGACGTTTTCTTACAGGATCTAAACCCTCTAAGACTTTTATATCCGATTCAACATAACCGCGCGGCATAGATAATTAATTACTTGATATTATATTAATAATATATGTTTCATAACACAATGATGTTGATAAAAATATCAAATTGACCATAATCTATGCTACGGAGTTATTTCTTCGTGAAAAGGCTTTATTGGATTTAATTTTATACGTGATAATGTATTAAATTTTGTTCAATAATTAAATCATAGAAGCCATTAGGGTTGCCTTCTCATAATTCTGCAAAATCTATATAAACAAGACAATTATGAGTTCCGATGATATTAATAATGTCTTTTTTATACTTCTCTACAAATTTGGCTGCGAATCCTTTTGGATTTGGAACATTGTATCCAAATGCCAATGCCCCGCCATGTCCATTTAAATTTAGTTCACTGAAGGCGTTGTCACCTTCGTCACCCCCTGTTCATTGTGCAACATCATAATCGTAAATGTCACTCATCTTTTTATCTAAAGTTGTTAATGTATAGCCCCCCCCACAATGTCCTTCATAATATGGAGATATTCGGTTTTGATATTGAGACATATTAAAATTGTCACCAGATGTATTTTTCGAATAGTACTTTGAACATACGAATTTACCACGAAATTTTTCAAGAGTTCATGTGGATTGATCAGGGTTGTTAGTCAATGTTAATAAATCTTTATAGTCTTCACCAAACACTTCGTGATATTGTTTATTAAATTCGTCTACAAATTCGGTATCCGAATATTTTTTAGCATCACCTAAAATAGGATCATCTTCACGTCCTAATTCATATAAGATAGTTTCGGAAGGGTTATTTGATAAAAATATTTTCACTGTTTTTAAAACATATTGTAAATCATTCCCTCCAAGGGGATCTATCCCATGAAAGCATCCCATCACACCAGTTTTTTGATCTCAAATAAGACGTACATCTAAAACTCTAACCCCAAGATTCAATTGTTGTTCTAAATTATACGTTTGTGTTTGAGCCATAATCTTTGTAAGACTAGCACCATACGACATTGTGTCGTGGGATTCAGGAAGCCACATTTGTTGAATTTTCGTTGAATCATCAACATCTTTCATTCAAATGTTAGGCGCGAAATCTGGGGAAGATTCTGCAATGACGATCGCTATGGATATGCTAGTAGCAACAAGGGGCGCAAAAGCGGTGATTGCGATAAATGATTTTGTAATTTTGAATCTCAAATTGCACTTATTTTTTGCCAATTCAATCACAAAATAAATTATCAAAGCAATCATCACCAAAATTTCAATTACAATAATCGGTATTCATAAATCAAATGCAAGATTACCAATCAAAGACATTAATTGTCAAACAATAATCAAGCCATAGATTGACTTAAAAAATACGTTATTTCTGACATTGATAGTATAGTTTCGACAATTCAAATATACATAAAATGACAAATTTATTACAAACAACAATGATGTTGGGATAACTCATTGTAATGATTGATAAAAAAGCAAGGATAGATAAATTTGGCCGACATATAATTCAAGACAATTAGCTAAAACTATTGTTGATAAAATACTACCAAAAAATACTCAAACAATAATCTTGTCATTAGGTTTGCTTATTTTCATTTGATTCTTGGCTTGCACAATCATAAAA
Organism: Mycoplasmataceae bacterium; assembly: GCA_031290395.1. Classification (GTDB taxonomy): domain Bacteria; phylum Bacillota_I; class Bacilli_A; order Mycoplasmatales; family Mycoplasmoidaceae; genus Malacoplasma_A. Next base: position 37,547 of record JAITNN010000021.1, read on the forward strand.
GGAATTAAAAAAAGCAAGACAATGATATTAATTATTAAAAAAACAATCCCCGCAACATCCATATACAATTATAAGCGCTCCTTTATATATAAGTATTGCTAGTTTTTTTCGCAATGGAATGATATTGTTAACAAAAAAAACATCCTATTGGATGTTTTGCAAAGTTCTGATTACCAGTTTTTAATTAATAACAAAAATTGGAGGATAACAATTTGATACGATTCAATCGTAAAGTTTGTAAGTTGATGTAGTGCTTACACCTGCATAAAATTCTAACTCATTGACACCGGAACCTTTACCCCATGAACCAGCTTGATATTCTCAATGATTAAACTTATTACCACTATCGGCTAACAAACCCGCACTGTAATATCCAGCACCATAAAGTTGGTCGGGATCACTTAATCAAGATTGTTTAACTCAAGTTAATTTGTCAACTGTACAATATCCAAATTGGTTGTAAGTACCAGAACCTACCGGTTGCGATTGCACTCAACCTCAGTTTAGGTCTTCACCTAAAGCATTTGTTTCCCCGATATTTTCTATATAACTTACATAGAACTTTCCAACATTATCCGAGGTGCCTTCTTCAATATATTGAATGGACAAATCAATATATTCTCCGTGTGCACCAGATTGAGCGCCAAGACTATTTAGAGCATCGCCGATAATCATTAAAGCAATGTCGCGACAATCAAAATTTGCCTTTATATAATTTTGTTCATTAGTATCTCATGTCGGATCTTCGCTAAAATCAGCATAAGTTTTAGTATGAATCAATTCTCCAAATTCTTTCTCATAATCTAAAGGTGTTGGGTTTGCCCCAGAAAGATATGTTGCTACCTGTATTTGACCTCTATTATTAATAAATCTTCAGTTAAAAGGTGAAGTTGGCGGGATATTATCACCAGAGGTTGGGCCAACTGTCCCATCTCCAATTACATTTTTATATTCCTCACCGGCTATCGTTACATTCGGATTAATGACTCTAATGTTAATAGACTGTTTTTTTTGTCCATCATTAGCAGTGGCGGTAACATAACCACCATATGTTGCACTTTCACTATGGTCATCATTGAAGAACCAACGATAATCTCAACGTAATATCATAACTTCTCTAACATCATTACTTTCATTGGTATCTTTTAGAAATTCAAAAGCTGTTAAGTCAGTTGTGATAGTTTTATCATCACAAGTTCCTGATAAGGATCAATCTGCCCATTCTGAAGCAGGCTCATTGTAATCAGCAAATATTTTAATTTCATTACTTGCCGCACCTGCGTCGTTTCATGTTATAGTGTCGGTTGAAGAACTAAGAACAATTTCATCGTGAGAAGGTGTAGTCTTCCCCGCGTATGCTAATGCTCCTAAAATTAAACCTGAAATGGCGACACCACCAAAAAGTCCTAATAATCCCATTAGTAGGATATTCTTCTTTTTTCTATTATTTGGTATTCTATTTTGTATTTCTTCACTTGTATTCATATTTTCTCTTCTTTCTATACTATCGTAACAAAAACAAGACACTAGCGAATGCTAATGGCTTGTTTAGATAAAGAAATAAAGAGAACGGCTACGCCGTTGCTCTCTCTCTCTCTCTCTCTCTCACGATAATTTTCATGTATAAAGTATAATACATTTATGCAAAATAATGTAATTATCTTTGGCGGGGTGTTTGATCCACCACATTTAGGACACTTATCTATCTATAAAGCAGTAATTAAACATCTTAATGTTGCTAAGTTTATTATTGTGCCCAGCAAAAACCCACCGCTAAAATTACACCAGCCAATTGCCAAACCAATTGATCGGATTAATATGACTAAACAAATGTTTGGTCAGTATAAAAATGTTGAAGTCAATGGTTATGAAGCCTTACAGAAATCCAATAAAATTTCATACACAATTGATACATTAAGATATTTTCATAAGAAGTATCCTAAAGCACAATTAAGTATCGTTGTCGGTACGGATCGTTACATCGATTTTAAACAATGAAAGAATTGACAAACGATTTTAAAATTAACAAAATTAATTGTAGTCAAGAGATCTAATGAAAAAACAAACTCTACCATTCCGGCCACTTTCATTACAATTAACCCCATCCCAACATCTAGTAGTTCTTTAAGATTAGTACCTAATACTAAATATCTTGATAAGCACGTTAGTACATACATTGCATCGCATGGGTTATATATTAGTAATCAAATTAAACCTATTATGTCCAAAAAAAGATATGAGCACACATTAAGGGTTACTAAATTAGTGGTTGAATTAGCAAAGGTTATAAATAAAAAATTAGTAGATAGTGTTTACATTGCTGCCATGTATCATGATGTAGCCAAGGAATTTACTGATCAACAAGTTTTATCATTAGTTGGCAAATATGATCATCAACGTTTTCCAACAGTTCATACATTGCATGGTGTGGCAAGTGCACAATATGTTAAAAGATTTTTTAATATTCAAAACAAATCTATTTTAAATGCTATTGCCAACCATGTTGTCCCTAATAAAAATCCCTCAATGCTAGATATGATTCTTTATTGCGCTGATAAATTAGAACCGGGTCGTAGCAAAGATGATGTGTCTGATATTAATGGGTATATTAGTTTAGCAAAACACAATCTTAAATCTGCCTTTGCTAAACTATATAAAGAAACGAACGCACACTATAATTAATAATCATGATTGGATTTGTAATAGCTTTAGAAAGCGAAACCCCTAATTTATTAAGTTCATTGAATGATGTACATACTAGCAAAGTAAATAATTTTGATATTCATATTGCCAATTTCTTGAACGAATATGTATGTTTAGTCTACTCTGGTGTTGGTAAAGTTAATGCTGCTAATGCAACACTAACGTTGATTAATCACTTTAAAGTAAACAAAATTATCAACATCGGTTCTTGTGGTGCAATTGCTAGCAATATTGGCCTTTGTGATATCATTTTACCCAATGTGATTAGTTATTACGATGTTGATGTAACAGCATTCGGTTATGAGAAAAATCAATTACCTAAAGAACCCGCCACTTATGTCATTGATAAAGTATTTGCTGAAGAGGTTGAAAATGTTTTGAAACTCTATCCGAGCGCCATTAATCACGGTAAAGTAGTCACTGGAGAGACTTTTATCAACCGTAAGAATATTGCTAATTTTGCGATTGATGAAAAAGCGATTGGTGTTGATATGGAAGGTGCAGCGATTGCCCAAACTTGTCACCATAACAATGTTAAATTCGTAGCGATCAAAGTAGTTAGTGACTCGATTTTTCATACTACAAGTAATGAAGATGCTTGGAAAGATAATATGAAACTATTTGGCAATGTAATTAATAAGATATTCGCAGATGTTGCATATACATTAATATACAATCAACAAAGTCGCTAGTTCAATAGACCATTTAGTTTAATAACCTGAATTTTTGGCTTGATGATTTTATTTTTGGATGCAATTGCAATCCAAGCATTCCCATATTTAATAATGTGTGTGCATGCGATATTCTTATTATTAATTGTGTGTAAACGTTTAGACAATCCAACTCCCGTCATTTTCACAATCGCTTCTTTGCAAGCTCAAATTTGCGTTAATTGACTATCGGATGAGTGTAAGTACTCCTTTTGCTCGTTTGTGGAAAGAAACATACTTTTAATCATTTTGAGACGTGGGTTAGTCATCTCAACATCGACACCAATCACAGAATTTGATGTAACACAAACTAAAACATTATAAGAGTGTGATACATTGAAATGAATTTCGTTGCCTATCACATATGGTTTACCATTCTTATCTATGCGCAATAGCGATTCACTAATTTTATATTTGCGTAACACATGAGCAATTAATAAAGATGAACCAATCTTTTGAATCTTAGCTTGCTTACTCTTATAACCTTTAATTAGTGCTTGACTCTTGATAGGTAATTTGTTTAAATATCTATGACTAAACAAGGCGGGTGACAACTTGACTAAATAGAGATTAGCCATTTTTTGTGAGCTTTCTAATTTGTTCTTTAAACTTTTCACTTTGGGTACTATAGCTTATTCCGAACACACACTCATTGGAAAAATGTTCACAATTATGTTTAATGTAATCATAACCGCTTTGGCCAAGATGACTATTAGCGTATTCTATAATTTCCTCAACGCTTTTCTTATTTTTAATTTCTTTTCTTGAATATGTTCGCACTTCTGGATAGCCACCGTGTAAGTATTCTTGCATTGTTGTTTTAATAACTTTAATTAATCTTGGGTTACTAAAAACACCAATAACGCCTTCATCATAATGAATTACCATACCACAACCAATATAGATACCGTGATGATAATAATGGGGACGCTTAACGCGTATTTGGTCGCCTATGTGTGGTTCAAGATATTTTCAAGTTTCTTTATTTTTCATGTTTTTGGATTATGTTAATGATGTCTTGGACAGTGGATTTTCTAATTTCTAAAAAGTCTGGTAGTTCAATCTTGTAATGGTCTTCAATGGCAAATGCCACCATTAGTAATGAACTACTGTTGGGACAAACATCTTCAAAGATACGGCTATTTTTAGTGATTTTAGAAAAATCAATGTCAGAATCTGGTAATACTTTTTTAATAATCTTAATTAGTTCTTGCACCATATTATTGCTGGTTCCTAAGAATCTTCATTGCTCCAGAACGTTTGAAATCTTCTGTTCTAATAATTAGATTATTAATTCGCATGAATGTTGGTAAGGTCTTATTAACTTGTTCAAAAAAGTCATGGATTTTTTGATCGCGAAGATTATTAGGCATATTGGGAATCTCGTAAGGAAACATTTCCAATACGATTTTATCTTGCTTGAAATAAACTAAAGAATCCTTTGTCATTGGAAAGTTATTAAAAATAGTTTCAATTTCTTCTGGTGGGAATTTTTCACCACTTGGCAATACGATTAAATTTTTAATTCTACCTTGAATGAATAATTCACCATTTTCATATTTCCCTAAATCACCAGTTTTAAACCAACCATCTTCATAAGCAATTTTGTTGTTCTCATCGTCATGATAATAGCCAGGAGAAATATTTTCACCTTTGAACCATAGTTCATTATTAACTATTTTAAGCTCCTGATGTTGGTAGAGATGTCCCATAGAATTAGCTCGTTCAATGGGAAAACGGTTTCCAGAAATCAAATTACTAGATTCTGTTAACCCATATCCGGGACAAGTATAAATACCTAAAGCATTTGCTTTTTTTAATAAAGGAATACTTACCGGGGCGCCACCAACGATGATTGTGTTAAGACTGCCGCCTAATAGTTGCATGTTCTTAGAGCCATAAAAACATATCATTTCCACAAGCCCTGGTGTTAATATCAACATCGTTGGTTTACATATTGGTAGATCACGCATAATGTTTTTAAAATCGTTACACAAATAGTTGATACTACCTGTATATAACGGTGTTAAGCAACCACGAATTAATCCGAAGATATGAAAGAATGGAATGATGGCATAGTAACTTTGGTAAAGAACTTTTTCAAATCCGTAAGCACCATTAGTCATACCTCTTGTTAAATTACGATGTGTGAGAATAACGGTTTTTGGAAAACTAACCGTGCCACCAGTCATGTAAAAAGCAGCATAATCATTTGGAGTCACATTGGACATGCCGATTTTTTCATTACATTGGACGTCCCTAACATTAATACACTTGGTAGTTGAACTCCATTGTTTATATAATTCGCTTAAAGTATTGCCGTAAATTATTAATTTAGCACTATTTTTATCAACGACTTTTTGAGTGACTACTAGCGGCATTTGAAACGGAATAGGATTAGCAATCGCACCAAAAGTTGTGATAGCAAGAAACAAGACAATAAATTGATATTCATTCATCATTTGTAAAGCCACAACATCACCCTTAGTAATACCTTGTGTCTTTAAAAATCCACGTGTTAAAGACACATCATCTAACAATTCTTGATATGTCTTATGAAAATTATTAAATCCAGTAATGGCGTCGCGGTTGGCATAATACTTACCAACATATATTAATAATTTATTAATGGTGTTAAGATTTCCATCTATTTCGAGTTGATCAATTTCCTCTTGGGGTGCAGATTCTGTTCAATAGGAATCGTAACCTAATTTTGATATTGCCATATTATGCCAATTCCTTTTCTAATTTTTCTTTCATTAAGTGTACATAATCATACAACTTTTTTGTCATCACTTTCACAGTGTTTTGGTCTAGTTTGTCAAACTCTTTATGCAAGTGAATTGGTTTACCAATCATAATATGCTGGACATGCAAAGCTTGTCGTTTAGGATAAACATAGATCGGATAGATTGGCACATTAGCACGATAAGCCATTGCTGCAGCACCGTCTTTAAATTCTAACAGCTCGTCGGTTAAATTTATTTTAGATTCGGGGAAGATTAACACCAAATTCTGCTGTTCTAGTTTAGATAAAATTAACTTTAGATCTTTTCAATCAAAACCATCTCGGTTAATAACAATAGTATTCATGTGTTTAAAAAATCATTTTCACCATTTTGTGGATAACACAATGTTGGCTACAATCGAGTAAACGCTACGAAAGGGAAAGGTGTAAGCAATGAGCGGTGGTTCCAACCACCGGTTGTGGTTGCAAATGATGACGCCACCACCTTGGATTTTTGATCTCTTAAAAGCACCGGGCATATAATGGTAGTGGCGGGGATAAACAATTGATCATGATGGTCAAGCTAATGCTTTGCACATAAAGAATAATCAAGGTGAACTATTTGTTTTCTTCTTTGGTTTCATTGGGGATCATTAATTTTAATTGAATAACCTTATCTTCGATAATTTTGGTTAAAGCTTTTAATTTCTCTGGACTAGGGTTTAATTCAGAACAATGGTCTCTTAAATTAATGGGTTTACCAATTACAACCGTTTGGGTTTTACCGGCACCATATTTACCAGTATGATAAATTGGGATGATGGGAGCGTTGGATTGGATTGAAAGTAAAGCCACCGAAACCTTAAATGGTAGAATTTTATCATGTTCCATTTTTGTTGGTAAACGACCTTCAGGATAAATTTGAATGACACCATTGTGTTGTAAAATATCGTTACATTCATTTATGAACTTTGGACTAGCAATAAATCTTTCGGCTTTCACTGAGCCTAATAAATTAAGAAAAAAGCCTAATTTTTTGTAGTTGTCATAAATGACTTCACCAACAACACAATGCAAATAGCGGCGAACAAAAACAGACATCACTAATATAGGATCCATTGGCGATTGGTGATTAGAAGCGATGATGGCTCTACCCTTAACCTTTCTATTTTGAATTGATTTATCTTCGTAGTAATATTTAGGGCGAAATGCTAATCAAGTTGGAAAAATACCAGTTGATTTCATAAATCATCTAAATAGATGTTTGATGATATTGTCTTTGTAAATTCTCTTTGCCATTAGTGATTTTACTGCTCTATTCGTGGGTATCTTTTCCACATTGACTTTAAGATGTTTGGTTTACTTTTACCAATGTCTCTAAAATACTTTGGCAAAAAGAAGGCGGCAATTAAAGCAGCACTACAAACACCAATGACTATAAAAGTCATAATATGAGGACCAGTACCGTTCTCGATATCGATTTTAGCGATTGGGAATCAAACGGCATCATTTAATGCACCAGACACTGCTACGATAATACCTTGGACACCAAAGAACATGGCCGAGTTCACTTTTTTATTTTTTTCAATTGCTTCGCTGGCAATTTGGGCAGGCACAAAATATGGCGCTGAAAAGAATGTTGTTATTCCATAACTACCAATGGTAGAACCGACTGTAGCAATGGAAAAACTAATTCATACATTGTGAGTGATGTTATGATCGGCCGCCATAAATGACGTCATTGCGACGATAAATGTAATGATGGCAACAATAAAGGATGTTTTAAATCCGTATTTTTTAATGACCTTACTACTAATTAATAGCATGATTGGAATTGGGGCAAAAGCAGCACTATTCATGACAGAGATTTGCCAACCTTGTTTTAAGTCTAAAGAATAATAAGCTAATGATTGTTGGCCCAATAAAAATAAATCTAATCCAAAAAAGAATAGCGCAAAGATCATTGCTCAAATTAAGAAGTTTTTATTAGATAAAGAGATTTTAATGCTTTTCCAGAAACCTACATATGTTGAATCAATCTCTTTTTTTGTCACTCTTAGTTTAACTTTTTTACCATTTACCAAGTATGAACCAGTGATTAAATAGGAACTTGGCTCTTTAATTAGGAATATGGGAATTAACATTGTTAATAATAATGGGGTGAAGCACAACGCGACTCACCGTATGCTAACACCATCTTTGCCCAATACGCTCAACAATAAAGGCAAGACAGCATATCCTATAGAGTATTGAATCGTATCATAAAATGCCTTTCAACTAGTTAATCTAATTCTTGATTGTGTATCATAAGTAATTTCGGGAAACGAACCATAAAACGATTCCATACAAAGAATCGAGCCACTCAAATAAATAATCAAGATGATGGCAAATCATCCAGCGTTAAGTGCACTACCTTCGCTCAATGTAAGAGGGTTGCATATACAAATGTATGCACAAATCATAATGCCAAGACCAATTAAACAACATGGTCTACGTCTACCCCAACGACTTTTCGTGCGATCGCATAAATGAGCCATGGGAATATTTAATAGTGCATCCATAACTCTAGTAATTGTAATTAAAACAGTGAAGATGGCTATGGAGACGATTGGTTTACTTCAGTGGGTAGTGTCAAAACCAATGTAACCTAAATAACCACAAACTGCATTTTGCATATATACAGCAACAAATAAATTTAAAAAATTAGGACCAAACCCCGAGAGGGCGTAGAGAGGCTCTTTGCGTTTTGTAAGTTTCGTCATGGCGCTAATTATATGTTTGCATCAAGTAAATAGTGAAGTCAATTGGAGTTATTAATATTTTATTACCGATTAATTTAATTTCTTTACCCGTAGCATGATTAATTTCGTTAAGAATGGTGTAATAATCAATACTACTGCCACCGAGGTCGGTGATAAAATCAGTATCATCATGAATATCTTTGACATCCACTTCAAATGCCTTAGCAAAACATTGACGAACAATCAACAACAAATCCTTATCGAGTTTATTAGTATCAGTATTTTTTTTGTCAGATTTGATGTTGATTGGATTAAGAATTAGCTTCCCAGAATCATATAAACCTAGTAATTCGCGGTGTTTTACTTTTCCGAGCTGAGTTAGTGGTATTTGATCAACTTCAAAGAATTTAGTAGGTCTTTTGTGAAGTGGGATTTGTTCTGTTGTTTTATATATTCTATTAATTATGGCCTGTTTTGCAGTAGGGGTAATATGCTCATCAAACTTCACTAATAAATTAATACGGTGACTCCCAGAACGTTGTTTTAATCCTAATATACCAACAGTATATAGCACACTAGTGTTATAGATGTTCTCTAATGATTCAGGATAGACATTGTTACCATCGCTGCCAATAATGGCATCATCAATCCTGCCAATAATTTGTAAACGTCCTTTGTTGACTTCAATAGCATCTTTAGTGTCATATCAATCATCTTTATTAAATGACGTTGTCACTCCGTGGTGTAATTGTGATTTATAAACTAGATCACTTTTAATTTCTAAAGTTCCATCGTCTGTTTTTCTCCACAAAACATTAGGGAAAGGAATACCAACACTTGTTAAATTGCGCTTATTGGCTTTTTTAGAAAGTTCAACAGACACAATGCCGCTTTCTGTTAAACCATAACCATTGTGAATTGAGTACCCTAATCCGTTTAACATTCGCAAATATTTTTCATTTATCAAAGCACCACCAGAGATAAGAAATACTAAAGTATTTCCTAACGCCTGCTCACGCACCTTTTTAAACATTACGCTCCTTGCAAATCAAGTACCAAATTTTGGAAATAATGTTTGTAAGTTGTTGCTTAATTTAATGGCACGTTGCAATCTTTTTTCTTGCCCTTGTTTTTTAGATTCATTAACTATTTTATTAACAACGTTTTCTCATAAAATAGGGACAGCAAAAAAATGTGTGACATGATGTTTTTTACAAGCAAATTGAATAGACTCTGAACTAATGCTGTCAGCAAATACTAAAGTTCTACCAAAAAAACTAAATCATATTGCGATCACCATAAACCCAAAGATATGATAGAAAGGTAAGAATGCCAAGATGCGGATGGTGTCAATGTCTTTCATCTGGTTACCAATTCTAATATTTTTGTTTTTGCCTAGAACCCAGGTCGCCACCATAATTTGCGATTTAAAAGCCACACAATCGTAAGTAATGATTTTAGGAACATCCGTTGTCCCTGAAGATAAAAAAGCCACTTCTTTTGCTCAAGTTACGTGATGGTTATTTACATTATCTTTTAGATATTCATTAATGTTTTTATCATCAATTATTAAAACAATTTTTAATTGTTTAGTAATTTCTTTATAGACTTTCTCATCAATTCCTGGATCTACCAAGATTGGTTTGATCCCAGATTGAATAATTCCTCAGAAGGCAATTATTCAATTTATATGATTACTCATTTTTAAGATACAAACACCATCGCGATGTTGTTTTGTTTTACTTAAAATATTATTAGCGGCTCCTTGAGCACGATCAAATACGTCTTTGTAAGTCATCTTGATGGTATTACCATTCTCGGTGTATTCTGCATATTGATTGTTAGCAAAATATTTTAAAATTACCTTCTGCATTGATTCCATGGACGAGTCAGAATTGGCAAAATCTTTTAAAACTGCTTTTGTTAGATTGATAACAATGTTCATAGTTTTTATAACGCAAGCATAGTATAATTAATTATTATGCCTACTACAAAGAAAATATCTACCACAGCAAAAAAAACGCTAGCAGTTGCTTCAACACAACCACTGCCGGTTACTCCGATACCGCAAATCCAAACCGTAAAACCCAAAAATTTCAGCAACTTGCAGACTCCTGCTTATATTATGTCAATTCTTGGCGGAATCTTTGCAATTTTTTCCGTAATTGGAGGTATTGTTTTAGCTTCCTTTATGGTGGCATATACAGAAGACTGAACTTGACGAATTGCAGACGCTATTTGAAATTCTCCCGACTTCAACAAAAGTGGTGTTACTTTTGAACAACTACAAGAATTGGTTAATCATATTTACCTTGTTTTAATAATTGGTTTATATATTGGCGCTGCTTTTTCAGTAGTTCTTTCCGTTTTTAATTGAGTTGGTGCAAGGTTAGTTGCTAAAACTATGGAAACTGGACAATATCATTTAGCGATATACATACTTCAATTATTCTCTTTCCCTTTTGGATTAGTAGCCGGTATCTTAATGATCGTAGCAAGATCTAAAAGTAGAAACCTAAATAAACCAAAGGCGGTGGTGAATGCTGACTAGTAAGGTGCATCATTCTAAACAAAGGACACCAGCAAAAAATAATGCAGGTGTCTTTTTTAACAACATGGGTCATAAAATTACCGAATGTGCAACAAACATTAGTAAAAAGATGTTCCCACCAAAATATTTTAAAAATGATATTGAGGAATACAAAAACATGAAAACGAAGCCAGTGTTGTTTGTGAGGCATTTAACAAAACGCTATTCTAAACGATCTGCTCCAGCGATTGAAAATGTCTCAATTAATGTATATCCTGGTGAATTCCACGCATTTATTGGGGCTAATGGTGCTGGTAAAACAACTTCGATGAAATCTATTATCGGTGGATATGTAAATTGATCGGGTACCGTTTTAATTAATGGTATTAATTCCAACTTAGAAGCAGCTAAGGCAAAAATTGGCTATATCCCAGAAACACCAAGGTTCCCTGCTCAATTTACATCTTTTGAATATCTTGTCGCGATGATGGAACTTTCTGGTATTGATCCTAAAGAAGCGCAAATTAGAGCAACACGACAATTAAAATTGGATGGGTTGTGAAAATTAAGAGACGTTTCACCAAATACTTTTTCTAGTGGTCAAAAGAAGAAAATTCTTTTAGCTCAAGCATTAGTTCATAGTCCAAACATTATTTTAATGGATGAACCAGTGGCTAACCTAGATCCACAAGCTCGTGGTGATTTTTTTAGACTGCTTACTAAACTAAGAACAAAAGGAGTTAGTATTTTAATTTCTTCACATGTTTTAGCAGAGTTAGATTTATATTTTGATTCAGTAACAATCATTGACGGTGGACACACCGTTTATGAAAACTCTAAAGAGAAAATGCGTGAAGAAGCAAAAATTACCCATTACTCAGTTAAAACAAGTAACGATGTCCTCCTCAAAGAATACTTACGTAAAATTGCCGTACAATATCACATGAAAAAAGAAAACAAATGTATCAATGTTAATATTTCCAATCCAAGTGATTTAATCAAAATTGAAACATTTATGTCTCAACATAAAATATCCATTGATACATTTATTCGTGAACCCGTTACATTAGATGCCCTATACAAGAAGATGGTTATCAAGGGGTCTGTTGATACGATGAAGAAAAAGGGTAAGAAATAATTATGAAACGCTACATGAAATTTCAATGACAAGTTGTTCGCAAGAAAAAATCACTTTGGATTTTAGCTGGATGTTTTTGATTAATAATAATTTTCATATGTTTGATTTTGCCATTAATAGCGCAACTGGATTTTGTACTATTGTGAACATCTAACGATATGATGAGCATGATGTTATTTGCAATGATCATATTCATGATTTCGGTAATTTCGGCGCTGCTTGCCGTTTTTATATTTCGAGCGCCTATTGATGACGGTACAGAATTATTAGTCGTTAGTAAACCAATTGCTAGACGCAAAATGATTACAAGTAAGTTTTTATGAACTTTAATTGTAATGATGTTCATCATTACAATTGGTGGTTTGTTTTTTCTTACAACTTATATTGGTGGAGCCGTTAATCAAACCCCGGTTGATCCTAACTCATTAGCGAAAATTGTATTTTCATATTTTGTCGGTTGCATTGTTTCAACATTTGTTTTTGGTGCGCTCTCAATTATGTTTTGTGCACCCTTAGGTAAAATTGCTGCGTTATTTGTTTCCATTGGTTTTTGTTTAGTTACGCAAGTTCTTGGATTTGTGATTACCCAGGCAGAAACGTTACCAAATGATTATGAGGATCATATTCAACAATTGGCAAGAGAAGAATATGAAAGCGATGTATATTTTAGTAACCGAGGCGGTAACTATATAGACACAAACGAAAACATCCATGGTTTTTTTAAAATCGAAATGCTGGGTGGCACTATCCCAGCCATTTGAAGCGGTTACACATCAAAAGATTGATTAGATGAAGCCAACAAAAATTCCAATATACAAATAATCCAAGCGCTAAATGTTGGTCAACACTTTCAACACTTATTTAATACAATGTCAGTCTATAAAACTCAAAATCAACTTGAATCACAAGATTTTGAATTAGACCAGGATGTGTTAAAATACGCGCCATCAGAAACAACTATTTCCGACACACCAATAGATTGAATATGTTTTCCAGGCCAAATCTCAAGCACAAGTGTAATTATTCATATTTTACAAGCAAGCAATGCAACCATCACCAATGCAATTAGTGATGTTGTAGAACAAAATTACGAAAATAGTTATTATGGCCATTCCTATGTTTCAAAACCGGTTTTATTGTCAGAGATTACTAGCAATCTAAAAAATAAAGATCAATATGTTGAGTTTATAAAAAGGGTATGTAATGACCTTGTCAATTCTGCTATTTCTTCTCTTGCTATAACTGGCGATGAATGATTAGACGAATACCTAACTGGTGGAGGTACATTCCCAACCACCGCCACCTTTAATGAAGCATTAGCTTATTTTAAAGACTTACCAACCACCTTTGAAGATTGCTCACTATTCCAAAAAAATACTTTATATCAACGCGTTAAATATGCCTTAATCAAAGAATTATCTGTAGAAATAAACACGTATGATGATGGAGCTTATAACCCGTTTGCAATGGCTGGTGCTACAGATTTTAATAATTTTTACGATGGTAATCCTGCGTTTAAAAAAATAGTAGATGCCATTGACTTTTTAGCTGATCCGGCGGCTACTTCTTGACAAGCTTACGGATATAAATACGAATTCGAAGATGGCCCAACACCAACCTTAAACAAAAATATAACAAAGTTTGGCCTTGCCGGTTATTCCGATACAAATCGTTTTAAATATTTTAATGATATGGGCTTGACCAAAGATGGTGGTGTTGAACACAACACAATGTCTAATTATTACGAATATGAAGTAACGCCATATTTGAACCTTGGACCAATATTAGCGTTCTGACTAGTCGCTTCGCTGGTATTAGTTGCTGGATCCATCATTGTCCTTGCTCGTAAAGACTTTAAGTAATTATTTTTTTAACATTTATTCTTTAGAAGATTCAACAACATAATTGACAAAATCTACCAATTTACTTTCTCCATCTTCATAATAATCCACTAGTTTACGAGTGAATTTCATATGATCTTTGACATGCATTAAATCCAAGTTATTCTTTATTAATAAAGCATTACACAAACAAATAGCTGTACGTTTATTACCATTAGTAAAACACTGCAGTTTGGCAAGCGTGGCGAATAGTTTAGCACCATCAAATAACGATTGCAGCGGTTGAGTAATTAAGTTTTCTACATGTTTGTGTCATTCAATTGGTTTATAGATTGGAGGTGTATAGTCTGTGCCACCAATGCGGACTTTTGTTTCTCTTCATTGGCCGGCGCTAGGCTCTTCATATTCATCAATTAATAGATTCATGCTTAAAAACTCAACGATCCCAATGTGTTTATTCTCATTAATTAATTTTTCGACATAGTCGTAAGCCTTTTTTAGTCCTCTAACTATTTCAATTTCTTTTCAAGTATATTTGCTTTCCGCCTTATTCATAAAATTAACAATTTCATATATTTGAGCATAAGTTAAATGTAAGCCTTCAAATTCAGTTGCTTCACAAATGAATTCTACAAACAGTCTTTTAAATTCACTTAACTTGTTAATTTCCATATTTTCTCCAAAAGATATCAAGATTGTAAAGATTAATTTAGGTAATTATTTTAATTAATTAATATCTTCAATTAAAAAAACCATCACCTAAAGATGGTTTTTTATTTGGTGGAGGATAAGGGACTCAAACCCTCAACCTTCTGAATGCAAATCAGATGCTCTATCAATTGCGCTAATCCCCCACTTGGTGGAAGCAAATGGATTCGAACCATCGACCTCGCCCTTATCAGGGGCGTGCTCTAACCAGCTGAGCTATACTTCCATAGTAGCCAAAAAGGCTATGGTAATTATAAGATATTAACGTTTTGTAAATTGTGGACTTCTTCGCGCACCGTATTTTCCGTATTTTTTACGTTCTTTGCCACGAGAGTCACGCGTCATCATTTTCTTTTTCTTTAATGTTGTTTTATTATCGGCGTTAGCTTCAACTAAAGCACGAGCAATTCCTAAACGAATTGCCCCAGCTTGCCCGTTGAAACCACCACCAGTCACTTTTACTTTGACGTCAAATGATTTCAAAGCATCAATGATGGCTAATGGTTGTTGCATGTCTTGAATCACTAAAGAGTTTGGGAAATATTCTTTTGGTGTACGACCATTGATGGTAATGATACCAGTTCCTGGTGTCAAAGCGACACGAGCGATTGATTTCTTACGACGGCCTAATGCTTTATATTCTATTTTTTCCATGATGTAATATTCCTACTTTACTTTATACGCGATTGGCGTTTGTGCTGTGTGATCTTTACCAGCATCTTTATAGACATGCAACTTTGTAATAATCCGACGCGCCAATCGGTTTTTTGGGAGCATGCCTTTAACGGCGATATAAACTAACTCGTCCGGATATTTTTCTAACATTTCTTTACCGCTTCTTTTACGAAGACCACCGATATAACCTGAATGTGAGTATCAAAATTCTTTTTCAGCTTTGTTACTTGTTAACACTACTTTGCTAGCGTTACGAATGATGACATAGTCACCACAATCAACATTTGGTGTGAATGTTGGTTTGTTCTTACCACGTAATAAATTTGCTGCCACTACGGATAGTTGTCCTAAAATAACACCACTCGCATCGATGTCATATCATTTGCGATTAGCTTCAGCTGTTTCTTTTTTTATCATTGTTGATTTTTGCATAAAAATGAGTCCTTATTATATTGATTAGTATTCCTTTTTATACATTTTTTGGCCATTTTCAAGAATATCTAGTTTCTTGGCAAGACCAGTTCCAGCTGGAATGAGATTTCCCAACATGACATTTTCTTTCAATGCACGAAGGTTATCAGTTTGGTTTTTCACAGAACCATCAGTCAAGATTTTTTTGGTATCTTGAAATGAAGCTGCTGCTAAGAATGAGTCACTCTTGCTTGGGGCAGTATCTAATCCGTAAACCAAGTTAATCGCTGTGATTGGTGTTTTATCATTTAATAATAATTCATTATTAGTACGACGCAAGACACCGATATCAATGATTTCCCCAATAAAGAATGAAGAATCACCGGGGTTTAATACTTTTACCTTGCTAGTCATTTGACGTAAGATAACTTCAATGTACTTGTCAGAAATTTCAATACCTTGTAAACGGTAAACTTTTTGAACTTCTTTAATCATGTAGTTTCGTACTGCATCAATTCCAGCAATACGAAGTAACTTACCAATGTCAATTGATCCATCAGTAATCTTGTCGCCAATTTCTACCTTTGTACCAACCTTCACACGGAAGATAGCATTGAAAGGTGCGTTATATGAACGAACTTCGTCGATGTGACTATTTTTAATTTCAATAGTGTAACCCTCATCGGCTAATTCAATGGTTTTAACTGTACCATCAATTTCAGAAATAATGGCAGTTTCTCATTCCTTTGGAGGAACCATATCAAACAATTGTTTCAAACGTTCAAAACCTTGTGCAATGTTGCTGCCACCAGCAGCACCACCAGTATGGAATGTTCTCATGGTTAATTGTGTACCTGGTTCACCAATGGATTGTGCAGCGATGACACCAATTGCTGTACCGATTTCAATTGGTTTATTAGTTGTTAAGTCGTTACCAAAACACTTTTGACAAATACCATTTTCAGATTGACAGTGTAGAACAGAACGAATTTCCACGCGTTTCACACCAACACTTTCAATGTAGTTAGCCATATCGTTAGTAATAATTTCATTACGTCTAATTAAAATCTCTTTGGTTTTAGGGTGTGTGACATCATCCATCGCGAAACGGTTAGCGATACGGTCAGCTAAAGATTCAATTGGTTTGCCACCTTCTTTAGTATCATAAATAGCCTCTACAATCAATCCTCTTACCGTTCCACAATCTTCTTCAGAAACGATGACCTCTTGAGCTGCATCCACTAGTTTACGAGTCATGTAGCCAGATTTTGATGTTTTCATCGCCGTATCGGCCATACCCTTACGAGCACCATAAGAAGAGTTGAAGTATTCTGAAATACTTAATCCTTCAATAAAGGCATGCTTAATAGGAATTTCAATGGTATCTTTAATAACACGTGATTTATTTTTTTGGTCATAGTTATATGATTTGGACATCAATCCACGCATTCCCATTAATTGGGTAAATTGGGAAACGTTACCACGAGCTCCAGATTTAGCCATTACCACGATAGAGTTGTTTTGGTTACCTTCTTCGGCCATGATGTCTTCCACGTCATTAGAAACTTTATCTTTAACATCAGTTCATAATTCAACGACTTTTTTATAACGTTCATCATCAGTTAATAAACCTTTTTGAAATTGGCGTTTTAAAAGTGCCACTTTATCATCAGCTTCTTGGAAGTAGTCGTATTTCTTAATGTATTTTGGAATATCATATGCAGAAACTGTCGTCGCAGATTTTGTTGAGAATCTAAAACCTAAGTTTTTCAACCCATCCATTGTTTTGGCAACAGCCTCTACGGGATATTCGTTATAGAGCATGGAAATAATCAACTGTAACGTCTTTTTAGTAAATGATGGATGGACAGCTCATTTTTTAATAACTTCGCGAACATTTTCGCCGTGTCCAATCACATCTTCCTTATTAACAGTGGGACTAACACCATTATTGTTGATGTATACCATGTGATCTGGTAATACGTTGTTAAGAATGATTTTACCGATAGTAGTAATTAATACACCTTCGTGGGGAAACTTCTTATTAGGATAGTTGTTGGTGGCAATACCAACAATAGTGTGTGGGTGAACTTGTCCTAATGCATAAGCTTTTAAAACTTCAGCCGTACTTGTAAAGATTGTGCCTTCACCAAGTTTACCATGTTCTTCCATACCTAAATAATAAACGCCTAGAATCATATCTTGTGTTGGTGTAATTACTGGCTTACCATCTTTTGGTCCAAGAATGTGTCAAGAAGCCAATAAGATATCTCTTGCTTCGGCGATGGCTTCTGGGCTTAAAGGCACGTGAACGGCCATTTGGTCACCATCGAAGTCTGCGTTAAATGCAGTTGTTACTAATGGATGTAAACGAATCGCTTTACCATCAATCATCTTTGGCTCAAATGCTTGAATACCTAAACGGTGTAATGTCGGTGCACGGTTTAATAAGACTGGTCTTTCTTTAATAATTTTTTGAACAATTGGTCAAATTACATTCTCTTGTTTTAAGATCATTTTTTCAGCAATCTTAACATTAGAAGCAATTGGCTTAATCTCTGTACCATATTCATCAAACTTTTTAATTAATTCACGAATAATGAAAGGACGGAATAACTTTAAAATCATGATTGATGGAATACCCACCTCATACATTTTTAATTCTGGTCCAATCACGATCACGCTACGACCAGAATAATCCACACGTTTGCCTAAAAGGTTTTGGCGGAATAATCCTTGTTTCCCTTTTAAATGATCAGACAATGATTTTAAAGGACGTTTGTCTTTACTCATAACTGGTTTACTACGAGATGAGTTGTCAAACAAAGCATCAACGGCTTCTTGTAACATACGCTTTTCATTATTAAGAATAATGGAAGGTACCCCAAGATCAATCATCTTTTTAAGACGGTCATTACGAATAATTATCTTACGATAGAAGTTGTTAATATCGCTTGTGGTAAAACGGCCACCATCTAATTGAATAATTGGACGGGTGTCTGGTGGAGTTACTGGCACAACACGGAGAATCATTCATTCTGGTTTATTATTTGATTCAATAAACCAACGAATTACTTCAAGACGACGCATTAATTTACGGAATCTAGCACTATTTGGATCGAGTCGAGACATTTCATTGCGAATGTTTACAGATTCTTTTTGTAAATCAACATTTCTTAATAATTCATAAATCGCTTCAGCACCAATACCAAAACGAATGTTGGTATGCTTACGAATAAAGTTAAATACTTGTTCAATAGAGAATGGTAAAGCAGAGTTTTTTAATGTTTTGTAATATTCCTCGGCTCGTTTGAAGTCGATTGTATCTTTGGCAGATTTAGTTCTAATTTCTTTTAAGATTCTAATTAAACGTTGACGATCGGTTTTGGATGTTTGTGGACTAGTTAAATCAATAATATCTTTTGTTTTAAAGATCGTACTATTAGCTGCATCAAGCACGATGTGGTTTACAAAGTAAATAACTTCTTCAACCTGCTTGTATGGAATATCCAATACTAAGGAAATTTTAGATGGACTAGGCAATTCTTTACTCATCCAAATGTGGGCCACTGGTGCGGCTAGTTCAATGTGACCCATTCGCTCACGACGAACGATGGATTCAATGATCTCAACACCACACTTCTCGCAAATTTTGCCTTTGTACTTAACCTTCTTATATTTGCCACAAGCACATTCATAGTCTTTTACTGGGCCAAAAATAGCTTCGTCAAATAAACCACTTCTCTCTGGCTTTAATGTTTTGTAATTAATGGTTTCACTTTTGGTGATTTCACCATGTGATCAAGAACGAATTTGTTCTGGGGAAGCGATCCCAATTTGTAATGCTTTAATTTTAGATTTTGTCATAGTCATATTTCCCCTTAATATTGTTCGTCTTCATCAACAGAGTGATTTTCTTCTGTGGTAACACTAATGTTTTCACCGTTTTCCATACCAGATTCTTTCATCTCGTCATCGCTAATGACTGAAGTATAGTTATTCATATCTTCTTCACTACCATCTTCCTTCTTCACATTAACACCTAGTGCTAAACCTTGAAGTTGTTTTGTTAACAATTTAAATGATTCGGGAATTGATGGAGTTGGGAATGGCTTGCCTTTAACAATTGCTGAATATGTTAAGTTTCGCCCACGAACATCATCAGACTTGATTGTTAATAATTCACGCAAGTTGTAAGCTGCACCGTAAGCTTCAAGCGCTCAAACTTCCATTTCTCCAAAACGCTGACCACCATTTTGGCTTTTACCACCAAGTGGTTGCTGTGTAATTTTGGAATATGGTCCAACGCTACGAGCATGAATCTTATCGTCAACCATGTGGTCTAGTTTCATCATATACATAACACCAACAGTAATTGAACCGTCAAAATAATCACCGCTACGGCCATCAATTAAACGGTATTTACCATGTGTTTTAGTTGGGTCAATCCCGGCATCTTTTAAAGCAACAGTAATATCGTTTAAGTTTGCGCCCATGAATACAGGGGTGGCCGCTTTAATTGATAAATCTTCAACGGTTAAACCAACATTACTCAAAATAACTTGTAAATCAACATCATTAATTTTCTTGTTTGCTTGCTCAATAGTTGTAATATCAGCATCTTTGAAATATTTCTTAGCAGTTTTCATTAATGTCTCTGCTTTTGGTTTAATTAATCCAAATTGCGATACAACTTCGTTAATCGGAGTTTTTTCAATCGCAAATTCAATCAACTTCTTTTTTGCAATTTCTCTTAAAGCTAAACCTAGATGGATTTCCATAATTTGTCCAATGTTCATACGACTTGGTACACCCAATGGGTTTAAACAAATGTCAATTGGTGTGCCGTCTTCTAAATGCGGCATATCTTCAACTGGAACAACAATTGAAACGATACCCTTGTTACCGTGACGTCCTGCCATCTTGTCACCAATTTGGATTTTACGTTTTTGAACAATATAAACTTTAATCAATTCAATGACATCATCATCTAATTCATAACCATCCCGCGAGTGGAAGCGTTCTACTTTAGCAACAATACCTTCGCCACCGTGGGGAACTTTCATAGAAGCATCACGAATGTTTTTAATTTTGCCACCACTCATGGCTTGCAATAATTTTTCTACACTCGTTGTATCTGTTTGTCCTTTAGGGGTAACCTTACCAACGAGGATATCACCTTCACGAACTTCTGCGCCGGTCATGATGACACCATCTTCATCTAAGAAACGTTTTGATTCTTCAGAAACGTTAGGAATATCACGAGTAACTTCTTCGTCACCAACTTTATCAATACGTAAACATTCAATAGTGTGTTCTTCAATGCTAATTGATGTATACACATCTTGATGTACTAATCTTTCTGAAACAATAATTGCATCTTCAAAGTTATAACCATTTCAAGTTGTAAATGCTACTAATGGATTACGACCTAAAGCTAATTCACCGTTTTGCATTGCAGGACCATCAGTTAATGTTTCATCTAATTTAACTTTTTGGCCAGCTTCTACAATTGGAGTTTGGTTAATACACGTGCTTTGATTAGACTTACGGAACTTAATTAATTTGTGAGTGTGTTTTTTGCCATCTTTATCTGCGACAACAATTTTGTGCCCATCCACATATTCAACTTCACCAGCTACATCGGCAGTAATTGTCATACCAGAGTCATGTGAAATTTTGTATTCAGTGCCCGTACCAACAATTGGCGCATATGGAGCAAGTAAAGGGACGGCTTGACGTTGCATGTTGGCGCCCATCAATGCACGAGTGGTGTCATCATTTTCTAAGAACGGGATTGCACCAGCGGCAACTGACACGACCTGTCTTGGCGAAATTTCAATGTAATCAACTCTATCAACTGGAAACATTTCTTGGGTAGAACGATAACGTCCGACAACTTTACCATCATCACCAACGAGTTTATTGTCGTTATTGGCATCACGTTTTGAGGTCGATTCACAAATGATATATTCATCTTCTCTTAAAGAAGTCATTCATTCCACTTCATTTTGAATGATACCCTTTTTCACGCGCTTGTATGGTGTTAGTAAGAATCCTGTTTTAAGATCAACACGAGTAAACGCCGCTAAAGACATAATCAAACCAATGTTCATACCTTCTGGTGTTTCAATCGGACAAATACGTCCATAGTGAGAATAGTGTACATCACGAATGTCTAAGTTTGGATCTTCACGAGAAATACCACCATCTCCCATTGCAGAGATACGTCTTTTGTTAGTTAATTCAGATAATGGATTTTGTTGATCGATGAATTGCGTCAATTGGTAAGAGTTAAAGAAATTCTTTACAACCAATTGGAATGCTTTTGTATTAACGACTGATTTAATGGTAGTCTTCAAAGCAATTTTAGCTTGTTGTTCTTCATTTGCAGTTGGAATAGAAATAGAAGCTAATTTTTCTTTAATGTGTTTTTCCACACGTGCCATACCAGCTTGTAATTTAGTTTTTAATTGTTCGTGAATTAAACGTAGTCGTTTATTCCCTAAATGGTCAATGTCATCATACTGACCGATATTGTGAACTAAACCGATAGTATAAGAGATAACCGAAACGAAGTCAGCAACAGTTAAGGCGTTAGAAGCAATGTCACCGTGTGTTCCAATGACTGGTGTAGGGAATTGTAAAGTTTCGTTATCTGTATAAACTAATACTGATTCTAAAATTTGCGAATGATGTTTTTCTACTTCAACAACATTCTTAAGTTTTAATTCATTAAGTTTAATTTCATTTTTGCTTAAAGATTGTTTAATCTTGTCAAGTTCGTCTTTCAAGATTAACGTACCTTCTTTAATCAAGACTTTATCATTGTTTGTAACGATGTCTTCAGCAAGTACTCTTTGATAAAGTCTTTCAGAAACACGTAGCTTGCGTTGTAATTTGTAACGGCCGGCTGCTGTTAAGTCATATTGACGATTATCCATAAAATGTCGAGCCAATACATCTTGGTAGCAAACTTGATTTTTACCATTTGCATTCGTTTCAGCGGCTTTAGTAGAAATACTTAAATCAGTAATTAAATCTTTAGCTGCTTTTTCAGTAATGATGGTGTCAATTAATAAACGAATTTTAGATTCTTGTTTAGTTAATTTGTCAAGAATTTTTTCAACTGGACCAGCAATTTTTTTAATTCTAGTAGTGATCTCTTCTTTTGTTTTACCAGTGGCTTGGCCTAGTTGATCAATCAATTGTTCGTGTTCAGTTGAAATATTTTCAAACATCGTTTCATACTCAGCCCGTAGTGCATCGGCAATTTTTCGCTCTTCAACATATTCGAAAACAACTTTTTTTAATTTTGTGTCAATTGGCGAACCACGATCTGCTGTTTTACCTTTGGCAACATCATCAGCAGTTTTACGAATTGATAAAATGTATTCATCATCTAAAATATTTTGGTGGTTGTCGATCTTTTCAGAATAAAGTGTGTTCACAATGTAATCATCGTGGTGGAACATTTCCACGATTTCATCTTGTGTCATACCAAACGCTTTTAGCAATTGTGTTGCTGGAAAGCTAGGAGCAGAGTCTCCCAAAGCATTACGCATCATGACTTTCACAGAGTTATTTTTTTCATCAATGATGAAGTGCATTTGTGTACCACGAGATGGTAATACTTCGCAAATATATCCTTCGTTAATTTTCTTTTTAGAATTTAATTTGATTTGACTTTTGTTTAAAGCGTAAGCACCTGGCGAACGAACAATTTGACTAATAACAAATTTTTCAATGCCATTAACGATGAATGTACCCTTCTTTGTCATAATTGGAATATTGGCAAAGAAAATGCCATCAGCGACACCAGCTTTAGTCTTTCGTGCTTTTCTTACTTCGCCTGTTTCGTTGTTAATTAAAAATAAATCGACATAAAGTGCACGCTCGTAAGTTTTGCCTTCACGACGTGCTTTTTCTTCGTCGTTTGGTTCTAAGAACTTAATGCCGTTGTATTTAACTTCGTACTTGCTTTTTGCATGGCGCACAGGAAAATACATCTCGACAAGAGATCTGATTTCGCTCTCTAAGAATTGGTTGTAACTAGTTTTTTGAACTTCTAATAAATCTGGTTCTTCAAAGTTAGTTTCAATCTTGGAATAATCTCGACGGATTGCGAGATTAGAATACTTAGTTTCGCGAAAACTTTGTTTGTTGTTAGTCATATGGAGTGGTGGCCTTTGTGCAATGTTAACCTAAATATCGTTATATATACTATATAAAGATAATAATATAGGGTGGTAAATTATATAGATTTGTGTAAAAATTGTCAATTTTTTTCTGGCAGCATCATTTTATGTTTGATAAATTAATGTTTATCTACCACATTGTAATCCATTTTTATGTATAATTACCGCACTCAAAAAAGAAGGTCGGTGAAAAATTAATGCCAAAGGTAGTTGTTAAAGATGGTGAGTTGAACGAAGCACTAAAAAGGTTCTCTCGTATCACCTCTGAAACTCGTCGAGTTGCAAAGAAACATGAATATTATTTGCGACCAGGATTAAGAGCCAAAGAAAAATCTAAAGAAGCTCGTAAGTTTCAAAAGAAAACTCGTAGTTATTAAAAATAAAGTCTAATTAAATTAGGCTTTTTTTATTATCATTTACAGTGAATTTCACATCTTGAATATCACCTTTAAATTCAGTCAAAAATACTTCTTTTACACCCTGATCAAAGGTAATGCTAAATGCTGAACATCCAACACACGCCCCAGTAATATTTAATGTTAAAATACCATTTTTAAAGCTCACAAAAGATAAATCACCACCGTCGTTATTAATAAAAGTTCTTAAAGACTCAATGGTGTCTTTAATTTGCTCTAATAAAGTTTGTTTTGGAGCTATTTTAGCCATGCGTCACATTATAATATAATTTATTAGGACATCATCTCACATGCTAGAAATTGGAAAAATATACCAATGCAAGGTGGTTCGCATCGAACCAACTTTTGTCATTTTAAGTTTCAATGGATTACAGGGCATTTGTCATATTTCGGAAATTAGTGATTACCATATTAGCGACATTCATAATTATTTAAAAATTGGACAAGAAGAATCGTTTTTGCTAGTTCAAATTGATAGTCTCAATGATAAATATAAATTTTCATACAAACGAATTCGACCTAAGTTATTGAAGCACCATGGGGATATCATTGAATCAATATCTGGTTTTGAAAACTTGTATGATAATACAATGCGCGAATTAGATAAATAAACCTGCGCCCTTAGCTCAACTGAATAGAGCATTTGACTTCGGATCAAAAGGTTGGGGGTTTGACTCCCTCAGGGCGCGCCAATTAAAAAACCAGATTGAAAAACCTGGTTTTTTTGTTTATTCTTTTAGACAATTTGGCTTTACTAAATCGTCAAGACGATTATCAATTTTAAATAAAAATATTTTTACACTTTTTTATTTTCATAATTTAGTAATTACATAATATAATCTCATTCGCACATCGGCAAGTCGGTATTAGATCATCGATATCTGGTAGCTTAGCATTAGTAGTAAGTGTTGCTGAAATCACCGAACCTATTAGTACCAGATAGTGATCTAAGAATCAACAAATACTTTTGTGCTCAAAACACAAAGGAGACATTAAATGTCAAGATATACAGGAAGCGTAAATCGCAAATCTCGAAGATTGGGTTTTTCCATTCTCGAAAACAATAAGGAATTTTTAAAAGGTAAAAAAAGAACGTATGCACCTGGCCAACATGGCCAAGCCAACCGTAAATTATCTGGTTATGGTGAACAATTAGCAGAAAAACAAAAGCTCGCATACATGTATGGTGTGACCGATCGTCAATTTAGACGCATCTTTACATTCGCAAAAAAAATGAAAGGTTCTAATGCATTAAACTTATTAATTGCCTTAGAGTCTCGTTTGGACAATTTAGTTTACCGTATGGGTTTTGCTCCAACGAGACGTAGTTCAAGACAATTAGTTACTCATGGTCATGTTTTAGTTAACGGTAAGAAAATGGATATTCCAAGTACATTTATTCAGCCAAAATCTATTATCTCTATTAAAGAGAAGTCACGTAAGCTACCACTTATTAACCGAGAAGAAAAAGTTGGTACATTAGCTTTTGTTAAAGTTGATAATGCTAATTTTTCAGGCGAATATTTAAGATATCCTGAAAGACCAGAATTAAATCAAGACATTAACGAAACATATGTCGTTGAATGATATAACCGCTTAGTTAAGTAATTTACAAATACCTTAAATCATAGAACGCCCCCATCAGTTGTGTTATGGACAAATATGCGAAAGTTTAGTTTATAATTACCTATATGAAAATTTGACCTAAAAGACTTTGAAACGCAGGTATTGCTTGTACGATTAGTGGAATTGTTATGTTCACAATTGGCTTATCTTTAAGTATTTATATAATGGTTTACGCCACCGAGAACCCTGGTGTTCAGCCGGAATACATCGCTGACATGATGCCTATTGCGTCAGCTTTAATAGGAGTATCGTGGGGTTTGCTTCTTGTTCAGGGGATTGCAATGTGAATCGTTGGTGGTATCTTTAAGAGTAAGTATGCTAAACAACAAGCAACGCAAACTACTACTTCTATTCAAATTAAACAATAAATATGGAATTGATTAAAGAAGCTTGTGTCGAAACTAAAGAGCAAATTGACAATGCTTTATTACATAATGCTAACCAAATCGAATTATGTTCTCGCTTAGATTTGGGTGGTTTGACTCCTACTAATGATCTTATTAACTATGCGTTAAGTAAGACCGACCATATATTAATGATGGTAAGAATTGAAGATAATTACTCAATTGACCAAAAAGGTATTTCGACACTTGAAGGCATTATTAAAAAGTATGTTAATACCAACATCCAAGGCTTTGTTTTCGGTTTTTTAACTAAAGATAATACAGTTGATGCTTTTGCGATTAAAAGCCTTGTTAAAGCGGCACAATCAAAGGAAACCGTCTTCCATATGGCTTTTGATCTAATTGAAGATTCCAAGGGTGCCATTGATGAATTGGTATCGCTTGGTATTACAAGGATCCTTACTAAGGGTGGCGGTGGGCTAGCTGTAAATAACCTAACAAAACTTAAAGAATTAAAAGATTATGCTAGTGGTCGTATTCAATTAATCGTTGGCGGTAGTGTAACCGATGATAATTGCGAACAAATTGCAAAAGCCACAGGGATTAAACGATTTCATGGCCGTAAATTAGCTTATAAATAATTAATAAAAATAAATAATTGTCCGATTTTTTACTTTAACTTATAATATTTAGCACGATATGGTGTGTATGAGACCCATATGTTCATAATATCGTAAATAATTTTCGGGAAGTAGCTTAGCTTGGTAGAGCACCTGGTTTGGGACCAGGGGGTCGCAGGTTCGAATCCTGTCTTCCCGACCATTAATGGCAGGGTATCTCAGTTGGTTAGAGAACTCGGCTCATACCCGGGGTGTCGTGAGTTCGACCCTCACCCCTGCTACCATTAAGGAGCTTTAGCTCAATTGGTTAGAGCCCCCGACTCATAATCGGTCGGTTATAGGTTCGAGTCCTATAAGCTCCACCAAATCACAAATTCTGAACTTAGGTGTTTCAGAATTTTTTATTTTATTATTTAAGATAGACTAATTAATATAATTCTTCCATGTTTAAATTTATCGTAAACGATCCACATCAAGTTGTGTCACGACAGCTAACATCTCTATTCAAGAAAGCAAATAAACTAATAAGCGGTTTGAATAAACAAGACTCCATTTATGATCTTGTCATTGCCAATAATCAAGAGATCAAAATGATTAATAACCAATATCGCCACATTAACAAACCGACTGATGTTATTAGTTTTGCTTTACATGATGCCGCAAGCATCAAAACTAATTTAATTGGGGAAATTTACATTAATTATCAAATGGCGACAAATCCCAAAAACACCTTTGAATTTGAAATGGTTTTCTTATTTATCCATGGGTTATTACATTTATTAGGATACGATCACCAACGCAAACAAAAAGAAAAGGAAATGTTTGCTTTGCAAAATAAGTTAATGAAGCAATTAAATTTACTAAAATAATTAAGCATGGAAAAGAAAAAAGTAAAGTGGGCGTGATTAAAAAAATTTGGTTACGCATTTCGTGGTATCTACACATCGGTGAGAGAAGAAACATCTTTAGTTGTTCATTTGGTTGTTGCTGCCATTGTTTTAGTCACGGCAGCTGTATTAACCAACTATAGTCCATTAAGTCCCGCAGAATGAGCTATTCTAGTCTTTGTGATTGGAACAATCATTGGAATGGAATTAATCAATACTGCCGTGGAAAACCTTGTGGATGTTGTTTCGTTTAAATATAACTATAACGCCAAGAAAATCAAAGATGTGTCGGCAGCGGCAACATTAGTGTTGACAATTACAGCCGTTGCGGTTGGACTAATTATTTTCATCCCGCACATTATTGAATTGTTCAAATAGTATGAAAAGTGGATATGTAGCAATTACTGGCAAACCAAATGTAGGCAAATCTACTTTTTTGAATACGATTCTTAATAAGAAAGTAGCCATTACATCACCAAAGCCGCAGACGACTCGCAATCAAATTCATGCACTTTTTAATTATGGTGATGACAAAATCCAATTTGTCGATACCCCAGGATGACATGCTCCAAATTTTAAATTGGATTTATTTTTAAATTCGCAAATTAAAAGTAGCTATAAGATTGCAGACATTGTTTTATTATTTATTGATTTAAGTCGACCAATTGATGAAGAAGACAAACAAATTATTAAATTAATCAAAGAATATGAAGTGAAAAACGTTTTCTTAGTTTTAACTAAATCTGATTTGAGCAATCCAACAAAAGCACAATCTTACGAACAACAAATTAAAACTGATATTGATGTCGTTGATACATTTCTTATATCTAGTAAGAAGCAAGAAAACATTAAACCGTTGTTAGATAAGATTGTTACCGTATTACCAAATGGGAACAAGTTAGAACAAATATATGAAAACGATAACTTTACTATTAGTGAAATCATTAGAGAGCAAATTATTTTTAACACCAAACAAGAATTACCGTATGCGACTGGTGTTTATATTGAATCAAATAATTACGATCCCGTTGTCAAAATGTTAACTATCCAAGCCATTATCTTGGTAGAAAAAGAATCTCAAAAGCCTATTGTCATTGGTAAGGGCGGATCCATGATTAAAAAAATTGGTATCATGGCTCGTAAAGAATTATTAAATGTCTTTGACACCAAGATTAATTTAAAATTATTCGTTAAAGTACAAAGTGAATGACGTAATAACGAAAAAGTATTAGCTGACATCGGTTATAGTAATAAAAAATAACTATGGCAGAGACAATCTATCATGGATATTTAATTAAAAAATCTTCATTTCAAACGTTTGATGAAATTGTGATTTTTTTGATTGCCACTGGACAAAAAATACCTTGCATCTCTATGGGCAGTAGAAAAATTACATCTAAAAATGCTAGAAATTTATTTGTCGGCAGTTATTTGGAAATTCAAATATTTCAAAGTCGTAGCGATGAAAAATTAAGTAAATTAAAAAAAGTCACAACAATTAAATCGCTAGATTGAAACTACGAGACATTAGAGTCCTTTAATTTATTGAATGAATGTACCGATAAGACAAATATCTCTAGAAAATCTACATATGAATTCTATACGACTTGTTTGGATTTGATCGTCAATAAAACTTACGATGAAAAAACTTTGATTCTAATCATCTTGAAAGACTTTTGTAGATTATCTGGCATCAATCTAGAAGTGAATCGTTGCGTGAGATGTGGCAATAATAAGATTAAAACCATTTCATTAAAAGATCACGGAATGCTTTGCAATAT
Source organism: Mycoplasmataceae bacterium (assembly GCA_031290395.1). Taxonomy (GTDB): domain Bacteria; phylum Bacillota_I; class Bacilli_A; order Mycoplasmatales; family Mycoplasmoidaceae; genus Malacoplasma_A. Next base: position 67,604 of record JAITNN010000021.1, read on the forward strand.
GTGCTTTGATAGACAAAAAGATAAATTGTTTGATCTTGAAACTAGTAAAGCCATCCATTATTTATTTAATGGTAAATACGAAGAACTCAATAAATACTATGCTGAACTAGATTTTGTTATTAAATTGTTAAAAACTTTTATTTTAGACAACATTGGCATAAGTTTTGTTTCTATCAAGCAATATTAGCGATATCAATAGTTTATTTAGTAAAAATCATACAGCGCATATAAATTGTATATAAGTTTGAATGCCCAAAATCCTAAGATTTTCATTAAAAATATTATAAAAGCTATGTGTATTAAAAACGCTGAAGCAGAAATAAAAATGGAAGCCAGCGGTAGGTTTTTCTTTTTCCATGCATGCAAGATTAGCATGCTTTCGTGCACATAATTCCTTGATCAAATTTCGCACGAATATAAAAACTTCTTAATTAAAATGTTGAATGTATAATTTATATCATAACGCCCGATTTCAATGTTAACATCGAAAGTGGGCGTTGAGGTAAATATGAATGAAATATTAAGAATGGAATACTTAAACCAAATACGTGAATACAAAGATAAACACCGTATTAAGGTAATAACCGGTATACGAAGAAGTGGTAAGTCTACATTATTATCTCAATTTAAAGATGTTTTGAAAAATGAATTTAAGATAAACAGTAGTCAAATCATAGATTATGATTTTAACAATAAAGAATTAGCTGAATTGACTTGAAAAGAGTTGCTACACCAAATCGAAGACAAATCGGTGAATAATAAAATAAATTATGTTTTTTTAGATGAAATTCAAGAAATAAAAGATTTTGAAAAATGTGTCATTACTTTATTTGAAAGCAAAAAATTTAAATACGATCTTTATATTACTGGTTCCAATTCTAATATGTTTTCTTCAAACATTGCCACTGTATTCACTGGGAGAAGTAGAGAAATAAAATTATTTCCATTTTCTTTTAAAGAATATTTTCAATATGTTGCCAAACAACTAAACTGGAAAGACAGAGAAATGGCTTTTGAAAAGTATGTTAGGTTTGGTGGACTGCCAATAATATTTGAAGATTTAGAAAATGAAAAAGTGACCAAAGAAACATTAATTGATGTACGAAATGACACTTTAAACAAAGATATTAAAAAACGTCATAAAATACGAAACTACAACGAGTTTGATAAGATAGTACCGTATTTATTTGACCATATTGGTCAACGACTAGAGATTACTAATATTGTAAATTTCATTCACACTAATAACAACCAAAATCTTTCACGGAAAACAATAAATCGTTTCATTTTATGGTTAGAAGAAGCGGTATTGATATATAGAGCCTACTTCTTTTCAACCACTAGTAAAAGAACATTACTTACAGCTGGCAAAATTTACGCATCAGATACAGGGATAAGAAATACGTTTTCACAATTTAAAAATGTGAATTTTGGATCGTTATTAGAAAATATTGTATTTATTGAATTAAAACATCGAGGATATGATGTATCTATTGGGAAAATGTATGATGGGAAAGAAATAGACTTCGTAGCTTCTAAGGATAATGAACGTATGTATATACAAGTTACTAATTCACTTGGAACTCATCAGATACAAGAACGTGAAATTAATAATTTATTATCAATTAAAGACAACAGAGAAAAAATAATTTTAGTTAAAAATAGTGATTCATATATTAATGAAAATGGGATTAAAATAATTAATTTAGTTGATTGATTGCTTAACAGAAACGATATTTAACGAATGTTATATAAATCGCAAACACGCTTAATTTTGCAAATTTTAACACTACCGTTTGTAAATTGCTTTGAGCTATTTGGTTACCAAAATCACTTCTGCAATGCCCCACCGACTCTATCAACACATTAACAACATAGATAGATTAGTTTATAAAGTTTGTTTTGATTGTGCTCAATAGTCTTACAATATTTTTGAGATTTGTCATTATGATAAAAATGGCCATGTGTTGTCTGACGACACAGTTAATTCTTTCAAATTATTTTCTTTGAAAGAGTTGTGCTTTATAAAACGGTATAGTAACAGCCGTACCGTTTTTCCATCGCTGCGCGCAAGATTGGTGTGCATGGACACCCATAATTCTTTATGGAAAGAAAGAATTATGCCACTCTATTTAGATGTGGTATACGACAGATGAATGAAAATTTTTATCTTTTTTAAGGGGATTTTATACTGTGAATAATTTCAAAGATTATTATCAAATTCTTGGAGTAGATTGTAATGCTTCTTTAGAAGATATTCACGAAATGTATATTAAATTGTCACAAGCATTTCATCCAGATAAGAACAAAACAAAGTTTGCTACGTCAAGAATGCAAGAAATCAATGAAGCTTACGAAGTATTAAAAGATAAACAAAAAAGACAAGAATATGATGAAATTTATAAGAATCGTGATTCTCAGTTTCAAGAACGTGAAGAAGAACAGACTAATGACATTGTTTTGAATGAAGAATTTTTGAATGATTTAAATAACTATACATTGTTAAAAAACGGCAAAGAGCATAAGTATAAAGGCTTTGATGGATATGTATATGCCTTTGGCTATACAAAAACATCTACTGCTGGTAGTATGAGTATGCGTGGCAATGTGAGGGGTTATATTCGGGAAAATAAACATGAAATTCATTATACTCGCGAAGACTTAGTAGAAATTTATAACTATCCTTCATCTAATTTACAATTACTTTATCATCCTGGTGCTAAAGTTGATGAAGGCACTCCCATGTGAAAAAGAGCTATTTATATGTGAGCATTTTTAATAGTTTTTGCAGCCATCATGCTCGTTGGTGTTTTTGCATGTCATTGATTTGGTGAAATATAACTTATTAAGTTTCATAAATTATTTGCGCGGATATCCAGACACGACCTTCATAAAATAATTCTTAATTTATAAATAAATCAATTTGAATTGGGGTTTTGTATGAACAGCATTCTATATAATCGGTTGTCGTTGACATGATTGATTATTACGTTTTATGCTAGACGACACTTGTAACTATTCACCGTCACGCATGTATATGCGTACACAACACCGCTTAACATATTTAAACAAATGTTTGATTTTAGAATTTTAAAATAGCCAAAATTATGAATATTTTTTGATGGCGAACATACTTCATATCTACGAATAGATATGTCAAATTTTAAATATAGGGGGAATAGTTGCTGACACTTTGTTAATATAAATAATATTTATTTATAATTACCCATATGTCCAATAAATCTACAGCATTAACCCAAGAACAAATAGTTAATTTTTTAAAGAATTACGGATTTGTATTCTCTAATTCCGAAATTTATGGTGGGTTAGCTAACGCATGGGACTATGGGCCGCTTGGAGTATTATTAAAAAGAAACATTAAAAATATCTGATGAAATGAATTCGTCACCAAAAACCCCGAAGCCGTAGGTCTTGATAGCTCGATTTTAAATAATTCTAGCGTTTGAAAAGCTAGCGGACATTTAAGCAATTTTAGCGATCCATTAATCGATTGCAAGAATTGTCACAACCGTTTTCGTGCTGATAAATTAATTGAAGAAAAAGTTAAAGATGCTAATGTCACAGAGCAAACTAGTTTTACGGAATTAGAGAAAATTATTCAAGAAAATAAGATCGTTTGCCCAGTTTGTGGTAAATCGGATTGAACACCAATCCGTAAATTTAATTTGATGTTCAAAACTCATCAAGGTGTAATTGAAGACGATACTAATGCTATTTATCTCAGACCAGAAACAGCTCAAGGCATTTTTATTAATTTTATTAATATTCAAAGAAGTCTTAGACTAAAGTTGCCTTTTGCTGTTGGCCAAATTGGTAAATCTTTCCGCAATGAAATAACTCCAGGTAACTTTATTTTTAGGACTCGTGAATTTGAACAAATGGAACTGGAATACTTCGTTTATCCAAAACAAGCAAATGATGTTTTCAATGATCAGTTAGAAAAAATTAAGAAATTTTTATTTAAAACATTAAAAATTAATGAAGCCAACATTCATTTTCATGAACACAAAAAAGATGAGCTATCACACTATTCAACTCGCACCATTGATGTGGAATATCACTTTCCTCACGGTTGAAGCGAATTATGAGGCATTGCTAATCGTACCGATTTTGACTTGAAATCACATGCAACGCAATCAAAAGCTAATTTATGGTATTTAGATCAAGCCGTTAATGAAAAAATTGTACCTTTTGTCATTGAACCTTCGGTTGGAGTAGAGAGATTGTTATATGCCATCATCGTTGATGCTTTGGAAATTGAAAAATTAAAAGACAATGAAACTAGAGAAGTATTACACCTGCCTTTTTCATTAGCTCCTTACAAAGTTGCCGTTCTTCCACTAGTCAATAAATTGGATAAGGAAGCCAAGAAAGTCTTTGAAACATTAGTTGAATCTGGTATTGAGGCAATTTATGATGTAAGTGGTTCCATTGGAAAACGTTATCGTAGACAAGATGCCATTGGCACACCTTATTGCATCACTTACGACTTTGAAGCTAGTGAAAATAAAACTGTTACCATTAGACATCGTGACTCTATGAAACAAGAAAGAGTTGCTATTAATAAATTAGTTGACTTCCTTAAGAAAGAATCTTAACTTCAATGGTACAAAAAGTTAACTTTAGCATTATCAAAGAAATTCAAGATAAAGCAGACATTGTCGCTGTTATCTCGAATTTTATTAAGTTAACTCGTAAGGGCAATAACTATGTAGGTGTTTGTCCTTTTCATGCCGATAAAAATCCATCATTGGTAGTTTCTCCAAAGAAAAAGATTTTTAAATGCTTTGTTTGTAATACCAAAGGTAATGTTTTTGGTTTTGTACAACAATATAAAAAAGTTCCTTTCATCGAAGCAGTTAGAATTGTCGCTAAATTAGTTGGCTATGATGACAGCATTTTAAATATTGATGATTCTGGCACATATTTAGATCCAAAAATTAAAAGATTAATTGATGCCAATAAACAAGTTGGTGAATGATATCGTGGTTTCTTATTCAATCCTGAAAATAAAGACAAGATTGAATACTTAAACAAAAGGGGCATTGATAATGAAATTATCAAATCGTTTGAATTTGGCTATGCACCAAATAGCAAAGATTTAATCTACCGCATGGCAAGCAATGCTAACGATATGTTTGGTTCAAATCGCGCTAGTGAACTAATTTGGAATGAAAAAGAACTATCTGATGCTGGATTAATTATTATCACTCAAGAAGGCAAAGTATTTGATTTCTTCAATGACCGCATCATGATTCCGATTCACGATAACAATGGGTATCTTGTCGGTTTTAGTGGTAGAACCACAAGACAAGGTGTTGAACCTAAGTATTTAAATACTTCTACCACTAAATTATTCTCTAAATCCAATGTTCTTTTCAATTTTCATCGCGCCAAAATGGTGGATAGTAACAAAATTATTATTGTTGAAGGCTTTATGGACGCAATTGCTTACACTCGCGCTGGCATCCCTAATGTTGTGGCTACCATGGGTGTTGCATTAACAAACGAACATCTCAATGCTTTAAGTACTTTAACAAAATTAGAAACTGTCATTTTGTCTTTTGATAATGATAATGCTGGTGTGCTTGCGACCATTAACAATGGTCAGAAGTTAATGGAGAATGGTTTCAATACCTATGTCGTTGGCCCCTATGATAAATCTATTAAAGATGTGGATGAATTATTTGATAAACAAGGGAGGGCAACGCTCGAAAACATTTTGCAAGAACGTACCGATTTTGTCTCATTCTATATTCATAATGAATTCTCCATTAAAAAACCGTTGGATGAAATCCAAAAATCAGTAAACATCATCATTCAGCATATGGTGGATTTTGGCGATAACTCATTATTACTACGACAACAACACTTAAAACTGTTAGCCGATAAGTCTGGATTAGCATTTGAAGATTTGAAAGCCAAGTTTGATCAAGACGTCCATAAACTTGGTGCTACCGATAAGCTTTCTTCTAATGGCAATTACACACCAAAACCGTATAAACCAAACAACGATGTTGGCTTGAGTAATAAATTTGTGGAGCCTGAAGTTGATGATAAAAATGTTGCTCCAGCAAAAATTGAAGTAAATAAAATCGTTGTTGATGCTGAAAGTAAAGTTAAAACACTGCACAAGACTTTAGCTGTTGCTTATGATCGTTTAATTATGTTAATCATTGCTAATCCAACATTGATTAATAAAGTTATTGAAGAATTAACTATTAATTCTGAATTTGATTTGAATCAACAAAAATTGATATTAAAAGGCATTTTGTATTTACATACAAAGGGTGAAAAAATTACTGATGATAGTCTCCATAGTTTCTTAAAAGCACATAGTGAAGGCGAAAGTGATCTTGCTAAGGGATACCAAAATGCCTTATCATACTTTATTGAATTAGTATCTGATCAATTCAACATTAGTTACTTCCGTGATAAGTTAAATAAGAACACGGAAGAACGATTAAAGGCCACTGTTGCACAAATTCAAAGGGCGAAGTACGAATTACTCATTGCTAGCAAAATCATTAAAATTTGAAGTCTTTCCAAAGAACCAATTCGTGACCAAGTGCAAATTGATAAACTAAGTTTACAAATTAATACTATAAATGATTCATTTACAGAATGAATGAAGAAAAGGAAAAAATAATGACACCACATAATAAAGCCAAATTACAAGATATTGCTAAAGTTGTATTAATGCCAGGAGACCCGCTTCGTGCTAAATGAATTGCAGAACACTTTTTAATGAAACCCAAGTTAGTAAATGATGTTCGCGGGATGTATGCCTATACGGGAACTTATAAAAATAAAAAAGTTACAGTAATGGCTCACGGTATGGGAATGCCATCAATTGGCATTTATTCTCACGAGCTATTTGCCTTTTACAAAGTAAATACCATTATCCGTATCGGTTCTGCTGGTTCTTTTGTGAAGAACGCAAATGTCGGTTCGGTGATCATTGCTGATGAAGCTTATAGTAACTCCGATTATGCTAGAGAAGTTGGCATCAAGACTCCCAATCATACTCTTAAAGCTACACCCAAAACTCTTGCTTTATGTAAAAAGGTTTCTGCAGAACTAAAAATTAAAAGCTTGGTTGGAAAAATTCTATCTGAGGATGCTTTCTATTCAGCAACACCATGGAACAAAAGAATGCTTCTTTCAAAAGGATTACTAGGTGTGGAAATGGAAGCATTTGCTTTATATGCTAATGCAATTAGAAATAAAAAGAATGCTCTTTGCATCTTAACCGTTAGTGATTCTTTTATTTCTAATAAATCCATGACGCCAGAAGAAAGACAAACATCTTTAAAAGATATGGTGGTACTTGGATTAGAAACTGCCATTAGGATTTAAGATGAAATACAACAAATACATTGATCACACCTTACTCCGAGCAGACGCTACACAAAGTGAAATCATTAAATTATGCAAAGAAGCAAAACAATATGATTTCATGTCGGTTTGTATTAACCCAGACTATGTAAGTTTATGTAAAACACAATTACGAACCAGCGATGTAAAAGTTTGCACCGTCATTGGTTTCCCTTTGGGAAGCAATACCACTAATACCAAAGTCTTTGAAACAAAAGATGCCATCAAAAATGGTGCTAACGAAATTGATATGGTCGTAAATATTTCTTGATTAAAAGAAAAGAAACTAACCAATGTTATTAATGAAATTAAAGTCATTAAAAAGGCATGCGGTAAACATACTCTTAAAGTGATTGTGGAAACATCATTGCTTTCGCAACAAGATAAAATTAATGCATGTAAATGTGTTTTATCTGCAAAAGCTGACTTTATTAAAACATCAACTGGTTTTAGCACAGGTGGCGCCACCATTGCTGACATTACTTTGTTTAAAAAGCAAGTTGGTAACAAAGTCCTAATCAAAGCTTCTGGCGGCGTTAAAACATTTGATGACATGGTTGCCATGATTAATGCTGGTGCTAATCGGATTGGTACTTCCCGTGGTGTATCTTTAATGCAAGGTAAATAATGGATATTCTATCAATCATTGAAAAAAAACGTAATAAGCAAATTCTTTCTAAAGAAGAGATTGGTTTTTTTATCAATGCTTATACGAAAGAACATATCATTAAAGATTACCAAGCTTCTGCTTTGTTAATGGCCATTACCCTTAACGGTTTAAATGATCAAGAAACTCTTTATTTAACGGATGCCATGCTCCGTTCAGGAGTTACCATTGACCTATCATGTATTAAAGGAATTAAAATTGATAAACATTCGACAGGGGGTGTCGGCGATAAAGTATCTTTGATATTAGCCCCAATTTGTGCAGCGCTAGGTATTAAGGTTGCAAAATTATCTGGTAAAGGTCTTGGACACACTGGTGGCACGATTGATAAATTAGAAGCAATTAACGTTAATTGTTATATTGGCAAACCTAAATATTTATCACTATTAAAAAACGTTGGTATGTTCATTGCTGCTCAAACCGAAGATCTTGTACCGGCTGACCGAGCGCTTTATGCTTTGCGCAATGCAACAGGGACAGTGCAATCAATTCCGTTAATTGCTAGTTCAATTGCTAGTAAAAAACTAGCTTTAAAAACTGACTATATCTTTTTAGATGTTAAAGTTGGTGATGGTGGATTCAACACCACGATTGATGATGCTGTAAAATTGTCTCGCGAGTTACTCAAGATATTTAAAGCATACAAACGCAAGTGCGTAATTCATATTACAAATATGACCCAACCATTAGGCAGAGCCATTGGTAATGCGATTGAAGTAAAGTCCTCTGTGGAGTTTCTCAAAGGAAATCCTGAGTGTCCCGAGATTAAGACATTGATTGATGATTTCATTATTGACATACTAATGACCACAAAGAAATGCAACGATCGCATTAAAGCTCAAAGGATGATTGACACAGTTATCAATAACGGCAGTGCCCTTAAGATATTTTATAAGTGGGTGAGCGCGCAAGGAGCCAATCAAAAATTAGTAGCGAGTGGTAATTACTTTAAGCCTAAATATCATTATGAAGTCAAAGCACCACAATCTGGTTTTGTAAATTACAAATCCACTAAATCGATTGGACTATCTTCTTTCTTTTTAGGTGCAGGTCGTTTAAAGAAAGAAGACCCACTAGACTATCAAGCTGGAATATATTTAAATAAGATTAAAAATGAATATGCACATAAGGGTGACACTATTGCAACACTCTATTCATCTAAACTTATTAGTAAAGAAGCCATCACCCACTTTAACAATAATCTTGAAATCAACCAAAAACAATTTAAAATTAATCCCATTATCATAAAGGTGATGAAATAACTATGACTAATAAATATCAAGAATTAAAAAAAATAATTAATAACGCTTATGCGCCTTATTCTAAATTTAAAGTCGCCGCCATTGTCGAAACAGATAAAGGTGATTTCTACGGTGTTAATGTTGAAAACGCATCTTTCCCTATATCTATGTGTGCTGAACGGAATGCCATTTATAGTGCCGTTGCCCATGGTGCTAAAAAGTTTAAAAGTGTTTATCTATTAAGTTCATCGTTAGCAACTAATGTAACCCCGTGTGGTGCGTGCAGACAAGTAATCAATGAATTTTTTGCACCTGATGCCAAGATCTATGTATATTCTAAAGATGGTAAAGTTAAAACATATTCTGTCCAAGAATTATTACCTTACGGCTTTAAATTAAAAGGGAAGTAATGAACGATCTTTGTAAGCAATGATTTGAATCATCAATTCTCTCACCAAAAGAGAAATTAGAGATTAAACATCTTACTAATAAAGAACAAGATATTTATTTCACGCATGCACCAATGTCGTTTGGAACTGCTGGTGTGCGTGGCAAAATGGGAATGGGTACAATTAGAATGAACCGTTTCACATACGCAAATCTCGCACAAGCATATGCTAAATATATTGTTACCCAATACGGAAAGAATAAAAGTATCGTTATCGGACATGACAATCGTTTAAACTCTGACAAGTTTGCTTTACTAGTCGCAGATGTCATCTCTTCATTCGGAGTTAAGGTTTTACTGTTTGCTAAGAATCAACTAATGCCCACTCCGATCGTTTCTTATGCCATTAGACAAACAAAATCAGTTGGTGGGTTAATTATCACGGCTAGTCATAATCCGAAAGAGTACAATGGGTTTAAAGCATACCACGATGATGGTGGGCAAGTATTACCAGGTGTGGCTAATGCGATTGTTAAAAATTTTCTTAAACCATTAGATGTTATTAATTACACATGTACACCTAAGCGTTCGCTAATTACATATTTATCTAATGATATTGTTGATAAGTATTTAAAAGATGCACGTGTTGTGTTATTAAATAAAAATATTATTTCTAAAAATAAATCTTATCCAATCGTCTTCACTTCGCATCATGGTACAGCTAGTAAATTATTGCCCAAGTTTTTAAAGCAACTGAAGTTCAATGTAAAACCAGTACCACAACAAACATTTTTTAGTGCTTCGTTTGTGAATTCGCCAATCTCCAATCCCGAAGTAATGGAGTCATTTGATCTATCGCTTAAATTAGCCAACAAAGTTAAAAGTGATATTGCCATTGGCGTTGACCCCGATGCTGACCGAATGGCTATTTGTATTAAACATAACGATGAGTGAAGATTGATGACTGGTAATGAAATGGGCACAATCTACACATATTATGTTTTAAAACATAAACGCTTTGCAAAGACCCCTTACATTATTTCTTCTTATGTATCTACCTATCTGATTGATAAAATTGCTAAATCTTATCAAGCCAAAGTTTATCGAACTGGGACGGGGTTTAAATGAATGGGTGCAAAAGTCACTGAAATTGGTAATCGGGAAATATTTGTTGTTGCATTTGAAGAGGCCATTGGTGCTCTCAACACAACCATTAACCGCGACAAGGACTCTTTTACCGCTTCTGCTTTAGCTTTGGAAATTTACGATCACTATAAAGAAAGCGGTATGGATTTAGTGGATATCCTTGAAAAGGAAATTTATCCTAAATATGGTTATTGGTTTGGTAAAACTGTCTCATATACATTTGATATCTTAGATTGGAAACCATTGATTGAAAGTAAAATGCAGATGTTCAAACAACATAAAACTAAAACAATCGGTGATCTAAGGATTCGAAAAATTTTATGAAATAAGATTGGTGACTGCTTGGAATGGCATCTTGAAAACGATTCATGAATTAAGTTTAGAATGAGTGGCACTGAGCCAAAATTCAAAGTTTACTATAACTTGAATGGTAAAAATCAAAATATATTGATAAATCAATATAATAAGTTAGACAAAATTTTTAGACAAATGTTAGGAGTTTAAATATGAAAAAATGAGTATTAGGAAATTGAAAAATGTACAAAACTTTTGGTGAAATCCAATCGTTTTGTAATGAATTTAATAATTTATTAAAGAAAGACAAGCTTGTTACAAAGGCCGAAATTGTTGTCGGTATCGCGCCAACTTATGTTGGTATTATTCCATTTGGTTCTTGCAATAAAACTACAACATTAACTATGGCACAAAATGCTAATGCAGAGCAACAAGGGGCTTATACGAGCGAAATCTCTTTTAACATGTTGAAAGAGTTAAGCGTGCGAATGGTTTTAATTGGGCACTCAGAAGTACGTTCGCATTTACACGAAACCGATGCGACTATTAATAAAAAAGTATTAACACTTCTAAAAGAAAACATGATCCCAGTGCTTTGTGTGGGTGAAACGTTACAAGAGTTTGAAGCAAATAAAACAATTGAAGTTCTAAATCAACAACTCCATGATGATTTAGCAAACATCGATACATCAAATGTGGAAAACTTAGTTATTGCTTATGAACCAATTTGAGCAATCGGTACTGGCAAAACAGCTACAACTGATGTTATTGAAAAAACATTTGTAGAAATTAAAAAAATTCTTAAGGCAATCTTGAACAGTAATGCTGATAAAGTTGCTTTACTATATGGTGGCAGTGTTAATGAAAAGAATGCTCCTGAAATTCTTCGCGTGAAAAATGTCGGTGGTGTTTTAGTAGGTGGTGCTTCCCTTGACGCAAAAAAATTCTATTCTATCATTCAATCTATTCCTGAATACTCCCAAGCAAAGGTTAAATAATGAATAAAACGATTTTAATAATTATGGATGGTATGGGGTGACGCGACCATAAAAATGGTAACGCCGTAGTCCTAGCCAATAAACCTAACATTGATATGTTATGAAACAAATATCCACACACAACATTACTAGCTTCTGAAGAGGCTGTGGGTTTACCAAAAGGTCAAATGGGAAATTCTGAAGTTGGTCACCTTAACATTGGTGCTGGACGTATCGTTTATACTGGATTGTCATTAATTAATAAAGATTTACAAGATGGCCACTTCTATCAGAATGATGGTTTTTTAAAAGCGATCGAACATGCTAAAACAAATAAAAGTAAACTACACATTATGGGTTTAACAAGTTTTGGTGGTGTACATTCTAATCTAGAACACATCATTGCTTTATTAAAACTTGGTCATGAACATAATATTCCAGTCGTCCTTCATGCTTTTGGTGATGGTAGAGACGTTCCACCAATGACGTTGGGTAATGATTTTTTAAAAACCATCTTGCCAGCCGTTGAAAAATATCATGCCAAAATTGGCATGATTTCAGGTCGTTACTATGCAATGGACCGTGACAAACGTTGGGATCGTGTTGATTATGCATATGAAACATTACTAGGTAATGCTAAAAACTATTTTGATGCACCATGTGACTACATCACAAATAGTTATCGTAAAAATATTACTGATGAATTCATTCTACCGGCATTGAATAATACATATGCAAAAGAAGAAGTAACAATCCAAGACAACGATGCGGTTATCTTTGCTAATTTTAGACCAGACCGTGCTCGTGAACTATCCCATATGATTTATGGTTCTTCATATTATGACTATACTCCCACTATACGTCGTGACAATTTATTTTTTGTCACAATGATGACATATGAAGGAATTAAACCAAGTATTGTTGCCTATCCACCAACCAAACTAAAAAATGTTTTGGGTGAAGTAATTGCTAACAATAACCTTAAACAATTAAGGATTGCTGAAACCGAGAAATACGCTCATGTCACTTTCTTTTTTGATGGTGGTGAAGAAATTAATTATCCTGGTGAAACTAAAATCATTGTGCAATCGCCAAAAGTAGCAACATACGATTTGCAACCAGAAATGTCAGCCTATGAAGTATGTGATAAATTAATTGCCAATATGGCGGCTAATGATGTAATCATTTGTAATTTTGCTAATGGTGACATGGTGGGACACACTGGAAATTTGCAAGCTACAATTAAAGCTGTAGAAACCGTTGATGCTGTCATTGGGAAGATTTACCAAAAAGCACAATCATTAGGCCATACAATGTTTATTACGGCTGATCATGGCAATGCCGATGAAGAAATTGATGATCAAGGTAATCCCGTAACGGCACACACTTTAAGCCCAGTCCCATTCATCGTTACCGATGCAACAATATCTCTAAATGACGGTGGTAAACTTTCTAATATTGCCCCAACCATGTTAACGTATATGAAAATTAATGTTCCAAAAGAAATGAATGAACTTTCATTAATTAAAAAATAAGTAAAAATATAACCCCCCCCATCGGTATATAATGGTTAGGTTATGAAAAATTGATCTATTGTTTTCAAACAATCATTTAAATCAACTTTTAGCAAGGCGATGACTTGGATAGTTTTTGGTATTTCTTTTGGAATTATGGCAATCTTATTAATAGCAGTGCCATTAATCATAATTCAAGTTATTAATGAACAAAGTTTACAACCAACTTTGATCGCACTAACCGGTGGAGTACTCATTTCATTGAATGTGATATTCGGTGTTTGAACTGTTATTTTGACGACTGGTGGTTATGAAAAAGCAGAAATGACATTTATCATTTCTCGTCCTGTCAGCCGAAATACTTATATTAGTGCTAAATCAGTCTGTGCATTAACAATAAATTCTTTTCTAGTGATTGGATACATTATTTTAATTTTAGTAATGCAAGCAATCATTCAGCGACAGGCTGGATTCAATATTTTTGACACTTCTGGAGATACTCCAAATTGAACTTGTATTATTCCAATATTATTGATTTGAATATTCGCGACCTTTGAAGCCATTAGTTTGTCACCTTTCTTTAAGAAAGATAGCATTGTTTCATTATTTGTACTATTGGTAATAGAAATCGTTTATCAAGGTTACACAATTGGATGTGTGATTGCTCGTAAAACACCAACTGACGGTCTATGACACTACACCCTTCTTCCCTCAATCGTGTTTGGTGCTTTGGCAATCGTCACACCATTAGTGGCTTTCTTAACATTCAAGCGCATCAAGGTAACGGTATAATATGGCAGCATTAAAAGTCGAGAACTTAAGTTTTAAAACTAACAAACAAGACATTCTTAAAAATGTTTCTTTTGAGGTTGAAAAAGGATCTTTGGTTGCTTTTATTGGATCAAATGGTGCTGGCAAAACCACTACCATTAAATGTATCGTTGGTCTGTACCCATACACTCAGGGGGTAATTACCATTGATGGTATCAATGTTAAAGATGAAACAAGTCGTTTGAAATTAGGCTATGTGCCTGAGAAAGAAAACTTTCCTAAAATTAAAACTAAGCAATTTTTAAACTCGTGCATTGAATACTTTCATATCTCTAATCAACAAAGAGACGAAATTATTGCTAAGTTATCAAAGCTATTTAAGGTAGAGGAGTTATTAAATAAGAAACTCCCTAAATTATCTAGTGGTCAAAAGAAGAAAATTTTAATCATGCAAGCATTATTACACGATCCAGATTTATTAATCATGGATGAACCCACTGAAAATATGGATCCAGATGCTAGATTGGTGTTCTATGACATCATCAAAGCGATGAAGAATGTTGGCAAAACCATTTTTATCTCCACGCACAACTTAGATGAAATTCAAAAATATGCCGACCATGTAATTGTCATCAAATCTGGTGAAATTCAATATTCTGGTAGTGCAACTAAATCTGATTTATACAAAGTATATGAGCAACACACCGAACACCCTGATCAAGCAAAAGAAGCGGCAACCATTACTGCAGAAGATATCTTTCAAAAAAAATAATTATTTATAAACCGTCGATGTGAATAAGTGATTTTTAAAAATGCATAATATATAATATAAAAGTTATGAAAAAGATAATTGAACAACCAACAAAAAGATTAATAGAAGCCATGGAAGAAATCAATGACATGATAGCTAAAGATAAAAAGGGCAAATCTCTTAATGTCACAATGGTAGAACTTAAATTAGCATGTTGCGAGTAGAAAAGTCTTCTAGATTTTTACATAGTTATAAAATTTATGAGGCAAAATATGTTGAATGCATCACCGCATTGGACAATGTTATTATGATTTTAGCGTCTGGACATAGGCTTGCCCCAAAATATAATGATCATGCATTGTGCCACGGCGTTTGAAAATCGTTCCGTGAATGTCTTATCGTGGAAGTGAGCAAAAACTGATTACTCATTTACCGGATTACTCGTGGTATTTTATATTTAGCAGATACTGGTAGTCATCAAGAGTTGTTCGGGTCAACAAAATATAAAATTGATAACTAATTTTTATAATCACTCGTTCGTTTTTTTAGTGTTTTGTATATAATACAATTATGAAAAAAATAGCAGTTCATATTTGTGCTAAAACTCTTGTGCAACGGACTAACTATCTAAACAAAGACACCATCTAAATGTGGTGTCTTTTCTTTTCAATTACAAGGAGCGATAATGAAATCAATTCCAGAAATATTTGGTGAATTAGTACTTAACGATGAGGAACTCAAAAAACGTATCGGTCAAAAAACATATGACCAATTTAAAAATTCTTTAGACGATGACCAAAAAGAAATTTTAAATTTAGACTTGGCCAATAAAATTGCCGATGCAATGAAAGATTGAGCACTGGAAAAAGGGGCAACACACTATACTCATTGATTTCAACCACTAAATGGTGTCTCTGCCGAAAAGCACGAAAGTTTTATCAGTCCTCAAAAAGACGGGACTGTTCTCATGAAATTCTCTGGCAAGGAATTAGTAAAGGGCGAGGCCGATGGTTCTTCTTTCCCTTCGGGTGGGTTGCGTAGCACATTTGAAGCGAGAGGATACACGGCTTGAGACGCTAGTAGCCATGCTTTTGTTAGAAACGAAACTTTATACATACCCACAATTTTCATGTCATATCACGGACACGTTTTAGATAAAAAAACACCATTGCACCGCTCATCAACAGTTTTAAAGCGCCAAACATTGCGTTTTGTTAAATTGTTTGGTAAAAATTCTAAGCACGCTAGAGTAACCGTTGGTGCAGAACAAGAATATTTTTTAATTGATAAAGACATGTTTGAAAAACGTTTGGACTTAAAATTAACTGGTCGCACCCTCTTCGGAGCCAGGAGCCCCAAAAGTCAAGAATTAGAAGATCATTATTATGGTCAAATCAAAACTAGAGTCATGCAATTTATGATCGACCTAGACCGAGAATTATGACGCTTAGGGATCCCTGCAAAAACGAGACACAATGAAGTTGCACCATGCCAGCACGAACTAGCTCCTGTCTTTGAAAGAGTTTCCGTGGCGATAGATCACAATCAACTCACAATGGAAATTATGAAAAAAACTGCTGAAAAACACGGATTAGTTTGTTTGCTGCATGAAAAACCATTCGCCAATATGAACGGCAGCGGCAAACACAACAATTGATCGGTATCAGTTGATGGTGTTGGCAATATGCTAGATCCTGGTGATAACCCTGAAGTCAATTACCAATTCTTACTTTATGTGTCTTGCATCATGGCCGCTGTAGATACTCATCAAGATTTACTACGTATTTCTGTAGCCACTGCAGGTAACGAACATCGATTAGGTGGTAATGAAGCTCCTCCAGGCATTGTAACCATGTTTCTAGGCAAACAAATTACTGAAATATTAGAATCACTGTCCGATGCTAAATCCTATAGTAAGCAAGCAATTCGCAGTACATCACATGGTGTGAAATTTATCGCCAACTTTGATAATGACACATCTGATAGAAACCGTACATCACCAATGGCTTTTACTGGAAATAAATTCGAATTTCGTATGCCAGGAAGTTCTATGAATTTATCTGGTGTAAACATTGCATTAAACACTGCATTAGCTGATGTTTTAGAGAATGTTTGTACAG
Source organism: Mycoplasmataceae bacterium (assembly GCA_031290395.1). GTDB lineage: Bacteria > Bacillota_I > Bacilli_A > Mycoplasmatales > Mycoplasmoidaceae > Malacoplasma_A. Next base: position 84,871 of record JAITNN010000021.1, read on the forward strand.
AAATTGAACAATCTAATGATAAAGAACAAGCTATTAAATTAGCTATTGCTACGATCTTCAAAAAACACCACCGTATTTTATTTAATGGTAATGGTTACTCACTAGCTTGAGAAAAAGAAGCTGAAGCCCGTGGATTGTTAAATCTTAAAACTGTACCGGAAGCCGTTTCTTTATATGCTTCACAAAAAAATATTGATTTATTTAAACGTCAAGGCATTTATACTGAAGAAGAAGTAAAAGCACGCGAAACAATCTTGTTAGAAGAATACTGTAAGACCATTAAAATTGAATCTTTAACAATGTTAGATATGTTGAACCGTCAAATTCTCCCAGCGATCTTTGAATATGAAAAACATTTGTCTCAAACGATTATTGATAAACAAATTCTTAAGATGGATAAAACTATCGAATTTAATGTACTTAAGCGCATCACTAATTTATTAAAAGAATTAAGTAAAGGTAAAGACAACTTATTAAAGGCTTTAGTGGAAGTTCGTGACATTACTAATTGAAAACAAAAAGCAGCTACATACCGTCAAAAAGTGTTTAAAGCTATGACAGAAGTAAGAGTTGCTTGTGATGAATTAGAACGAGTTATGCCTAAAACTTTATGACCGTTCCCTAATTACGCTGATATTTTATTTAAAAATTAAAAATTAAATATTAAAATAGTTTGCATAAAAATTAGCAACTATGTTAACGGCGTCATTTTCGTCCATTGTAGTAAATTCAATTTTGTTAGGTGTAACAATGTATGGACCTAATGGTGCGCCTTTAAATCACAAAGCCTTGTCCTCGTTTGCTTCTTCATCAGGAAGTCATTTGATGGCTAAATCTGAACTATTAGGGTTTCCGGTTTTAGCAAAATTAGTCCAGTAATGCATAACATCGTTACTCATCGCAGTAGCTAGAGGGTTTCCATGTATCATATTGCCAAATATAAATGCAAGTTCTGCGGTGTGCGCAGCACCATTTTTAGTTGGATATGGGGCCGGATAATCAAAAAGGTAATTAAAATTATACGCTCAATGTGATTTGTGAATGGTACCATCGTGACTAATAATTTGATCCACAAATTCTTTGGAAGAACTAGCGAATGCTGATAATTTCATTAATTGTCTTAATGCTAAATAGTAACTTCCACTAACGGGACCAGGGATTAAACCATCTGGGTTTTCTGTGGAGTCGTAGAACCCATGTAAATCATCTATATAACTTTGAGGGTTAACTATGCTCATCCTCCAATGGATTTGATTTTTAAAATCTTCTAGAGTAACAGGCAACATGTCCGGAACAAAACCATAACCCTCGTCTGTGTTTCATCCATAGATGATATCAACATTCCTAAATTTACCTTCAGTAATTGCAGCAACCTTATCATTTGGCAAAGCCCAACCATCATAACACGGCATTAGATTTCATGTTTCTAATGATGGTTGTTTAAGTGGATCTCATATTACACGAGTTCATTCGGCTAGCAACAATGGGCTAACATATTCAGATCTTAGATATCGAACGGTTGTTTCACTATCACCAGCGTGTAGCGTTTCTAAAATCATTTCTCTGCATTGAGCAATAGCTAGATCTTCATCGGCCTTTGAGTATGTACTAATAGAATCGTATCCCAATAGATTGCCGCTTTCCATAACGGCTCTTTCGAACAAAGGTTCTTTGTCGCTTTGAACTGCTGGATCAGTCGCAGGAGAGATAATTAGCGATGAAACACTAAACGATCCTGCAGATTCACCAGCGATTGTTACATTTGTTGGATCACCACCAAAATGGTAGATATTTTTATGAATTCATTGCAAAGCTTTAACTTGATCTAAGATACCTCAATTACCATCAGTCATAATTGGCTTATCAGTAGCATCTACCATAGGTTGATCTAAATCATTGAGAGCTTGCGCTTCTAAAAATTTAAGTGCCATAAAACCAAATGCATTCAACCGATAATTAATGTCAACAACAACCATATCTTTTTGGCCTAAATCGTTCGACATATTGTGCCCATCAAATATTCCCTGATTGCCAGAACCAACGGTAAATACACCACCGTGTATATAAACATAAACAGCCATGGGGTGCGTAGGTGTCAATGTCGGTGTCCAAATATTTAAGTTTAAACAATCTTCTCCTTGAGGACGCATGTCTCAACCTGTACCGACATCATCTTGAACGCAAGCATTACCATACGTTGTACAATCTTTGGTTCATATTCATGGGTCTGGATTTCGTGGAGGGGCAAAACGTAGATCGCCAACAGGAGCCTTTGCATATGGCACGCCTTTAAATGATAAAATACCATTCTCGTCGAGTCCTTGCACTTTCCCATAATTTGTATTGGCAATCACTAGACTCCTACCACCACAGGATGTGATCGACAATAGTGGTAGTAATAATAAACAACTGCTCGTTATTAGTGTTGTAAATTTTAATTTGCTCTTCATTTTTTAATTATATTAGAATGTACAGTTTGTAGAAACTTGATCGACGCCTAATTTAATTAATTGGTCTCTTTCAGTTTCGTCATTAACTGTTCATGTATTAACTATTAAATCATTTTCATGTGCAAATTTAATAATGTCTTTGCCACCAGGTGCCAATAGAACACTTTTGTCAACATCAACATTTAAACCTTTGCCGATAGCTCAATAAGCTTCAGCTGAAGGCACATCATGGTCATAATCACTTCAAATTAATTTTTGAAATTTTGTTAACATTTTTTTTGCTGCACTTTGAGTTTGGTTTGGTGAGCCTTCACTAATGGTTCTCAGTGCGCTATAGAAAGGCAGCGCTAATGGGTCTTTTGTTGGGTCAAATATCGCTCCGTCAAAAGTAATGATCGTACAGTGATCCACTCAGCCAACAGCAATTGCGTCAGCAAGAAGTTCGTTCATTAATGTAGAGGCATAGTCCGAACCTCAAAATGCATTTTCATCTTTAATCTCAATAACGGCTTCTTTGTTGTATTCTTTGCATATTTTTAAATAATCGCTAAAAAGTGGCACTGTATAGTTTCCTTTAATACCATATGCATTATGGTCATTACTCATTACTTCGTATTGACCACCACCATCAATAGGCGAATAACCACAATAACCAGTTCATAATTTTTTATCTTTAATTGCAGCATATGTGTTATCAGTAATTCTATAACCACCAGAACCAGGTGCTGTTGCAAAATAATAAGGATCTCATAACGGATCGTATGCGGATGGCGATGGATTACATTCGCCAGCATGATATGCATTTTGTTCAGGCCTATTGGTTCAACCGGCATCCCTTTCCGTTTTGTCAACTTGTCTAAATGGATTAACGCCGTGCGCACAAACTAATGGATGACTACTAAGTGGAGAAATTGGAGAAGCATCAGTTTTTGTCAAATAAATATCTGTTTCAATCCCTCATGTACTATTTAATTTACCAGCGGCTTCAAATGATTCTTTTGTATTTTCAAAATGTCGCGAACTTAATCCTCGGTGCATAACATACTTAATATTGCTAAAACCACAACTAGTTAAATTAATAACGCTTACTCCAGCTACTACTCCGATTGCTAATAATGATCCAACTGATAAAATTATTTTCTTTTTCATTTATTACCCCCATATATGTATAAATATATTGTTATTATAAAACAACTATTTATTATCTACATTGTTGAATAATATATAATAACACGCATAAAAAAGCCGACTTAGCTCAATAGGCAGAGCAACTGACTTGTAATCAGTAGGTTGTTGGTTCGATTCCGATAGTCGGCACCAAATAAAATCACCTTGCAGGGTGATTTTTTATTTTGCTCGTTCGTTTTTATCAATGATATCAACAACAATGGAGTTCGTATCATTCATAATTCCGCGCGAAAGTATACCAATACTTTTGATTGTTTCAAATGCATCACGATTAACTAAACCTTCATTATCTGGTAATGCAATTTTGCTTTCAACAACATCCATGGCAGCAAACCCTGCAACAATAGCTGCTTCAATTTTCCAAGCACAACTTAATTTAGCTCCATCGCATAGTGAACCAGCTGATGAACATAAACATAAATTAAGCACATCGTTAATTTGCTTAATGCTGTAGTTGCGTTGATATCCAAGACCACAAATTGTACCAGAAACAGCGGCCACAACACTACCGCAATAAGCTGATAGACTACCAATGTTCTTTTTAATTTTTCAAGTGATTAAATTAGCTAAAGCAGTTGCTTTAAGCATTGTGAGTTCACTTGTTTTACAACATGTGTGATAAATTCATTGTGGTAGATTAACAGTTAGCCCGTGGTCGCCACTATCATTTGATGCCATTACTGGCAACGGACAACTCACCATTCTTGCAGTAATGGAACTAACAATCGAAGTTAATAATTGATTCTTTCAATTGGTTTCATTAAAACTATAACCAGCCATTGCAACTTTAGTAAAACCTTCTCGATGTTTTTCACCATAGTTCATAACTTTCTTATTCATCATTAAACCGTCTCTAAGAAACTTCACATCATTGATTGTGAAGTTTTGGACACCATAATAAACATCATTTAAAGAGATATCATCAACGTTATATTTGTATGTATGCACATTGCTTGCTTTAGTTTTTGTGTTGACAGCAACTAATTTATTATTAAGAGTGATGCGTTTAATGTTGTCGTGTTTTCTCTCAATCAAAACTTCACAAGTATTGTTAAATTTATCTTTGGCAATTACTTTTGCATAAACTGGATTCCTGTGTTTTTCAATAATAATATCAATAAAATTTTGTTTACTATTTTGTTTAGCAAGTTTAGCTTGAGCATCGGTAATAGAAGAAAGCACCAGTAATTTTTTCTTAGATTGTTTTACAATAAATCCCGCAGCTGCAATTGTTTTAATGCCAACTTGTCCCAATTTAGGAACACCAACATTGGCATCATTACGATAAATATAACTAGAAACATGTAACTTAGCGCTTACAACTGGTCCTTTTAAATGTTCGGCAGCTGCACTACACGCCAACGCCACACAGCCAATTTCTGTACAACCATATGCCGGAGACACTAAATCTTTTAACAAGTTTTTAAAAAATATTTGCTTTTTTTGTTCTAATTTATGTTGTTCCATTTTGGCCTCACCCATCTAATTTATCTACAATAATTATATAAATTTTACTACATCAATCTTTTGACAAAGAACTTATGCAAAATGATGTAGCAATAGTGGGGTTGTCAAATAATTAAAATCATTGCATATAATTGACATATGAAAACAATAAAAATTCAAATCGGAAACGAAAGTCAAATATTCACATCTACCGTAGATGCGATGGAATTTCTTGCATTAAATAGAATTGAACTAAAACCTTTAAAAGTAACAAAAAAATATACTGCTTGAAAAAGCATTGAAGATTGGGCTGCATCTAAAGGGTTATAATCGTGTATTATATTTTTGAGACGAAATTTGATAAGGAATTCGATATTTTAGATATTAGTGTTCAAAAACAAATTTTATCTGTAATGTATAAAATTAAAAATAATAACGGTTTACTCAAGGGTGATTTTGGTAACCACTTGCTTGAACATGGTAAATACAAAGGGTTGTTTTGTCTACCATCCATTAGTTAAATTTGGTAATAAAATCTAACAAACTTGTTTTTAAGAGAATTAATACCTATAAAAACATACCGCTTTAAAAACAAATCCTAATATTGTAAGTTTAATAGCAATGAGTCACGATAGAAATTAAGTTTTTTATCATTTAGTAACCTATTGATTTTTACCAATTAATAATGTATTATTAATTAAATACAAATTGGAGGCAAAATGGTCGGTTACCTAGTGTTGGAAAACGGCTTGGTTTTTTCGGGAGAACGAATCGGGTATAAAAAAGATGCCATTTTCGAAGTTGTATTTAATACCTCAATGTCTGGCTATATGGAAACCCTCACCGATCCCTCTTATGTGGGACAGGGAGTGGTTTTTACATACCCTCTAATTGGTAACTATGGCGTGATGCGAGATGACACCGAATCAAAAAGAGTTTGAGTTGAAGGTGTCATTGTTCATGAACTTGCTGATTATTCTTCTAATTTCAGAAAAGAATCTAACTTAAACGATTTTTTATTGGAAAACAAAGTACCGGGATTACAAGGTGTTAATACCCGATCATTAACTCGAGTTTTACGAAACTCTGGAGTAATGAAAGGAAAAATTACTTCTAATTGTAAAAATATTAAAGCAATTATTAAAGAAATAAAAAGTTATAAAGCACCAGATCCAGTTTCATTAGTAACTAGTAAAAAAATCCATACCGAAGGCAAAGGTAAATATAAGATTGCTTTGTATGATTTCGGTGTGAAAGGTAATATTGTTAAATCATTATTAAATCGAGATACAACCGTAACTTTCTTCCCTGCAACTACCACAACAAAAGAAATTTTGGCCATCAAACCCGATGGTATTGTTTTATCTAACGGCCCGGGTGACCCCAAAGACAATAAGATCGCTATTCAAACAATTCGCGAATTACACAACACTAATATACCTATATTAGGAATTTGTTTAGGCCACCAATTACTGGCATTAGCAACTGGTGCTAATACCAAAAAATTAAAATATGGACACCGTGGTCCAAACCATCCTGCTAAAAACGAGAAAACTCAAAGAGTGTATATTACGAGTCAAAACCATGGTTACTATATTGATGAAGATACACTGGATCCAAAAGTGTCTTATGTCACATATAGGAATGTAAATGACAAAACAATTGAGGGTCTGAAATATAAAAATAAAAAAATAGTTACCATTCAATTCCACCCCGAAGCTTGTGCAGGACCACAAGACACCGCTTACTTGTTTGATGACTTTATGCAAATAGTTAAGGAGTCTAAACATGCCTAAGAATCCTCAAATCAAAAAAGTGTTAATGATTGGTTCAGGACCAATTATTATTGGTCAAGCCGCTGAATTTGACTACGCTGGTACACAAGCTTGTAGTGAGCTTAAAAAAGAAGGTATTGAAGTTATTCTCGTTAATTCTAATCCTGCCACCATTATGACTGACAAAAATATGGCTGATAAAATATATATCGAACCATTAACTGTTTGTACATTACAAAAAATTATTAAGAAAGAAAGACCAGATAGTATCTTACCAAACCTTGGTGGACAAACCGGATTAAATCTTGCCATGGAATTACATGAAAGTGGTTTCTTAGATAAATATAACATTAAGTTATTAGGTACTTCTGCCGAAGGAATCAAGAAAGCCGAAGACCGTCAGGCTTTTAAAGACACCATGGAAAAAATTGGTGAACCATGTATTCCATCAAAAGTTGTGGAGTCAATTGAAGATGCTATAACATTTGCCAAGGAGATTAAATATCCAGTCGTGGTTCGTCCAGCATATACGTTAGGGGGTAGCGGTGGTGGTATTGCTTACAACGAAAAAGATTTACGAGAAATATCCAAGTCTGGTTTAAGAGCCTCTCGGGTTCACCAAATCTTAATCGAGCGATGTGTATCGGGATGAAAAGAAATTGAATTTGAAGTCATGCGTGATCATGTTGGTAATGTCATTACCATTTGTAATATGGAGAATGTTGACCCAGTTGGTGTCCACACCGGTGATAGCATTGTCATTGCCCCATGCCAAACCCTTGCTGATCGTGAACTTCAAATGTTAAGAACGGCTGCACTTAAAATTATTAGCGAATTGAAAATCGAGGGTGGTTGCAATGTTCAATATGCCTTAAATCCTGTTTCATTTGAATATGCTGTTATTGAAGTCAACCCAAGAGTTAGTCGATCTTCTGCTTTAGCTTCTAAGGCAACAGGTTATCCAATTGCCAGAGTAGCTGCTAAAATTGCGATAGGTTATACCTTAGATGAAATTGTTAACACTGTTACTAACAAAACATTTGCGAGTTTTGAACCAGTATTAGATTACATTGTGGTAAAAATTCCTAAATGACCATTTGCGAAATTTTTAACTGCTTCAAAAATATTGGGCACACAAATGAAGGCAACTGGAGAAGTCATGGCCATTGGTTCTTCGTTTGAAATGTCATTAATGAAAGCCATCCGTTCTTTAGAAGAAAGCAATATTGATGGTGTTCGTTCTTACAAATTTGATCAATTAACCGATGAACAAATTAGAACAGAATTGCATGTTGTAAGTAATGAACGGCTTTGAGTGGTGGCAGAAGCCCTACGCCGAAACTTTAGTATTGAGGAAATTAATAAAATTACCACAATTGATTGTTTCTTTATTCATAAAATTGAACGTATCGTTGATATGGAGCGTGCTTTAAGTAAAAAACTGTTGACCGTTGATCTACTTCGAAAAGCCAAACATTTTGGTTTCACCGATGCTTCCATTGGAAAACTTACAAAGAAAACAACTAAACAAATCCGTGATATACGTTTAAAAAATAATATTATTGCTCAATTCAAAACAGTGGATACTTGTGCTTGTGAATTTGAGGCAAGAAGTGCTTATTATTATTCTAGTTACGACGAAGGTAATGAACCAAACACTAAGAAAACTAAACCGAAAAAAATCTTAATACTTGGTAGTGGACCGATTCGAATAGGCCAAGGTATTGAATTTGATTATTGTAGTGTTCATTGTGTGTGAGCCTTAAAAAAACGCGGGTATGAAACAATTATTGTCAATTCCAACCCAGAAACTGTTAGTACTGATTTTGACATTGCTGACAAACTATATTTTGAACCTCTAACTAAAGAAGATATTCAAAATATCGTTGATCTCGAAAAACCAGATGGAGCCATTGTTCAATTTGGTGGTCAAACAGCCATTAAGATAACGAAAGCTTTAACTAACATGGGCGTAAAAATCTATGGCACAAGTGAAAAAGATATGGATCGGGCTGAAGACCGCAAGGAATTTAACGTAGCTCTTAAAAAATGTCACATCCCCCAACCTGCTGGAGCAACTATTTTTACCGTTGCTGAAGCAATCATTGTCGCCAAAGAATTAGGTTATCCAGTTTTAGTTCGTCCATCATATGTACTTGGTGGTCAAGGAATGGCCATTGCTTACGATGATGAATCAATTACGAAATATGTGAACCAAATTAACCGCGTTGAACAAAAGCACCCCATTCTCGTTGACAAATATATGATGGGGCGTGAATGCGAAGTAGATGCGATATGTGATGGTCAAGATATTTTAATCCCAGGTGTGATGGAACACCTTGAAAGAGCTGGAGTCCATTCTGGCGATAGTATTTCCGTCTACCCTTCACACACAATTTATGAAGAACATATTGAGACCATTTGTAAATACACCAAGAAAATTGCTTTAGAATTAAACATCGTTGGTGTCTTAAACATTCAATTCATTATTTCATCTGATCGTGTGTACATTATTGAAGTCAATCCAAGATCATCTCGAACAGTACCTTACATTAGTAAGGTAACTAATCTACCAGTAATTGATATCGCCACAAACGTGATATTTGGCGAGAAATTGAAAAAGATGAGTTACGGTACTGGTCTATATAAAAAATCTTCATACATCGCCGTTAAACTACCTGTATTCTCATTTGAAAAAATCAAGGGAAGCGAAACTTCACTTGGTCCTGAAATGAAATCAACTGGTGAAGTGCTTGGAGTGGATAAATTATTTAGCGATGCATTATTAAAGGCTTTTATTGCTGGTGGGATTGATGTACCCCAATCAGGTAATATGCTTGTTACTGTGCGTGAAAAAGACTATCAAGAACTACTACCAATCGTAAACCGTTATGTTGATATTGGGTTTAATATATACGCCACACCTGGCACGGGTAAATATCTTGAAGACAATGGTGTGAAAGTTAAAATTGTAGAAAAGATTTGAGAAGGTGACAACAGTATTATTGATTTGATTCAATCAGGTAAGATCAATATGATTGTCAATACGCCAACAACACTAGCCAAAAATTCTAATAGCGATGGTTTCCGCATTCGTCGTTTAGCTGTTGAATGTAAGATTCCTTGCTTTACATCATTAGACACTGTTAAGGCATTACGCCACGCGATTAAAGATGGGCGTACTGAAGAAGATTTAACACCGATTGACATTACCAAAATATAGGAGAAACATGATGACTAAAAACTTATTAAGACTAAAAGACCTCAGTGTAGATGAAATTCAAGATATTTTAACGCATGCGCAAAATATCAAGAACGGAAAAAAGATAGATCACCAAGGTAAAATTGTTGCAAACCTTTTCTTCGAACCATCAACACGTACGCACTATAGTTTCGTTACTGCTGAATATAAATTAGGCTGTAAAATTATTGACTTTTCTCCAGCAGCTTCATCACTAACCAAAGGTGAAACTTTCTATGATACTGTCAAAACTTTTAGTATGTTCGGCATTGATGCAATTGTAATACGCAGTGTCCAAAACGAGTGATACAAAGAATTAAAAAATATTAAAACACCGTTAATTAATGCGGGGGATGGCACTTTAGACCACCCCACCCAAACCTTGTTAGATTTACTAACAATCCAACAAGAGTTTAAAAAGTTCAAAGGATTAACCGCATTAATAGTTGGTGATATATTACATTCTCGTGTTGCTCACTCTAACATTGATATGATGCGTCGCCTTGGTATGCATATTTTAGTAAGCGCCCCCAAAGAATTCCGTGATAGTCAATATGAATATATTGATTTTGAAGATGGTTTAAAACGAGCTGATGTCGTAAATATGTTGCGCATCCAAAACGAACGCCTAACCGATAAAATGTCTATGAACATTGCGGAATATAACAAACTTTTTGGTTTGAATGGTGCGCGGGTTAAAATGATGAAACCAAAGGCCATTATTATTCATCCTGCACCAGTTAATCGTAATGTTGAAATTAACGACGATGTAATGGAATGTTCTAAATCGCGAATATTTAAGCAAATTGAAAATGGTGTCTTTATTCGAATGGCCGTAATTGATCGTGCTTTAAGGACTAAATAATGTCTTTGTTAATTAAAAATGGAACAATATTCTATCGAAACAAACTATGTAAGTTAGATATTTTAATTAACAAAGACAAGATAATTAATATTAATAAACACATAAGCGTTAAGACCGATCAAACAATTGATGCTACAAATTTAACTATCATTCCAGGACTAATTGACGTTCATGTTCATTTAAGAGAACCAGGTTTTGAGTATAAAGAAACAATTGAAACCGGCACTAAAGCTGCAGCAGCCGGTGGTTTTACGACAATTTGTTGCATGCCCAACACCAAACCCATTATTGACAATCTTTCGCGTCTGAACGCTTTAAAACAGTTCATAAGATCAAAAGCAATGGTGAATGTTTTGCCGTATGTTGCGATTAGTAATGGTCAATTAGGAAAAGAACTTGTCGATATTAAATCACTATCAAAACATTGTTTTGCTTTTAGTGATGATGGTGTTGGTATCCAATCGGCATTACTTATGGAAATAGCTATGTGTGAAGCAAAAAAATATTCTAAGCCTATTGTGGCTCATTGTGAAGATTTGACTAAAACTGGTAATGCGATGGAATATAGTGAAGTTGGTAGAGATCTTAAAATCGCACTGAAAAACAAATGCCAATTTCATATTTGTCATGTGTCTACAAAAGAAAGTATTGATTTGATTTACAAAGCCAAGCAACACGCTTCTTTCATTAGTTGTGAAATCACACCACATCACCTTTTATTAAATAAAACATTGCTAAAAAACAATGGTGCTTATAAGATGAATCCTCCGATTGCTTCTAAACAAGACCAACAAGCTTTAATAAAGAACCTTCAAAACGGCACCATTGATATGATTGCAACCGATCATGCTCCACATAGTAAAGAAGAAAAATCTAAAGGTCTATTAAAAAGTGCTAATGGTGTGGTTGGTCTAGAGATCAGCTTTGCCTTAATGTATACATACCTTGTTAAGAAACATATCATTACATTTAATAGGTTAATAGAATTAATGTCCGTAAACCCCGCTAAGATATTTCACCTAAATGGTGGTACCATTAAAATTGGTGGCATCGCTGATCTATCTATTTTTAATCTCAATCAAAAATGAAAAATCGACGCAAAGAAATTTAAATCCAAAGGACATAGTACACCATTTGATCAAAAAATCGTGCATGGTGTAACAAAATACACCATTTGTAGTGGTAAAATAGTTTATGGTAAATAAAATGTTTAAAACCGTTGATTGTACAATTATTAAAAACCGTCAGCTAAATACAAATGTATTTGAAATGACAGTGTGTTGTGATGACACATCTTGGATTAAACCAGGTAAATTTTTTAATATTAAAGTTCCAGGGTTTTATTTACGAAGACCGATGGCGGTTTGTAGTTATTCAAAAAAATCATTTACTTTCATATACGAATTGGTTGGTGATGGAACTAATACTATGTCCAAATTACAAATCGGAGTAACTCTTAATATCTTAATTAATCTTGGCAACCAATTCGTTTATAAGAAACAATACGGTGTACCTCTATTGGTTTCTGGTGGTAGTGGGTTGGGGCCTATTGTTTGCTTTGCAAGAGAATTAAAAAAGCAAAAAATTCCATTTGATTTTGTTGCTGGATTTCCATCCAAAAATAATGTTGTCTATGTCAATGAGATAAAAGCATTATGTAATAAAGCACATATTTGTACTGATGATGGATCTTATGGTGAAAAAGGAAATGTTGTACAAATTATTAACAAATATAAACTAAATAATGCTTATTACTATTCTTGTGGTTCAACCAATATGTTAAAAGCCTTATCTAAAAATAATAAGTATGGCCAGCTTTCACTAGATGAACGGATGGGTTGTGGTTTCGGTGCTTGTATGGGTTGTTCCATTCAAACTAAAAATGGCGACATGCGAATCTGTAAAAATGGCCCTGTATTTTATGGAGAGGACTTATTATGATAAACAAATCATTACAAGTAAAACTTGGTAATTGAACATTGGACAATCCCATCATTCCTGCAAGTGGAACATTTGGTTTTGGTTTTGACCACAACGACTATTACGATATCAATATATTAGGTTCTATTAGCATTAAAGCAATTACTCCAAAACCAAGATACGGTAATGAATTACCAAGAATTTGTGAAATTAACTATGGCATGATCAATTCTATCGGTTTACAAAATGCCGGTGTTGATCATGTCATTGAACATGAATTGAAACATCTAAAAAAAATATTTCATAAAAAAGTTATCGCCAATGTTGCTGCCACTGAAGTTGAAGGTTATATTGAAGTTATTAAAAAATTAAATAATCAAGACATCATTGCTATTTATGAAATAAATGTGAGTTGTCCTAACGTTGAAAAAGGGTGTATGAAATTTGATGAAGATCCTAAAGCATTAGCGATATTAATTAAATCAATTAAAAAAGTTGCCAAAAAACCCATTTATATTAAGTTGTCTCCAAGAGTTGCCAACATTGTAGAAATGGCACAAGTGTGTGAAAACAATGGAGCTGATGGATTAGTTTTAATAAACACAATGCCTGGCATGCGTATTGATCTAGCAACTCGTAAACCAATTCTCGCAAATAAAGTTGGTGGCATGAGTGGACCGGCAATTAAACCGATTGCTGTTCGTGCCATCTACTTATGCAAAAGAGCTGTCAAAATTCCAATTATTGGTTGTGGTGGTGTTAGCAATGCTAGTGATGTCATTGAATTAATGTATGCTGGTGCTTCGACTGTTCAAGTTGGCTCAGAAAATTTAATAGATCCCTATGCTTGTAAAAAAATTATTGAAGACTTGCCAAGAGTAATGAAAAAATATAAAATTGATAATCTAAAAGATATTATTGGGATATCTAAATAATTGTTGAATTAAAGTGGTATCTCATCAACGATTCGTACTGTTTTTAAAAAATTATTAAATGATGAATTGGGCGTTTTAAGATTAATTTTTATGATTACTGAATTAGTAGGAAGTTGATAATAACCACCATCTATTAATCATTGAAAATCGCCATCAGGGCTATTGTGTTTTGCGAATCGAACACTACTATTATTCCCAGGGTTGTAATGTTCAAAAGCATCAAATGCATTACCATCAGATGGTTGCCCATAAGGAGAAGAATAAAACGCAAACAAAAATCTTCCGCAAAGGTAGCTATAGGAAATTGAACATAAATGGGATCCCCTCGCCCCCATTCTTTGGTTTTATCAAACAACAAATATTTTCCCGATAAATCATCACCAACTTTTAATTTTCCTCAATCACCATAGTCTATTGAACAACTAGTGGAGATTAACGAAACGGAAGTTAATAACCCCCACCAATAAGTCCAAAGGATAGTGTAGTCATTAGTTTAAGATGTTTGTGTTTCATATTATTTTCTCTATTTGAAGTTTGGTGATATGTAAGATTATAGCCCCCCCCTTGGGATTTTAATCATTTTCCTATCCAATATCTTATACTTTGTACTATGAAAAGTGACTTAATAATTGCTTGCGATTTTGCAAGCGAACAAGAATTTAATAATTTCATTAAATTATTTGAAAATGAAAAACCATTTTTAAAAATCGGCTACCAATTATTTTATGCAACTGGTCGAGAATTCATTCGTCGTTTAGTAAATAGTGGTTATCGTATTTTTCTAGACCTGAAATTACACGATATCCCCAACACTGTAGAACACGGTATTAAAAGTCTTGTCGATCTAGGTGTAGAGTTTGTCACCATTCATGCGAGTGGTGGCATGAAAATGATGGAAGCTGCTGTAAAAGCTACTAAAGGTAGCACTCTTAAATTATTGGCCATTACCCAACTCACATCCACCGATCAAAAAATGTTAGAAGCAGAATTATTAATTGACCGTAAACTAATAGATGTTGTACACCACTATGCTGTTAATGCTTTAGAATCTGGTGTCCATGGTGTTGTTTGTTCAGTGTGAGAATCCAAATATATCAAAGACAAGATTTCCCACGATTTATTAACCGTGACTCCTGGAATTCGTTTAGAACAAGTCAGTGATGACCAGTCTCGTGTGGCTACACCGAAAGAAGCACACGCTAATAGAGTTGACTACATTGTAGTCGGAAGACCAATTACCAAAGCCAAAAATCCATTACAAGAGTATCGAAAAATACGAAAAGATTTTTTAGGAGAATAAGATGAATAAAGTTGCTAATGAATTATTAAAAATTAAAGCGGTCTTTTTAAGACCATCTAATCCGTTCACATGAGCGAGTGGAATTATTTCACCGATTTATACAGATAATAGACTAATCGTTTCTTACCCAAAGACTCGTGATTACATTGAAGGTGAACTTGCCAAATTAATTAAAGCCAAGTTTCCTAAATCAAAAGCCATTGTTGGTACATCCACTGCTGGTATTCCTCATGCCGCCTATGTTTCCAAAATTTTAAATATGCCTATGGCATATGTGAGATCAAAAGTCAAAGACCATGGCCGAGCTAAGGCCATTGAGGGAGAACTAAATTCAAAAGACCCAGTAGTCGTAATCGAAGACTTACTATCGACTGGTAACTCTTGTTTAGAAGTTGTCAAAATATTAAGAACAAATAAGATTAAAGTTTTAGGTGTTGTTAGCATCTTTAGTTACAATATGAAACCATGTATTAATAATTTCAAAGTAACCAAATGCATATCTTATTCATTGTGTACATTGGACGAATTAATAATAGAAGCTGTAAAACAAAAATTCATTTCGAGTCAAGAATCTCAACAAATCTTGAAATTTCGAAATGAACCTAATAATCCTAATTGAAAAAAATAATTAATTGTTTATCAATTGCTGGCATCTCACGAACCAGTTGCACCACCATTTTTTGTGCTATCTTGAATAGATGTAGCTGTGACAATCCAATTTGCGATCATATTACCCATTCCAACTGCAGTACCATCAAATTGTGTTGTTGTTAGTGTTTGATTTTTTAACCAAACAGACATTTGACAACCTTTTGATAAAGTGTAATTAACTTCAATACTTCAGTTTACCCCTTGATCAACATTGACACCATTAACGGTCGCCGTTGCCGTGCTAGTTATACTATTTCCACCAATGACGGTAACCCCAGTAACAACCCCACGATTATGAACTGTAACATCGTATTCAAAAGAAATTGCTGGGTTTGCTGTTGATGTTGCTGTAATTTTAGCGATATAGTTAGCAGCATTTAACTTTCCCGGATCCCAAGAAAGTTTCGCATGTTCATGAAGGCTTCCACTAGGGGTTATTGTAAAAGTAGATGGTGGTGCTGTATCACAAGCAACACTTCAAGTTGTTTCTTGTGTTGTGGATGTGCCCGCATAGGTGGCCGTATAATCGGCTGACCCTGCTTTACCAAGATTGGTAGCGATGAAACTTGGACCAGAAATTACCACACCAGTAGTTTGCTTTAATGTCATATTAATTTTCTGTGCCACATAAAGTGTATCATCCTGCGAGACCGCTTTAACTGTGATAGATGTTTGTAAATCAGCGGTACCAGTATAAGTCCAAGCTAATCTATTATTATCATTATTGTCTCCAGATGGTGTTTGGGTAACAGATAATCCACTGGGTGGAGTGGGGCTTGGTCCTGTGCCATCGTCATATTGAATATCGGCTCAAATAATATCATAGTATGTGTGGTCGAGTTGCCCTTGGCCGTATACTTTTGCTGCAAAATCAACTGTACCACTATCTCCATAAAGATTTACTGGTGGTTTCTTTTCATCATCCCATTTGACGCCCGTGATGGTTCCAAAATCAATGTTAATAATGATATCGTTTTCTAGTTCTTCACCATCCAAAATTGAATCTCCGTCGATCTTTGCCGATATTGTAAATCTTAAAACACAAGCATTATCGTATTCCATATACGCCCCTTCGGCTCAACTAACTTCTAACTGACCATTACTATTTTGATCATATTGAAATGATGTAGGGTTTCGACTATCTATCGTATTTCATGAAATATCAGTAATTCTATCTGAGTCAATGGGGTCCCCTTCCGAATCAGTGAAATTAGGGGTATAAGTTATATGCCCAGGTTTCCAAATCGGACATTTAATGTGGGGGGCGTTAGGAAAATTAGTTTTATTTTGATAGACAATTCCTGATGGAATCGCATCAGAAGTTACAACAATTCGATCACTTCGATCAACAAGTTGGACATAAACATTTAGGGTTGCACTTTGATTGTTATTAGTAGCCGTCACTCCAAAACTTGTTGCATCTACAGTAAGATTGTCATGCTCAATTGTAAAAATTATGAGATCTCCACGCTGATCAACTGTAATATCATCAGTAGTTAAACCTGTTGGCAAAGCGTAAGCCCATTGCGTTGGCAAGGATGAATGCTTCACTTCTGCTTTTATCGCAACATATGATCCTGCAAATGATAAAGTGTGAATTGGGTTTGTTTCATTATTTTGGTAGGAAAGTGCAACACTAGTAATTGGTAGAATTAAAGATACGGTTAATCGATTGCTACGAAATTTATTGTTAGTAGCTGTAACAAAAAATGTGCCACTAGTCGCAACATCTTGAGTTGCATAAAACTGGATTTCATTGTCAGTTTGTGATTGTAGTCTTACACCAGCTGGCAATGTACCATAATCTCAAGTGGTTGCCCCTTGTTTATTAGTATAAGAAGTTACAATTGTAACCGTGCTACCTTGATCTTGTAAAACATCGGTACCATTGAAAGTTAATTCAACATTGGTAGATTGTGGTACTAAAAAAATTCGAATAGCGTTACTAGTCGTATTTCCAACAGATCCCCAAATATTAAATGAATATGAATCTTCAATGTTCTTGGAACAAGTAATTTGCACACAATCATCAAATGCTTTGAACACAATTGATCCAGGGGCAGCGTCGTGTTTTCAAGCAACTGGTTTACGCGATTTTACATTGGCATTAATAGTGACGGTCTCGCCAAGAATAGATAAAGTTTGTCCTTGTGGGACTGTTAAAGTAATTTCATCAGTTGATTCTGCCGTCATGCTCAACGGTACAGCGATTGCGGCAGCGGGAACCGCTACTGCTGCTGTACTGATTAATGCAATTTTAAGCTTATTCATTGTTCTCTCCAATAATCATACTTATTAATTATAATACTTAAAATTATTTTGCACCATTAGCTCAGCTGGTAGAGCAAATGACTCTTAATCATTGGGTCAGGGGTTCGAGTCCCTTATGGTGCACCAAATAAACCACTAAATATATGGTGGTTTTTTAATGTCAAATTTTAAGTTATTTTGGATGTATCAGTTGAATTTAAAAGATTGGATTCAATTAAAATAGTTTTATTTGGAACAACATTGCTAAATTCATCTTCATACATCCCTGTTATTGAGAGATACCATTGGTGGTCGGTACTATTCTTAGCATATTCCACTGTTATAGGAGTACTACTTTGACCATTGATATCATCCCTGAATCAAAAATACCCAAATGTCTTTTCAGAGTCAAAGTCGTCATTGTAAACAATGTTAGCTTGAGCATTAAAGAAAAATGATGTGTGGATAAATTGATAATCTGGTTCATCAGATCATCATGTTTGCTCTGCGGTTTTACCAATCCACATGCCTGGTAATTCGTCGGTATACATAGTTAAATTCTTATTTAATGTGTTAAGGGCTAATCACGATATTAAGTCATAATATAACATCTCGTCTAAATTACCCATATTTGCTCTTAACTCATCATTAAATTGAGCGACAGTACATGTATAGTCAGAATCAGTAGCTATTTTATTTCGCCAGTATGCAAATTTTGAACCATCGTCTGGCAACCCTGTGCCATAGATTTGTGCATAAATATTTTCGGCATCAACAATTGAACCAATGTCTAATGAAAATGGGGGGTCAGTCATATCTATAGTGCGTAATTCATACCCAGAATAGTATTTAGAAGTAAAATCAATGTTTTTAGGAAAGTCTTCATTAACGGTTGTTGGCGAGATAGCAAACATAAAGTCATTGTCAGCACCTATTCATTGATATTCACAATAGGCTTCCATGTTACTAAAATCATATTTATCACCATCGAAAATTATTTTACCCATACTAAAACTATCTAAAGATTCATTTCAAAAATCAGATGTATTAAATGTCACACTATTCTCTTTAGATAGATTTTGTTTTTTATCATTTGCCAATGCATAGATTAGTTCTCAATAAGACAAATCTCCAGACGAGAATCTAGTTAATGACTGATTGGCTTCACCAACGGTTATGTCCTTATCGTTGAAATTTTTTCAACGCATTTCCGGTAATAGGCTTAATTTATCCTTAGCCTTTTTCAGTATGGCATTGACGTTCATGTTTGTAACAGTAACCGAGTCACCAACCCTAATGTTATCCACGCTGTTTCGATCTACTAGTGCGATTGTTAATCCTGCTACTCCAGTTCCAATTGCTACCGCTAGTGCGCTTATAATTGCAATTGTTTTTGCTACGCCTCGATTAAACATACACTCTCCATTGTTAATAAATTATAAGATAAAATACAATGACCTATGAAGTATCCAGAGTACCTAAAGACCATATGATTATCATTAATTCCCAATTCAAAATATCTAGTTTCCATTCGTGATTACCAATTATTTTGGTAATATATATGCCAAGCACTCGTGGCGGAACTGGCAGACGCGCTAGACTTAGGATCTAGTTCTTTACGGAGTGGGGGTTCAAGTCCCTTCGAGTGCACCAAATAAAAAAGTTGCTATTTAACAGGTAGCAACTTTTTTTGTTTAATGAGAGTAAGAGCTTTGGCAATTTGGTCTGGACAAGATGTCTTTCTACTACGACAAGCAATACCAGTCAATTTATTAATAGCATGATCTACATCCATACCAATTAGTAGTTTACTAATGGCTTTGGTATTACCGGGGCAACCGTTAACTATTTCAAAACTTGTAATTTTATTATTGTTAATTTCAATATTCATTTGAGTAGAACACACACCTTGCGGTAAATAGATATACTTCATATTATTGCACCTTCATTCTATATTTATTAGACACTTTAGCATGCATAGTCGGTCAAGCAATAACCATAAAAAATAAAATCATAGTTAACACCATTAGGATAGAACCGACTAAACGCTCCACCGCATATTTTCGATCGTCAAAATCATTAAATCAGGCAATTGCCAATCCTATATTGCCTACCGATTTAACGATTTCCATCACCACACTGGTAAAAATAATAACCGTTGTGATAATGGCTGGGACATAGAAATATTTAGATTTGGTAACGGTCACTTCTTTCGTTTTGCGATTTCTCAAGCCACCAATCAAAGACATAACGATAATCAAAAAGGCAAATAGAGAAGTCCAATTGGCCGTCAAATCTATAAATGAATACAGTGAGCATAATCTATCGCTACTGTATTCTGTGTATATTGATGTATTGATAAAGAAGCAACCAATAAGTGTGGCAAGTAGAAAAATAGTTATATTAATCACTAGTGCATAAAAAATGGTTGCTTTCTTTGTGCTCAAACCGAATCGCTCAACAATTTGTTTATGAAATAAAATTGTTTTATTTTCAATCATATCTTCATACATCTTCCCAGAATAAGCACACATACCATTCACGATTCCTAAAATACCAATTGTAATTAGAATTTGCATAGTTTCGTAAAGCCAACTCGGCATCCAATCACTAAATATACCAATGCCGCCACCTTGCTTTGGACCAAACATTAAAGACAAAGCAATCAGAAGATCAATCACTGTAATAACCATCAAACCAACTAATATTGCTTTGCTCATTTTCTTTGGTTCACGCATGCTTGTTTGAATTGCGGTAGACGAATAAAAACCATCGACAACAAATAAGATTGATGGAATTGACATAAAAATACCCAATATTGGACTAATGTTATTAAAATACACTTGGGTTTTGTCTTCAGGAGTTGGCATGGGTGTAATGGGGTTGTTAGTAAATTGACCATTATTCATTGCCAAGTAAACAAAACCAATACATGTCGCTACGATTAATGGAAAAAATTTAATAATTAGTGAAATTCAGTTTTGAATATTGGCTAATTTAGACGATAATGCAGTTGTAATAACAAAATACACCATTACCGCAAAAGCAATTAAGGCGACTCAATATCACTCTGCATCCCAACCAACACCTTCATTCAACTGTTGAACAACGTAATATGGCATTGCAAAAATGTTGATTGGTAAATATACATAAGCCATAAAATTCCTACAACCTAAATATAAATATTTATTACTAAAAGTTTTTACCCAGCCAACAATGCCTTCTTTATTATCAACCTTACTTGCAGAAACAATTTCGATTAAAGCTAGTGCCATCGAAAAAATGCCAACGAAGGCTATCACTCATGCAATTACTGCAAGTAAAATACTATCACCTGTATTGGTGGTGATTTCTCCATTTTTGATGAAAATACCAGCACCAATTGATGAACCAATCACAAACATAATTGCTGACAAAAATCCTATTTTCTTTTTTTTAGACATTTGGTTAATTGGTTTATTGAGTTTTTCTATATTTTTTGTTTTTTTTTGCATAAGTTATTCAATTGTTGTATCTACTAACATACTAATTTTACGTTTATTGTGTCTTATTTCAAAGATTGGATAAATGAACATTACTAAAAGAAATAAAGCCAAAACACCAAGAGAAATACATGTTGGCACTAAACCATCCAATGCTGACATCGTATTTCCCATTAAATGTGCTCCGGTGATAATAACATTGCCCACTTGTTCGGCAACAATATACACTCCACCTAGAGCAACTAAAGAAACACTAAAAATAGCACATGGCATGAATAGTATGGTCTTTTGTACTTTAACTTTCTTTGTCTTGCGATTTCTTAAAGCACCAACTTGAGCAATGGCAATGCATCCAAACGATAATAAAGCAGTTCAATTTGCCATCGTATCTACAAATGTGTATAAACGTTGGGAGCGTTCATCAAATTCCCCTGGAACATCGTAGCTACCACTTTTAAGATAAAAAAGACCAATAGTGGTAAATACCACGAAAGCAATAATAGCACAAATGGTTTTATAAATTGTCCCGCCAACATTGATACGGTATTTTTTTAGTTTGCTAGAAAATGGTAGTTCGCCAATTTTAATGAGTGCTCCGTAATAAAACGAATCAAACAAAGCAAAACCATTTAGTATCCCAAAAACACCAATACCGATCATGATGTCTAATGCTACACCCAACCAGATTAAGTTATGGTCAGCTAGTCAGTCAGTTAAACTTGATACACTACCATCTTGGGTTCCTAGTAACATCCCTAAAGTAATTAATACATCAATCACGGACAATATTAATAAACCAACAACCATCGCTAACGGTGCTTTTTTAGGCTCTTTCATTTCTAATGTATTTGAAGACACGGTATAAAATCCATCAAAGGCAAAAAGGATTGCAGGAACTGATGCGATGACACCAAAAAGTGGTGTGAGATCCGTAAATAGATTAGTGCCTTCAGGTTTTGGCTCAGGAGTAGGAAGCGTACCATGATTAGTTCCAAAAATTAAAAATCCTAAAACAATTACGATCAATACTGGAAAAAATTTCACAGCTGTAATGATTCAATTTTGAACGTGTGCGGCTTTTACAGAAAATCCCGCAGATAATGCTAACCAGATCATTACTAGGAAAGAACAAATAACGATGGCATACCAAGGAATCATTGTAACACCAGCTAAGCTAATACCATCTTGAATTGATAGAAGTGCATAGTATGGTAGAAAGAAAAAACTAAGTGGTGAATATATTCAAGTCATAAAGCATCTTGCCACTTTATACATGTAATTGTTATTAAATGTTTTGACTCAACCAATAACACCTTCTTTGTTATTTTGTTTGGAACCAGAAGACATTTCAGCCAAGGTAATGCCCATCGCGATAACACCAAGAATTGCCACACCCCAGCAAACGAAGCTTAATCAAATTGATCCATGATTATTATTTAAAATCTCATTGTTCTTAAAAAAAATACCAGCACCAAGCGTGGAGCCTATTACTAATAAAACAACACTAAAAAAACTGATTTTTTTAGAAGCAGATTTTTTTTGAATGGATTGCGGTTGACCGTTTTTCATTTTAATGTCTCTTTATTTAAGAGACCATAAATATATATGATAGATATGCTTTTGATGTAAATTTATACGACCAATTATTGTCCCATAATTGATTTTGGTAATCATAAGCCAACAATTAATAATGCTAATCCAACTACAAACAAAATTAATAATAGCTTCCAAGCAACTTGGTAGAAATTTTTCAAAGGTACTCTAGCCATTTCACACCCGATTACAAATGGTCCAGCGGTTGGGGAAGACAAATTAACTAGACCATTAGCGATTGATGTTGAAGCAATTCCACCAGCCAAAGTATATCCTCCGGATATTCCATACAATCCCGATCCCGCAATTGCAGGAGCGGCAATGGGCCCAAACACTGCAAAAGCAAATCCACTAGTACTAGGAATAAAAATTGAAATAACAATAAATGCTAAAAATAAAATAACAACACCCAAGATGGCATTAATGCCCAGGGCGCCTTTAATGCCATCCGTGATGAGAACATTAAATCCTGATCCCGTTAAAATTAACGATAAACCTCGAGCAAGAGCAATCACAATTGCAACACTTAAAAAATCCTTTGCCCCAACAATACATTCTTTATAAAAATTATTAGCACCTTGTCAATTTAATAAAGTAATTAAAAATGCCGCTGTTAAAAATAACATGGCAAATGTAGCCAAATATCAACTCCCAAGGGAACCAACACCAGAACCCAAGAAAGGAAACACATCAATTAGTCAATCATTTAATTGTTGGAATCCATTCCAACCAGTCAACTCGTGTCATGGAATAGCACCAGCAATTAACATTACAAATGCTAATGCAAAAATAATTAATGTTATTTTTCGTTTGGTTGTTAAATCAGGAATTGCTTTTTCATCAAAAGCAAAATCTTTCTTATGAATGGTACTCAATTCATAAACTAATGACTTGTGAGGGTGCTTTTTTACTTTTTTAGCATAGAGCATTGAGAATGTAATACCAATGGCAAGGAATACGACATAAACAATGCTTCGAAAAGCAATGCCATCGGAAAGAGACATGTTGATGATAGAACCAGTGATAGGGTTGGTGATGTGCTCACTATTCACAGCATCAACAGACGTCATAATCATAAATGGATTAATGATGGAACTACATACGCCGATACCAGCACCAAACAAAATAATAATAACGCCAGTGATTCCGTCAAAACCGGCCGCTAAAACTATTGGCATCACGATCGCATAGAAAGCAATTGTTTCTTCACACATCCCAAACGTTGCTCCACCAATTGAAAATAAGATCATGATGATTGGAATAATAATTAATTCTTTGCCTCTTAATTTTTTTACCATCCTACCAATACCAGCTTCTAACGCCTTAGAGGAATTAACTGCTTGTAAAAAGGCACCCATTACTAACAAGTAAATAATAATTTCAGCACCTTCAATAAAACCTTTAATCGGTGATAAAATAATGTCCACAATACCAGGTATGACAAAGGTGGTACTGCCATCACTACTTGTTGTATGACCAACCACGGAATACACTAATCAAATGGCTAAGACAACAACGATGGTAACCACCACCAATAAAACTTGAACACTCATTGGTTCTTTCTTGTGTTTAAAATTAGGGTCTTTTAAAATCTGTTCCCCTTTATGTACTTTTAATTCTCTTTTAAGAATAATGAAATTTGAAATTGCGCCAAAAAGTGGAACATATTGCCCTGCAATTATTCAATTGGTAAAATCGTTTTTTTTGGTCCGTTTAACAATTCTTCATGTTGTAATCCCAGACCAAGCTAAAGATGCTAATGCAATAATCCCTGCATTAACACAACAACCAATCATTTCAGCACTAGTCATATTTGCTGATCCAACCGTTAATGCTAATGCGACAAAAACAATCGCATATGTTAGCAACAATGTGCTTAATACGATTCCTTTATTAAGGCGATGAACGGGAATAATGTTTTTTTTCATTTTATTTCAAAGATTTTAGTAGTTCTTGTAATAGAGCATAAATATACATGATAGATTTAATTTCTACACATTCATTTGTGGTGTGCGGATAAACAATGTTTGGACCAATTGCAGCCGGAATAACGCTTGTATTATTTTTCATAATTTCCGCAATTTCAATCGCTCCGTGCACTTGAATAATATCCATCTTATGGTTAAATTTTTTCATGGCAATTTGAGAAATGTTTCTCGTGAGTATATTATCACCATTATCTTTTAAGCCAATGTCACGATTTTGAATTTTTCATTCACCACTAGCTAATGCAAACAAACTGATTAATTTATTATTAATTTCATCGAGGAAATAATTTGTCTGCGATCTTTGAAATCAAACAATTGATGCTGTTGCGTCTTGTAATTTAATAATAGCTAAGTTGGTTGATAGTTCAGTCACCGATCTTTCAAAGTTATATCTATTCAATCCGTTGTTAGCTGCACAAACTAAATGAATTAATTTATCACTATCTGATAATTTTAACGGTTTTAACTTTGAAAATGTGCTTTCAACAGTAAGCATTATTTTGTTATAGCTTGGTAGCGTTTCTTTTAACAAGTTAGTTTGGATCAATAAAGTCTTTTTGATATTACTAATAATTTTATGCTTTGTGTGAATAATTACTGAACACTCACCTGGAATACTATTCGTTACCGAACCTGTTTTGACATCAAGAATGCTAAATTCATACTTGGTACGTAGAGTTTTAAGCATATTGAATAACTCAACATTGATATTAATAATCTTTTTATGGATATCATTCCCAGAGTGTCCAGAATGTCCTCCACCTAATTTAATTATCATATTGCACGTGTCACTGCTAGACGTAGTTCTGATAATCTTTACATTACCAATAAATTCATTACTAAAACATGAACCCACAACTACAGAAGCGTCATGTTCATTATCTAAATTAATAAAGTATTTACTTTTAATGATTCCTTTAGGCAAATGCTTTGCTCCATATGTTGTTGTCTCTTCTTGAATGGTAAAAATAGCTTCCAATTGACCGTGTGTATCAGCTCCATTTGCAAATGCCGCTAAAATCATCGCAATGCCGATGCCATTGTCTGCTCCTAAAGTAGTATCGCGTGCTTTAATTCAACCATTTTCCTCATAATATTTAATTGGATCTTTTGAAAAATCGTGATGACTTTCTGGAGTCTTGACACCAACCATGTCAAGGTGTGCTTGCAAACAAACGCTTGCTACTTTAAGATTTCCTTGCTTAATAGCATAAACATTCCCGACTTTGTCTATTTGTACTTTAGCACCAAATTTTTCTAGCTGTGTAGCCACATATGTAGCTAATGCTTTCTCGTTTCCTGTTGTGTGGGGAATGCGACAAATTTCTGTGAAGTATTTTAGGACTAAATTTTGGATCGTTGTATTTTTCATAAACATTAATTATATATAATATTGCGAAATGCACTCGTGGCGGAATGGCAGACGCGCTACCTTGAGGTGGTAGTACTTAACGGTGTGTGAGTTCAAATCTCGTCGAGTGCACCAAATAAACCACCTAAATGGTGGTTTTTGTTTTGTATACTTACTTTTATGACGGCGATCAGTCAATTAAAAGACTTAATTAAAAATAATCCCACTTTTGTCCTTTTAAGCGGAGCAGGAGTATCTACGGCCAGTGGGGTTCCGGATTTCCGTAGTAAAAATGGACTTTATACAAAATTTAAGAACGCTGAGTACTTGTTAAGTATTGATGCATTATTAAACGACACTGAAGCGTTTTTTAAATTCTATAAATCTCAAATGCTTTTGGATCATATCAAGCCTAATCTAATCCACGTAAAATTAGCGCAACTACAAAAAGCTAATAAAATGGGGGCGATCATTACTCAAAACATTGACGGGTTGCACACGTTGGCTGGCAGCACTAATGTAATTGAACTACATGGTACAGTACATCAAAACTATTGCATGAAGTGCAACAAGCAATATGACGTAGACTATGTTAAAAACTCTAAGGGCATCCCTTTATGTTCTTGTGGTGGTATTGTCCGACCAAAAGTAGTTTTGTATGGTGAAAGTTTACACGAAGGTGTTTTTGAAAAATGTCAAGAATCTTTAAACCGTACCGATTTGTTAATTGTAGCTGGCACAGGATTAAACGTCTCAACGGCTAGTAGTGTTCTTTACATGTTTAGAGGAAAACATTTGGTTATTTTAAACGATGAAAAAACTTCATATGATCATCTAGCTGAATTGGTAATTCATCAAGATCTTGTAACAATTTTTAAACAGTTGTAAAATTTTTATAATTACTCATAGATGTGATTTTTATAAAAAATTACCAAAATATGTCATTAAAAAAGATATCGGGTTGCGACATCTTTTTGAAATGGTGGCTTCGGAGGGATTTGCACCCCCCACACACGGATTTTCAGTCCGTTGCTCTACTGCCTGAGCTACGAAGCCTTATGGCGGTCTCGACGGGAGTTCAACCCGTGTCTTCCCCGTGACAGGGGGAAATAATGAGCGTTATACCACGAGACCTTTGGTTGCGGAGGTGGGATTTGAACCCACGGCCTTCAGATTATGAGCCTGACGAGCTACCAAGCTGCTCTACTCCGCGAAATGGCGGACATTGAGGGATTCGAACCCCCGCGCGACTTGCGTCGCCTCTCGGTTTTCAAGACCGAACCCTTCAACCACTTGGGTAAATGTCCAATAAATATTTTAGGTTAAGAAAATGTCAGATATTATACGTTTGTAAAACCCTGCCACCGTTTTAACCGACTTTAATTGTATAAGTTTTTCGTTAAAAAATCATAATTTGTTTTGACAAAGTGGATATTATGTTTTAAGAAAAGTCAGATGTTTGTCTAATGTATTTCTCGAAATGAGAGTTTTGATAGCAATTAAAAGATCGTATATCAAATTCACCAGGTTCAGTGTAATCACTGAACTTGATATTCTCATAACCAAAATTATTTCCACCAGGTCCCATATGCCCAGAAAGAATGGCATATACTGGAACTTGACAAATACCAACAACACCCCCCCCATCTGTTTCCATAACTAGGTGACGATCGACGTACATGTAATAACGTTCTGGAGTTCAAAGTAATCCAAATTTGTGGTAATTACCATCGTAAAAACTTATTGGTTGGTTGCCACTATCCGTATAACTTGCTATTTTGTAGAATTCTTTGTGATGTCCAAAAATCGGTGTATCATCATACCCATCACAATGGGTAGTGATACGAACTGTGTTTTTTGGTTCTATATAGTATAGCGATTCTAAAATATCAATCTCACTACCATCTCGACCACCATTGCCAACTTGAGATTCACCATTACATTGTAATCAAAAAGCAGACCAACCATATTGCTCTTGTAATAATTTACAATCAACTTCTCAATAACCGAATGCTTGGTTAAAGCCAGGGTCGGTTTCAGTTGTCTTAGTTTCAATACAACCAGTGGTGTTAAGTTCGCTTGCCTTTTGTTCGTAATTTATTTTGAGATGATCGGTAGAAGGTGGAAAACTAACCTCGTCATTGTCTCAATAGAAAGTTTCTCCACCGCAGTCTCGTGCTTCGTGGTCGCCACGTATAGCTCATTTATCAGGCATTGTACCTTTAGAAAAATCAGAACTTAAAGTTTTATATCAACCATTTTTGCACGACAAAACATCATCAATATTCGTGTATTGCGAAATACCACAACTAGTACAAGATAATGCAATGACCGCAACCATAGGTACTATTGAAACAATTGCACGAAAAATCTTCACCATTAATTATACAATTACTTATTTAATAGCCATTTATTTATGTTATAGAGCTCAACAATAGATCTCAACAACTTCACCTATAGGTGACTTTTATTTGGTAAAGTTTGTTTCTACATTAACATATAATAATTTGCATGAAAAAAAATCTAAATTGAAAGCATTGCTTGATACTCCCATTAATCATGTGTGGTGGTGTTATTGGTGCATCGCTTACTAGTTGTGCGACCGTTGATGGTGTCACTATTAGCTATGACTCTCTTGTAGATAATTATTTGGCATTTGATACAAGCGTAAAGTTGACCGCACATTCTAAAGTAGATGGTGGTGAGTTTCATTGGGTTTTTGATCAAGATTATGCCGCTAATTTTAAAACAACTATTTCAGGAAATAAAAATTGTGAGTTAACAATTAAGAACGAAAATAAACTAGCATCTGCTTACTCGATAACCAATATTTTTGTTTGTAATACATCTGGCGTCTCCAAATCGTTATCCATTGACGCTAATATGGATCCGAAGGTAATGCCAGCAAGTTGTTATATGTTCGCGTCTGGTGATGACTATGGACTAATTACCGGACTCTTTGATAGCGATCCAGAATATACAAAAATGATTATCCCCGCTATGATCAATTCCCAATATGTTTATGGAATTGGGGAGAGTGCATTTTTTGACATGACTTTATCATCGTCCACAATTCCGACCAATATCGAATCAATTACATTTGAACCAGTTGAAAGTTATATATCATACACTATTCGCGATGGTGCATTCGCAGCATGCCCCGTAGACATTGATTTAACAAACATAGATAATCTGTCTTATGTTGGTGATGGTGCTTTTGCCGGTTCTAAAATTGAACACTTTGATTTACATACCACGTTTGGAGTCCCATCTATTGGTGATTTAGCATTCGCTAATTGTACTGTATTAGAAAATGTTGAGTACCCTATAATCCCCTTAATGGAGGAAATTACAATTGGGTTCTCAGCATTCGGTGGATGCACATCATTAACTTCGGTAGATTTAGCCCCAACTAAAGATTTGGGTGAATTTGGCATCTTTGCAAGTTGTAGTCATCTAAAAAAAATTACATTCCATTCATGAATCATGGAAATTGGCGAGATGGTTTTTAAAGCTTGCACAAGTTTAACTGATGCATATATTGTTGCAGGTGTTGGCAGTGTCAATGAACTAAATGCAGTTGGTGATGATGCTTTTGCAGATAACCCTGAATCAGGTACCACTCTACATATAATGAATGCTGACGGAAGCGAGGCTGCTCAAGATGCATATAATGATTGAATCATCAACCCCGGAGCATTAACAAATCTTGGTGGGTGAGCATTACCAACAGGTGTGGTAGGTGGTTAATAAATTATGAAAAAAAGATTTAAACATTTATTGAGCGGAATAGCAATTGTTTCTTTAGGAACATCTGTTGCTATTTCCATCTCTAGTTGTTCGCTTAACAATAGTTGAACTATTTTATGTTATTTGACAGGTTCTGATTTTGAGAATGATGAAGGTAATCGTTCAATGTCACTAGCAATTAACTCTATGTTAAAAGCAAAAGCATCTGATAACGTTAAAATTATTGCTGTCACTGGTGGATCCAAATCATGGGGCAATGAATGAATTGACAATTCAGCTAACAACAATATCCAATATTGACAATTTGTAGGTAGCGAGCATAAAGAACTAGAACATTACACAGAACAAAACATGGGTAAGGCCGCCTGTCTTGAAGAATTTTTGAAATACGGCATCTCCAATTTTGAATCTAAACACTATGGCCTTTGCTTTTTTGATCATGGGGCCGCATATCGTGGATTAAATTACGATAACACATACGGCAATGATCGCTTGGAGTTAGAGGAATTGTCCGAAGCTTTAGCAGGATCTAATCAGAAATTTGACTTTACTTACATGAATAATTGTTTAATGGCTAATCTTGATGTCGCGAATGTAATGGCCCCGCATACACAATATCTAGTGGCCTCCGAAGAGCCAATTACTTATCGTCGTAATGCAAGTATGGATCCTGATAACGGTTATCCTGGAGTAATCCATTGGAACAAACTATATGATTACATCATTGACAACCCATCGGCTTCAGGCTTACAAATTGGCAAAGCAATTTGTAGCGACTACTTTGATATCCAAAAAGAATATCGTGTTCCTGCTGCCATGTCTATAATTGATGAATCAAAAATTGCTAAAGTAATGCAAAGTTTTAACGAATGGATTGATTGAATTGGTGATAAAGAAGATAATCCTAATTTTGATCAGTTCAGAGCCAACATTCAAAGACCACAAATATATGGTAGCATGCCGCTCGTAGATATTTGGTATCTTTCAAGCTTCTTTGATAAAACGTCTGAAATAACTACATTACAAAATAGCGTTGATAGCGCCGTTCTATATAACGATTATTTTTTACCTTCCGGTTATGTAGACAGTTCTTATAACCAAGCTCATGGTTTGTCAACATTCGTTCCATTATGGGTTGCTAATCAAGAAACTGCAATTAAACAATATTGACAAGATTACTATGACTCGACAACAATCTTGCATAATAAATATCAAAATTGAATTCAATCTAACTTTATTGATCAACCGTATCCATCAAATTAATTTTGGTCATAGTAAAGATACCCAATAACATTGCCTCTAGGATAGTTATAATAAGTTCTTATCAAATTACGGATTACTTCTAGAGAGGAATAAATGAAATCAAGGACTAAATTAATGGCGACATTATCAATAGGATTGTTAGGGGGGGGACTACTCTCTACTATTCCATTTATTACTACAAGTTGTGGGATTGGAGGAATACGTGAAGTCCATTTTACAGCTAATATTGATGATATACGCAATTGGGACTTAACATCTAGCAATTCATATTGCAATGTTCTACCTAGAGCTAATTATCAGACATCACCATATGAAAATAAATCCAATAATCAAAAATTTCTAACAGATTTTAGTAAACATATCAATGCTTTGAATTGAATTAATGCCGATATGACTTTTGAAAAAATGATAGTTGACCTAGATGAGGCATTAGGTTGGAAATTTTATACATTAGACTATTCAATCGATGTAGATTTTCATAACGGCAAGTTGTACAAATTTGTTACTGAAAAAACAATTTATGCACTAAGTTCGGATGGTGTGACTCACACTTATCATCATTCAAAATTTAGACTTAAAGATAATATGACCTCAACATTCACTAGTGGAATAAGAACTAGCGAGGATCAAACAGACATTGTTTTTGCATTGGGTGAGGGTGTAACTCCATATGCATTCCATAGCGACATTATACAAGATGATGACGAGATTATTCCTCCTCAAGACGATCAAGAGATGATAATGCATTTCGCACCACAAGATTTGGTAAACGTTACTTTGCCAGATGCTGAATAAAAATAAATCATATTTAATTAGGCGTAGACATCCAATTAATTTTTAACTCAATAGTAAATTTATTTTGCTTGTTTGTATTTATTTATTTTGCTTGTTTGTATTTATTCTTAATTTTTCTATATAATTGTCGTCATTAATAATTATGAGTCGTCGTGATCAAATAAGTGG
This sequence comes from Mycoplasmataceae bacterium, assembly GCA_031290395.1. Classification (GTDB taxonomy): domain Bacteria; phylum Bacillota_I; class Bacilli_A; order Mycoplasmatales; family Mycoplasmoidaceae; genus Malacoplasma_A. Next base: position 117,282 of record JAITNN010000021.1, read on the forward strand.
AAAAGGACCGTTACGTGGAAATAAGCGTAGCCATGCTTTAAATCATTCTCGTAGAGTGTGAAATGTTAATTTACAAACCGTTCGTGTTAAAACTGGCAAGAATACTTCTAAGAAGGTAAAAGTATCAGCGCGTACTGTTAAAACATTAAAACGACAAAACAAATTGGCTTAATGGCCATTTTTTTATTCCCAACGATTTTTAACATTAGCCATAATGCGACTGACAGTTGGGTCAAGCACTAACACTAAAGAAGTCAATAAAGCCGCTTCTAGTGGGGTTTTTATGCTTTGCACGACTATTCTTGGGATTAAATAATAGACTGCTCCATACTTTACTCAGTTCGCTGGTGGTACTCCATTTAAATATTCTAAATAGGAAGCTGTGGATATTGGTCCTAGCATAAACGAGAACACCAAAGCGACAAGCGCCACTAGGATCAGCGTATAGATAAATGTAATGTTATGTTGTTTATTGGTACTATTTACCGATAAATTATAGAAAGTATACACTTCCATTAATATAAAGAATGCGGTAATTAATGATAAAGATAACCAACGGTAAATTACATCTACTTGTGTTGTATAAAGATTACCGTTGGTTAATCAAAGAGCAATAATAGTGTAACAAGCCGCTGCAAATAAAATATATACCACTTGTTGAATTGCAATATCAACACCAACATTAATTTTTGGTTTTGACCTTCTGTAAATACACCACGAAGCAAATAGTCCCGCCATTAATCCTACAATTGGTTCTTGAATCGCATACATTCAAAACCAAAGTCCACCAGGAAAAATTAAATAACACATCGTATCACATAAGGCGCCACAAATTAATCCATAGATTGGTCCAAAGTATCATCCTAATATCATGACTGGCAAATATGCAAAAGAAAAGTTTAATACAAACCCTGGAATGGGAATATTAATCACTTGTAGTATTAGTCGCAAAGCAAACAATAAAGCTAATATCAACATTAATTTAGTTGAACTAAAAACTTTAATTGGATAAAAAGGAAATAAAAATTTAAGAAATGTTTTACGTCTACGTTGTGTGTGATCCGACATAATAACCTACTTTGTGTTTGCAACCCGCTTATTGGACGGGTGGCACTGCTCCAGCACCCGGTGGTGCTTTGGTCATTTCATCTAAGTATTGACGCATTAAAGCATTTAACCTTTCACTATCTACTTTAGGATTGTTGGTTGAAGCAACAATAACACCAATAATAGCAATACCAAAAGAGGCTAATAACGCAATGTAACCAATGTATGCTACTCAAAGTCCAAATTTTTCACTAGCAGGTCCAGCTGCATCGTTTCATGGGGCACACGAAGGTAAAAATATGTATCGGTCGCCATTAACTAAACCAAATATGACAATAAACATAAATAAAATTATTGTCATTATAAAAGATTGCCATTGAAAACGGTATAAACGGTTTTCATTAAAACGTTTGGTATTCTTATATAACAATGGACTAGTTATTGAATAGGCCGAAAATAGCACGGCTGCACCAAAAATAAAATACATAATTGATTCCATACCTAAACTATTGGACCATTCAACATTTGTTGCAGTTGCAATGTAGCTAGATCCATTGCTGACTGCCATACCAATACCAACAAAAATTGAAGCTAAAGCACAAATAAATAAACCAATACCAATAATTCCTTTTAAAATAGGCATTAATTTCGGCTTAGTTTTATACAAATAAACTTTACCTTGAGCAGCATCGGCTTGAATGCGAGCGTTAGCCATTGCCGTATACATTGGGTTGTTCTCAGGCGACATTCCCGCGCCCATCATGCCAGGCATCATGAATGGAAATCCAGTTGCAGCTGGAGTTGGCGGTGTGGCATCCGTTACCGTTGGTGTAGATATTTTAGCTTCTTTACCAGCCGCTAAAGCTTCTAAGTCTACTTTATAAATATTACGAATATAAACAGCTAAATAATTTATGTCATCTACAAGGACATCATTATCTGTGTATCCAATGTTCTTGTCAATGACAAATGATTTGGTACTCAATTCGTTATATTTTTTTAAGAGAGTATCTGATTTAAGAATTTTATTTTTGTTGTAGTTTTCTAAATAAGCAAGAATATTTAATTGTTTTTCAATGATGGATTGTAAGTTTGGCTGAGTAAGAGCAGCCTTCATTGATGGCGCATTAAAAATAGTTGTAAGATTTGTAACAACTTTTTTTTGTTCTTTTTTTGAGTCAAATGCCATGTTCTTATTTCACCAATACTAATTTTAACCCTTGATAAGGGTTGATCAAATTGTGTTTTAAATTATAGTCTAATAAAGTCAAGTCCATAATTATTTGGTCAAGGTTTTTCATACTGACCTTATTTAAGATGTCATGATTGACAAATTGAACATATTTAGGAATTTTGAGTTCGGTTTCAATGTGGGCCGATGAATATCCTTTAGTAATCGCAATTTTTAATAATTTCATTGTGAAAAGTTGACTAGCCATAATTTGAATTAATTCCACGGGTTGATATTTTAAAACAATTAAATTATCATAGAGCTTAATTAATTGCTTTTTATCATTAGATAACAAATGAGTGGTTAATTTAAAAATGTTTAACTCTGTAGAATCGTTAATAACTTGTTCAAGAACTTTTTCGTCAATAATATTATTCGTACTTGCTAGAAATAATTTGTTTAGTTCACTTTCAATTAAAAATGGATCATTGGCTAATAAATTTTCAAACTTATCTTGCGAAACACTGCTTGCGAACTTAAATTTATTGGCTAGTAAAAGATTATTCACAAGAGCGTGCTTTGATGATTGTACAAATTTAGGAATCTTTTTCACAATAGCTTCTTTTGGCGGAGAAATCGCTTTTTTAGTTTCTAAGAATAAATAAATCGTGGCGTCTATTGTTTGTAACAATTCTAATAGTTGGACATCTTTAGTCTTTGGTGAAACTAAAAATGATGACTCATGAATTAAATAGATTTTATTAGTCTCAAATAAGTCTGTTTGGGAGACATCATCAATAATCTCTTGGTGGTTATCATCAAAGTGTAAGTGAACAATTGGTGTAGCATTGTGAAAATTCACAACTTTGTGAATTTCATATGCTAAATTATTTTTGTCTTCGCTGTAAAAAATAGTGATCATTTGTTACCTATTATAGCGATTATTGAACCTTTGCTTTAATCTGCCTATTCATTTTTATTCTACCAGCAATTAAAATAACATTAAGAATGAGAGGGATAAAATTACCAATTCATGTCGGAGCACTATTCCAAAAATGCCCTTGGTCATAACTTATAATCGAAATCCCTAATGCATAGATGAAAAACATGAGATTGGCTATAGCAAACATCACTTGCGTGCTTACATGGATATGACCATAGGATTTAGTTTTAATAGCTTTACGGATATTAAAAACTGCAGCTAATGTCAAAGCAAGACTTCCAATGAAACCAATTCCAATAAACACTCACAATATTAAACTCATATAACCTCTAGATATTTAAATGAATTTTAGCATTCTTATTGATAAATAAACTCCTAAATAATAAAATGGAAGTATAAAATCTGGAAATGGTTTCTCGTATAGAATCACATTCACCAATCATGATGCCTCAATAATTTTAAATGCTATCCCCACAATGAACGCTTGAACAGGAGCAATTCAAATAATTCAAAATGAACATATAAAATAAACAAAGATAAAGGCAAAAACATAAGAAAAAACATATGAATTGATAACTGTCCAGATACTAATTGATTGACTCATGGATAGCACAAATGGAAGACTAACTATTGTGGCAGAAACATTAACTAGCAAGCATTCGAATAGCAAGTTTTTAATTTGTAAGGAATACACATAAATAATGGCTACAGTGCAAAGATAACTCATACAGAATCCAATATTAAAAACACAACTAGGGCCTAACACTATAGTAACCAATCCACTTAATGTCAAAATGTCAAAGCGACTTTTCACTCATTTTTTAATGACTATCGTCAAGATAGACATTAAAAGCACACGCGTGACACTTGTGGCAAAGTTCAATAAATAACAATAAAAAACAATTAGTAAAATGGAAATAACATCACCACAAATCGGAATGTGTTTAAAACATTTTTTAACCATTCTTTTTAGAATAGAAATATGAAAACCACTAACCACGATTAAATACACGATGGATAAATCGATCATGTCATGGTATACATTCTTAGCTTCTCCTATTTTCACATTGAACATAACTAGATTAATGAATGATCCTGTTTTAGAATCATAATGATTAGTTGCAAATTTTTGAATCACATTTTTTATGGAGAAATGTAAGATTTTGTCAATTCATTGACTAATGTGTTCTATTAAGATTTGATCCTTTAAAATAAACATTAATAAAACTGGAATCCCTGAAATTAATATATAGACCAAGCTTCTTTTTATTGATACATGATAAAAATAAACATAAGTGATCGGTATTAAGGATAAGCAGAAATACCAATAATCAGCATAAATACCATATAGCAAAATAATGGTAAACATCAATAGCAGGATTAGATGGGGATTGTATTTATGGGTAGTAGTAGTCACATATACTAATACACCGAAAAAAATAATTTTACACTTTTTTTATTAATTTTTTTTCAGAGCAGCAGCTATTTTTTGATATTGGTCCTTGTATTGTTGCAATTTATTTTTTTCAAGAATGACTTTTTCTTTTGGTGCTTTTGCTACAAAGGATTTATTAGCTAAAATGGTTTCAGAACGCTTCACTTCCATCTCAAAATGTTTGAGATCAGACTCTAACTTTTGTTTTTCAAGAGAACTATCTAAAAAGTCATTTTCATATTCAATGGCGTGTTCGTTAATAGTGATAATTTTTGCATCATTGTTAATTCGCTTATTAGAAACGGTTTGGACAGTTGTATTAAACTTCTGCAACAATTCGTTCAATTCCTCTTTCTTGATCTTATCTTTAGTAATTAACTTGACGTTAATTACAGTAGCGTGTTTAATACCAGCTTTAATTCTAAGATCACGAGCAAAGGTATAAATGCTAGTGAATGCCGACATTAAACTAACTGCTGGTGTATCAAATAAAGCATGAATTGAGTGAGGTCATTCTTCTAACATAATAGACTTTTGATCGTGAAACATGTCTTGATAAAGAAATTCTGAAGCAAATGGGATGTGGGGGTGTAATAAAATTAAAATATTTTTGAAGAGTGTATTCAACACTATCGCTGTTTCTTTTTTGGTCTTGTCATCATTAAGTAGCAGTTTGGCAAATTCTAGATAGTGGTTACAAAAGTCTTCTCAAATGAAATCAACTAAATAACGATTAGCTACAACAAAGTTATATTCGTCCATATTCTTCGTAATCAATTTAAGGGCATTATTGTATTTATTAATAATTCAAGCATTAATTGGGCTAAGTTTAGTTGATAAACGCTCTATTTTTACTTTGTGTATTTCAACGAAATTATGAGCATTTCATATTTTGTTAATAAATGACCAATAGTATTTAATTTTTTCGCTAGAAAATCTTAAGTCTTCACCTACGGTGGCTGTTGATGTTAAGAACATTCTTAGAGCATCTGCACCGTGTTCATCAATAACTTTCATTGGATCAATACCATTATTTAATGATTTAGACATTTTGCGGTTTAGTTCATCACGAATCAAACCGTGAAAGAAAACATTCTTCAACGGAATTTGCTTAGATTCATAACTACATTGGAAGAACATTCTCGCCACTCAGAAGAATAAAATGTCGTATCCCGTCACCAACATGTTAATTGGATAAAAATCGTTTAAGTTAGGTGTTTTTGCATATTTAGTTAATGCTAAAGGTCATAAGCCGGAACTAAACCATGTGTCTAATACATCTTTGTCTTGCTCTCACCCAAGTTTATTAATCGGTTTATCGTTAACAACTATTTCACCAGTTTTTTTACAATGTCAAACCGGAATACGATGACCCCATATTAATTGACGAGAAATGCACCAATCTTGGACATCGTGTAATCATTTATCCATAGTTTTCTTAAATCTTGGTGGGATAAAATTTGGCTTTTGCTTAGTCATTAAACTAATTGTTTGTTGTGCCAATGGTTTCATCTTAACAAATCATTGTTCAGACAACATTGGTTCAACCACTTCACCAGTACGTTCGCTATATCCAACTTCATTAGTGTGGTTTTCTATTTTTATTAAGAGATTATTATTCTTAATATCATTAACGATGCTTCCACGAGCAATTAAACGATCTATCCCAGCATAACTATTGCTTGATGTTTTTGCTAATTCATTAAGTGTACCGTCCACATTCATCACCGATTGGTAATCGTTGATTTGATGTTTAATGGCTAGTTGGTAATCGTTAAAATCATGGGCTGGGGTACACTTCATTGCTCCTGTACCAAATTTCATATCAACATAGTTGTCTTGATAAATTTTTAATTTTTGCCCATTGATCGGGTTAATAACATTTTTACCCAAATACTTTTTATAACGTTTGTCTTTAGGGTTTATAAAAACAGCCACATCCACAAACATGGTTTCTGGACGCGTTGTAGCAACGGTGATAAAATCTTTTGAGCCATCCACCATGTACTTGAAAAAGTACATCTGTGATGCTGCTTCACGGTGAACAACTTCAATATCGCTAATAGCCGTTTTTAAAATCACATCTCAGTTAACTAGTTTTTTAGCACGATAAATTAATTTCGCATCATAGAGTTTCTTAAAAACTGTTTTTACTAACGTAGAAACATTGTCATCCAATGAATAAACTTCATTTTTATAAGATAGTGAAAATCCTAGTCGTGCTCATTGCTGGCGAATGTATCCAGCTTGATCGGTTGATCATTTATACAATTGGTCAATAAACTCTTGATCAGACATTGAAAAACGGCTATTACCTTTTTCTTTGAGAACTTTTTCAAACTTAGTTTGTGTCGCAATACCAGCATGGTCTGTTCCCGGAATTCAAATCGTTCTAAAACCTCTGAGCTTTTTGTAACGAATGATGGTGTCTTGCAGCGAGCCATCTCATGCATGTCCTAAATGCAAATGACCAGTGACGTTTGGTGGTGGTAAAATAATCGAAAAATTCTTGTTGTTCTTATTTTTGGGGATCGGTTCAAAGAGATTATTAGTTTTCCAAAAGTCGTATAAATTGTTTTCGACAACTTTGTGGTCGTAGATTGTTATTTTAGACATGAAGTAATTATACTTAATCAAAGTTTAATACATAATTGTTCTCAACAACATGTGGAATGAGATAATTTTTAATCCAAAGAAAGTTTTCTTTAGTGGTAAATCGAAAGCAATCATCCAAGATAATTAATTTTTCTTTTAACAACAAGCAAGCCAAGACATTAATCAAGGTTTGCTGATAAACATTTGGCTCAATGTTAGAAGTAAGATTAACTTTAAATTTACCGATTGCCTCTACAAATATCTTATTGTTTTTATCAAAATGATCAATTATTCATTTTGCCGATACTTTAGTACTGCTATTAAACGTAAATATTAATGATGTGTAACTTTCATAATCTAATTCCTTCACATTAATATCATTAATAAGTAACTGCTTATGGTCGTTTTCCACATCTAGGGTAATGGTGTCAATATAATGATGAGCAAAGCGACTAAACCTTTGTCCGTTTGATAGCATTGTTTCTTTGCCATCGCTAATTAATTTAATGCTTCGAATATCTGTAGTAACGATAGTTCCGTTACTAGTTGCATTGCCAATATTGATGAAATTTTGATAAATTTCTACCATTTGCTTGTATTCAATTTGCTTGATTACAAAACCACAAGTGTTGTTGAAGGAAGCAGACATCATTACCGATAAGCTTATTAAAAATATGAGTTGACCAATGTTTAGTGTCTGTTTTTCAACAATTAAATAACATCCAACCATGACTAGAGCCATATAAAGAATGTTGACACCAATAGTTTCCAAAAATTCTAAGGCACTAATGAATTTGGTTTGGTCAATATAAATTCTTTGAAATTCGTGATAGTTGCTTTGCAATGCTTGTTTTATTTCAGACTTAATGGCGAAGTTAGTTTGAGTTTTCAAATACATAATATAAGCATTGCTAACACGGTTATTAATCCTTTGATTTTGCAAACCAACTTTAAATAAATGTTTTCGATAATGGTATTGTGCAAAACAAAACCCAACTGATAAAATAGCTGAAATTAATCCAATAACTAAGAATCATCAACTAATTGTGCTAATAATTGCAACCGCTACGATGATTAAAAGTACATTGGCACAAAACGAAGAAATTTCTACCACAATGAAATTGGCAATAGAATGCATGGCTGTGTCAATGATGTAAAAATAGTTAGCATCAACTTTGTTTAGGAATGATTTCTTTTTATGATTCAAAGCAACAATTAATTCGTTGGATAAATATTGAAAATTGATTTTGAAATATTTACTAGTATATAAATTCAATAGATAATGCATTAACCCATTTAATAAATAAAAAATCCCAAAGATAGTAATAATTAAAATGCCATTTTTTAATGAATTATTTACAATCACATGATTTATCATGATATTCATAAAATCAGCCGTAATTGCTCCCAATCCGACTATTAAAATTTGAATAAGCAAATTAACCAACAAATATTTAATATCTAAATGTTTAAATAAATCCATCTTCCCAATTTGTTGAACATTAATGCGAACTTGCGCTTTGGTAATTAAGATAATGATTCCTGCAAAATTTTCATTAAAAACTTGATAGGAAGATTCGTAATGTCCAAGTTCTGAATCATAAACTTCAATGAATTGTTTGTGTTTTTTGATAATTACATAATGCAATCCACCATTCTTCTTAATTGGACAAACGAAGTAGTCAGTGTGCTTTAAATGATAGAACTCAGTTCACTCAAGTTGGTAAGTTTCAGCAAACAACCCAAACTTTTGTGATAGAACTTCGAAATTAAATATAGACAAACCATCTGAAGTTAGTTTGGCTTCGTTGAGAATTACATTTTTATCGTTATGATGATAGTAATGATCGACGAGGCTATTAATGGCACATATGCCACATTCATTGGGGTTAGTTTGTTTAGTAATTTGCATGGTTGTTCCTACACTATGTAATATGCCGAAAATATTTTTTTTAATTATTATTTTCAATAAATCAAAATAACCTATGTATTACATACATAGGTTAAATTTGAGGAAATTTTTAATTTATGGATGCAGCTTTATGTAATCACTGACATCTTGATTAATTGTTTTTTGGTTTATCATAAATTCTTTAACTTCTTGATTAAACACTTTTTGGTCTTTCAGCGTGACATCAATTGCATCAAGACGATCTTTAACTGATTTAAATTCAGTGTCAGACCATAATTTAAATCAAGCAGGCATACCTTTAGATTTAACAGGTTTCAAAACCAAGGTATCGCCAATTAAGTTTTTGTTTATATTTGCATTCATAACTGTGTATTCATTATAAGTCATTAGTAAATTGCATCCCTCCAATATAGTAATTGACCGAAAAAAAATAAAATTTTCCAAAAGTTTTCAATAAATCAAAATAACCTATGTATGTAATACATAGGTTAAAAATGATGTATTTTGCAAAAATGTCTTCTAGTCCTCTTTTAATAATTTAATAAATACATCTTGTGGGACAGACACATTACCAATCGCTTTTAATTTCTTCTTGCCTTCTTTTTGCTGCTCTAGAAGCTTCTTTTTACGAGAAACGTCTCCACCATAACATTTTGCCAAAACGTTCTTGTACATGGCCTTTATGGTCTCTCTAGCAATGATTTTGCCACCAATGGCTGCTTGAATGGGAACTTCAAACTGCTGTCGGGGAATTAATTCTTTGAGCTTAACACATAGTTTATTAGCTTTGGTGTAGGCAAAATCACGATGACTAATAAAAGATAGTGCGTCCACACGTACATTATTAAGTAAAACATCTACTTTGACTAAATGCTGTGGTCGGTAATCTAACAAATCATAATCCATCGTTGCATAACCACGAGAGATTGTTTTTAGATTATCAAAGAAGTTATAAATAATCTCTCCCAATGGTATTTCGTAAGTCAAACGATGGCGTCTTTCCAAATATTCAAGATTTTTATATGTGCCCCTGTGTGACACACATAAATTCATAATGTCTCCCAAATATTCTTCGGGAGTCACAATGGATAATTTCACAAATGGTTCTTCAATTTGTTTAATAAAAGTTCGATCCACTAGTTTGGATGGGTTATCAATCATTTCAGTACTACCATCGGTTTTGACGACTTTGTACTTTACACTTGGAGTAGTCATAATCAAGTCAATGTGATATTCTCTTGAGATTCGCTCGCGAATCACATCCATGTGCAAAAGTCCTAAGAATCCGCAACGGATGCCATAACCTAATGCTTGCGATGTTTCGTATTCATAAGTTAGTGAAGAGTCACTTAGTGAAATTTTTTGCATAGCATCTTTTAGAGCATCAAATTGGGCATTATCAATTGGATAAATCCCACAATATACCATTGGTAAAATCTTTTTATAACCAGGGAGCGGAGTTTGCGCACTATGTTCAAAATCAGTGACAGTATCACCAACGCTAATATCGTGTGCTGTTTTAATAGCAGCAGCAAATCAACCGACACTACCGCTCACGAGTCTATCTTGATTCACGATCTTAGGTGTACGCACGCCGACCTCTGTCACAATAAAGTCTTTATTAGTTGACATCATTTTAATGTGCTGACCAGCTTGAAGTACACCGTTTTTGATGCGAACTAAACAAATAACTCCTTTATACGCATCGTAATATGAATCAAAGATTAGTGCCTGCAGTGGTGCATGATCATCTCCAATCGGTGCGGGTATATATTTAATAATCGCGTCTAAAACATCTTGAATATTAAGACCGGTTTTGGCAGAAATGGTAGGCGCATAGGATGTATCCATCCCAATCAGTTCTTCTATTTCTTTTCTAGTTTTGTCTACATCTGCTGATGGTAAATCAATCTTGTTGATCACAGGAATGATGGTTAAATCGTTCTCTAGGGCTAAATGCACATTTGACAAAGTTTGAGCTTCCACACCTTGTGTAGCATCTACAACTAATAATGCACCCTCACACGCAGCTAAACTTCTTGATACCTCGTATGTGAAATCAATGTGTCCAGGTGTATCGATTAAATGCAATGTGTAATCTTGCCCATCCTTGGCATGATAATTTAATTCGATTGCATTTAATTTAATCGTAATCCCACGTTCACGTTCTAAATCCATACTATCTAGTATTTGATCTTGCATTTCACGTTTACTAATAGTGTTTGTAATCTCAATAAGTCGATCGCTAAGGGTAGATTTTCCGTGATCGATATGAGCAATAATGCTAAAGTTGCGCGTGTTTTGTTTATTCATTAGTAAATATAAATTAACTTAATTATAGAGTATGTGTTTTCGTGTCATATATAATAATAAACATAATACGAGGTTTAACAATGAGTAACAAAATTAACGATGAACAAATATTAAATGATAAATCATTTACAAAAAAAATCAAAGATGATGTCAAGGTTCTTAAAGAAGGTATTGAAAAGAACACATCAGTAAAACTAATTGCAATTTTAGCGTGTGTAGCTTCAGGCATCTGATTTCTTTCATGAAGTTTCTTTTTCACAACTACACTAACATTACACGCAATAAATTGTGTAACATTTATTGCAATCGCTGTTTTATTATTGGTATCTTGAATTAAGGTGCAAAAAAATACAACTATCAAATATAAAAAGTTGATCCAACCATTTTTATTAGTTGGTTGAATTATTGCATTTGTATGTTTTGGCTTTGCTGTTGCATTTTCTATTGGATATTCAGGGGGTACTGTCGCATCTTGGATTTCATCCATTGCTTGATTACCAGATATGGTGGGTTCCATTGGATTAGGATTATCCGTTGCTGCCACCGTGTTATCATTCATTGCTTACTCCAAAGGACACCAACATGCCTAAAGAATTAATATTAGATGTCACCATTGAAATCCCTAAGGATTCCAAAGTGAAATATGAATACGATCGTAAATCCAAACAAATCCGTGTGGACCGTATTTTATACGGTGCGAATGCTTACCCACAAAATTACGGTTTCATTCCCGAAGCTCTTGATTGAGACGGTGATGAATTAGATGTTTTAGTTTATGCACAACAAGATTTTGCTCCAGGTACTGTCGTACCAACGCGAATTCTTGGCGCCATGGAAATGATTGACGATGGGGAAACGGATACAAAATTAATTGGTGTCATTGCAGTTGATCCAAGATTTTCAGAAAAAGCCACTATAAAAGATTTACCAGAACACACATTAAAGGAAATCAAAAATTTCTTTGAAACATATAAATTACTACAAAATAAGAAAGTAATTGTTAAAGGTTTCAAGGACACATCTTGGGCAATTAACGAATACAACGAATGTGTTTCATTAATGAAAAAGTATGGATCTTTATCTAAGGATGCATTCTTAAAAAAAATGATGAAAGAACACCCACAAAAATATAAGATATAAGGATTAACATGACAAACAAAAGAAAATTAACACCTCAAGAAATACGTAGTATGACCCCCGAACAATGGCAAGAGTTTCGTGTAGAGTCTTGAAAGAAAAAACAAGAATACTATGCCAAACCGACTCCAGATTGATATTTAAAAAGCCGTGATTCGTATATTCAATTCCTACAAAGACTAAATAAGAGAAAAGAATTTGTTGCAGCTGGAGGGCCATCCAAGCCAACATCATTAACTCAAAAAGTAGAACTACTTGCTGGTGATGACCTAGACACATTTGCGGATGAATAGAATGAAAATAGAAGATAACCCTACAATTAATAACGTCACTCAAGTCGTTCATTTAAATGAAATCCCCCCCACTGTTGACCCAAGAAATGCAACATTTAAAAAGATTGTTATTATTTCTACTTTAATTTACACCATACTATTTGCTGCAATGTTTGTTGTATCCATCGTGTTGGATTGAGTTAATCTAAGTGATATGAGTGAGACTTGATGAATTGTTTATGACATTGCATTCTTTATGTTAAAAATTATCACGATCGCATTTATATGTATTGTTATCGCACTTTTAACAAAATTAAAAATGCCACATACTAAGTCCGCGATTATTTGTTTAAGTTTCACAATAGTTTTAGTATTGGGTGTTGCAATTCTTCCGATGATTGCAAACTATGGAATTGTAATTGATGGAATATCTCAAAACGAAATGTGAGTTAGTGCAATGTCTGCCATCGAGACCATTACCCTTTTATTTGTTGTTGCAAGTAGTTTATTAGTTTCCACATTATTTAGAACAACTCGTCCAACCAAAGCACCAGAGCCAACTCACGAACGTATTTTATAGTTGTTTAACAAAATTAAAGATTTCAGCTTTATTATTTTGTTTCATTAAAAAAGAACCTGTTACAAAATGATCAACATAATCGCTGGTTTTTTTCATGATTTCAGTAGTCACACCCCCATCAAGTTGAATAATTAATTTAGGATTAAATTGGTCTTTAATTTCTTTAACTTTTTTGAGGTTAATAAAAGCCTCTTCCATAAATGATTGACCACCTTTACCAGGTTCAACACTCATAACACAAACATAATCTGATTTGCTTAAAAGGTTTTTATATTTATTAGCATCAATATTTACTTTCAATGCCAATCCACATTTAACATGTCTACTATGCAAAAAATCAAAAGCAGTTAAGATTTGTGTTTCGTTATAAACTTCAGGATGAAATGTTAATGAATTCATGGGAAAATCAATAAACTGTTTGATTCAAAGCATTGGATCCTGCACCATCATATGTACGTTTGCTTTTAAACCAATTTGGTTGATGTTAATTAGTTGTTGAGGACCGAATGCTTTGTTATTTACAAAAATACCATCCATTACATCATAATGAATATATTGAGCACCTGCTACTTTAACTTCTTTTAGTTGCTCATCCAAACGGTTGAGATCAAAAGCTAATAGTGAAGGCTCAACTATTTTCATAATTTATTTTGGATCAACACTATTATCACGAACAAAGAATTTTAAAATGTTGTTAATTTTAGAATCATGACACATAAAAGTAACAACGTCACCTAATTCAAATTTTGTGTCATTTGTTGGTGGGAAAATCACTTGACCTTGTCTTTGAATCATCATGATTGTTGCGCCATATTTATTACGAATATTAAGTTCAGCCAAAGATTTATTTAAAATAACTTTATTATTAACAGTAACTTTTACTCAAGAAAAACCACTACCGATATTCACAATATCTACGCCAAGATTGAATAATGCTTGAAAAGCAATTCGATCGGCGATTTCAATTTCTGGAATCACAACACGAGTTACACCCATTGTTTTTAAAACACGCTTATGAACACTATTAATTGCTTTGGCAATAATGTCTTTATGCCCTAATTCTCTTAAGTTCGCACAAATCATAATCGATGATTCGATGTTACTCACAGCCACAATCACAGTATTCACACCAGTGATTCCAGTCTCAGCTAATGAGTTAAGGTCACTAGCGTCGCAAGCAATAGCTAATTCGTGAACCTTACTTGCTTTTTGAATTAAATCAGTGTTTTTATCTAACACCATTACGTTTTTACCCATTTTATTTAATTGGTTAGCAACTTCGGAACCGAATCTTCCCAACCCTATCACACAATAATCATTTTTTGCCATTTTCTATTCTCGCTTATTCGTTAATTATACCACCTACCAACTATTCATGATAAATAGTAATAATATCCTACGGATAAATGGATAATAGGTGTCACCCATATATATTAATACTATAATTACACCTATATTTATGGCCCAAAAAAACCCTTTTGATCACGGCACAAAAACAGTCAGACCGAAATGATGAATAGTTTTGATCCGCGTGATTTTGGGCAAAACAATCCCCCAAAGATTATTTAGGACATATTTGTTACTCATTATTGTTGGTTCTTTATTATTGTGAGCACCAGTCTCACTACAAAATAATGGCTATATGTCTGTGATTGAAGCGGATGGAACTCTGCAATGAAATAATTATTATTTTTACGATGCATTATTCATAGCATGTAGTGCGATTACCGATACAGGTTTGTCACCTGCTGTAATTAGTTATACATTCACAGGGTTCGGTCAAGCCGTCATTTTAATATTGATTGAAGTCGGTGGAATTGGTTTAATGACCATTATTTTCTTACTTTGACACATGATGCGACCAAAGAAAAATATTAATTTAAATCAAATCATTATGCTTCAAGCTGAGCGTGGTAATGAAAAAATTGCTGGAACATACAAGTCTTTAAAATATTCCGTTTTATTTATCATCATTCTTGAAATATTATTTGGGTTTTTAATGGCGTTTTGATTGTGTTGGATGCCTGTATATAACCAAGTATCATCTGGCAATGTTTATGGTCTTTCTCACGATAGTCTTATACATATCTCTGCTTATCACCAATTTTGAACAGCGTTGTGACAAGGAATGTTTACATCAGTGTCGGCTATTAATAATGCTGGGTACGATATTTTTACTGGTGGTTTTTCAATGGCATCATTGCGAAGTGATTGAAATGTTGTCTTCCAACTTTGGGTGATTATTGAATTCGTCATTGGCGGCATTGGTTTTCCTTTGATCTATGATTTAATTGAAAAAATAAAAGCTAAGCATAAGGGCGTCAAATATCAACTTTCATTATTCACAAAGTTAGCACTTACTGGATATTTGGTAGTAACCATTGTAGGGCTTGCTTTCGCATACGGTTTTGAATATGGTTATACCGATCTCATTAGTGGTACCAATGCTTATGGCGGTGGTTATTTTGATGTTGCTCATTATCAAAGCGTACATGGTGAATTTGGTAAGAACGAGGAATTTAATAAAGTTTGAGCGATTTTCTTTAACACTATGTCTACTAGATCCGCAGGATTCTCGACAGTTAACCAAACAATTTTATCGCCTGGTAGCCAATGGACGTTCATTATTTTAATGTTTGTCGGTGCTTCTCCTTCTTCAACTGCTGGTGGTATTCGCACCACTACATTAATGATTATTATTTGAACTGCAATATCGAAAATTTCTGGCAAAGAAAATATTGTAATGTTTAATCGTAAAATACCAGACAAAAAAGTTCGTGATGCTTTATTAGTAACGGTGGTCGCAACAATTATTGTGGCATTGTTCTCCATTATCGTATTTTATTGTGCACCAGACAATTCACAATATACTGTTTTACAATCGTTCTACGAAGTATCAAGTGCATTTGGAACTGTGGGGCTGTCAATGGGGTTCACTTCATCAATTAACGCTTATGGTTTATTCTTCCTAATCATTATTATGTTCGTTGGCCAACTTGGTGTTTCATCAACATTATTGTCATGAACAAAGAAAAACCCCAAAGGTAATCTTGTTCATTACCCAGAAGAAGATGTGAGAATAGGTTAGATCATGAAAAAGGGCTTATTGGTTATTTTAAGTGGTCCAAGTGGTGTTGGTAAACACACACTATGATTACCGCTACTAGAAGACAAACAAGTAAACTTGGCTTATAGTATTTCTATGACCACAAGACCAAAGCGTTTTGACGAAGAGCACGGGAAAGAATATTTCTTTGTAAGTACTCACGATTTTGAAAAAGCAATTAAAAATAATCAGATGTTGGAATATGCTCAATATTGTGGTAATTACTATGGAACACCTAAACAATATGTTGATGGTCTCCGTAATCAAGGTAAAAATGTTTTATTAGAAATTGATGCTCAAGGTGGTCTGCAATTAATTGCAGAAGCCAAAAAACATCATGATCTTGCTTTTATAAGCGTTTTTGTTTTACCACCATCTTTAGATGATTTAATCAAACGTTTACAGACGCGCGGTACAGAAACTATTGAAAAAATTGCTAATCGAGCCAAAGTTGCCACTTGAGAAGTCAATCAATCTAATAAATATCAATACAAAATTGTCAACCACAATATTGATACAGCTAGGAAAGAATTGAAAGATATTTTATTAAATGAGATCACTAGGAATGACAAGTAAAATATCCATCTATGCTTTGACGCTTGATGAATTAGTGAACGAAATTACAAAGCTTAGTTTAAAAAAGCATAATGCCATCCAAATATATCAGTGGTTGTACCAAAAAAATGTAAACCGTTTTGAGGAAATGACTAACATCGCTAAGTCATCGGTAGACATATTAAAAAATCATTTTATTTTTAATAACTTAAAAATCATCAAACATCTATCGGATGAAAAAGACGAAACTATTAAATTTTTATTTGAGCTTCACGATGGTCAACTAATAGAAACTGTATTGATGAAGTTTGACTACGGTTATAGCATCTGTATCTCTAGTCAAGTCGGATGCAATATGGGTTGCAAGTTTTGTGCATCAGGATTGCTAAAAAAAATTCGTGATTTGTCGGTTGATGAGATAATCATGCAGTACGTTGAAATGCAAAATTATTTAACGAAATTAAATGGCCAACGCATTAACAATATGGTTGTTATGGGTATTGGTGAACCGTTTGATAATTATGAGAATATTAAAAATGCGTTAACCATTTTCAATAATCACTATGGCATTGGCCTTGGCAATCGACACATTACTGTTTCTACATGTGGGATGGTACCAAAAATTGAACAATTTGCCAAAGACTTTCCACAAATTAACCTAGCTATATCTTTGCACGCTGCAAATGATAAATTGCGTAGCGAGTTAATGCCGATCAATGAAGCATACAACCTTGATTTATTAATGAAATCTATTAAAAATTATCTAGCATTAACAAATCGTCGAATTAGCTTCGAATATGTTTTATTAAAGGACGTTAACGATGGCGATGTAGATGCTGAGCAGCTAGGAAAATTATTAAAAGGAATGCTTTGTTATGTCAATATCATTGTTTACAACAATATTAATGAACATGACTTCCAACCTTCAACACGCTATCAATCATTTATGAATGTTCTCAAGAAATATGGTGTAATGGCAACCAAACGTTTAGAGCGTGGCATTAAAATAAATGCGGCTTGTGGTCAACTTCGCGCAAAACAAATTAAGTAATAATTTTCGCAATAGTATAATTTATGGTAATAATGTCACAAAATTTTAGATTCAATTATTCAACTGCTACTAATAAAGGTATCCGTCCTGTTAACGAAGATGCAAATTGGATTGGATTTAATAAAAACAACCAAGGATTAGTCGTCATTTGTGATGGTATTGGTTCTCAAGATGATAGTCAAATTGCTTCACTAATAGCGGTTGATGTGTTTAAAAAATCTTTTGAAAAACATTCTAAAATATTTAATATTGATCGTTTCTTTGCACGCAATCTTAAAATTGCATATAGTAAGATTACTAAACAAGCCGAAGAAAAATTAAATGGTAAAAAAATTGGCACAACTTTAGTTGTAAGTTTTATCGACAAGGATACCGTTACCACTTTTAATCTTGGTGATTCGAGATTGTACCATTATTCATTTTTAGAAAATAGTTGAACGCAAATTACTAGAGATCATAACCTTTATAACTATTTTCTAGACTTGGCTGAGAAAGATAAGAAAATTGATATCAATCAACTTTGTATGCGACATAAGAGTCAATTACTTTCTTTAACTAAATGTTTGGAAAGTGGAAGTAATGCACATTATGACTATGATAAATACGTTTTTAGTATTGCTTTAGGTGATGTATTATTTCAGGCCACTGATGGTGTTTATCATTATTTAAAACTTTCTGACATCAATGAGATAATGAAAACTAATGCCGGAAATTTTGAAATCATCAGTACCAATTTAGTTAATTTGGCTTTAGAAAATCATAGTAACGATAACTTAACTTCTATCATCGTGGAGTGCACAAATGCCAACTCAAAAGCAGAATAGTACTACGGTTACTACATCACAACTTACTAAAATTGAATATCATACCAATGATTTAATTTTAAATAAATATCGTATTGTTAAACAACTTGGCACAGGAGGCATGTCTTCAATTGTGTATCAAGCTGAAGACACCACTATTAAAAACGATGAATTCATGGCTAATAAAGAAAAGATTGTTGCCATTAAAGTTGTAAACCGCGATCCTACTTGAACAGATGCAGATTGGACTAAAATTCATGATGAATGCGTTACTAGTCAACGAGCTACAAATAAGAAAAATATTGTAAATACTTACGAAGTTTCTAAAATAAATAATGGTAACACCATTATTATTGTCATGGAATTCATTGATGGTATTTCCCTACATGAACATTTAGAAAAAATTGGCAACTTTAGTATTAAGGAGGCCGTTTACTACTTTAGACATATCCTAGAAGCAATTAAAGAATTACATAGCTTCAACGAAAAAATTATTCACCGAGACTTAAAACCAGAAAACATTATGTTAACAAAAGATCTAATGAATATCAAAATTATTGATTTTGGTATTTCATCTGTCGTTGTGGAACTGGAACTAACGAATGACAAAAAGGCCATTACAAGCGAAGAATCTTTATTTGGGACATTTCCGTATATTTCACCAGATTTATTGAAAATGAGGGGCAAGTCAGCCACTGAAAGACAGCAAATCATTAGTGAACAATTTGATTTTTTCTCATTAGGCGTGATCTTTTATGAAATGCTTATGGGTGAAAAACCGTTTAAAATCGCAGATGAACATGACCAAAATGTAATTAAATTACCACTAACATACGATATGATGTGTATTAGTGATATCAATCCCACAATACCAGTGGCAATTGAAAATATTATCTTTCGTTGCCTTGCCTCTAAAGATAGCGATTTAAAATTTCGTTACCACTCAGTAAATGAAATTATGGATGATTTAAATAACTATAGTACGACTCCTGAAAAATCAACATTTAATAAATTATTAAAACCAAAAAATGAACGAACACTGCAGTTAACTAATACATTTAATGTTCAAGCACAAAAATTAAAAGAAAAGTTTTATGAGAAACCGTGGTTCTATTGGTTGCTATTTAGCATCGCAATCGTAATTGTGGTTGTCATTATTGTTTTGGTATCAGACCACATTATCAATTTTCCATAATTAATCATATTTCGCTAACTAATTTTATAATTACCACTATGTTTAAACTAATTACCAAAAATATCAACAATAAAATCGACACTAAATTGATGAAGAAATATCAGACTACTGTCAATCACCTTGTCCAACGAATCAACTTACGTCTTCTCGACGGAAGTGAAATGATGGGTTGGGTAGATTTAATTGAATCATATGATAATCGTGAAATATTAGCGATGCGAAATAAAGCTAATGAATGAAATCAAATGAAACTCAAATATATTTTAGTCGTTGGTATTGGTGGTTCATATGTTGGTGTTCGTGCCACGATTGATATGTGTTGCGGTGCATTTGATAAGCATGCACCTCAATTAATTTGGGTTCACAACATGTCACCATCTTATATTGTTGCATTAAAGAACAAATTGGCTCGCGAAAAGTTCGGTATTATTGTAATTTCTAAATCTGGTACAACCTTGGAACCAGCCATTAACTTTCGAATTTTTAGAGAGTTATTACAAAAAAATGTTGGGATCAGTAAATTACATAAATACATTGTAGCAATAACTGACAAAGAAAAGGGGACATTGCATGACTATGCAAAAAATCGACATATTCAAACTTTCGGTATCCCAAACAATATTGGTGGACGTTTTTCCACGTTAACACCAGTCGGTATGTTTGCAATGATTTTAAAAGGCTTAGATCCATTGCAAATATTGAAAGGTGCTAAGCAAGCATTAAAAGACACTGAGGATGATGATATTTTTAACAACACCGCTTATCAATATGCCTGTTACCGTCATTATCTACACGTAAGCAAACATTTGCAAATTGAAAACTTTATTGTTTATGACCCGACCTTACAATTCGTTGGAGAAATGTGAAGACAAATTTTTGGTGAATCAGAGGGGAAAGATGGTAAAGGTCTATTCCCATCAGTATCGCTATTCACAACAGATTTACATTCCATGGGTCAATATTTACAACAAGGTACGCGTAATTTTTTTGAAACAACTTTAGTTGTAGAAAAACCAAAATTAGATTTGAAATTAAAAATTATTGATAATAATGATAATATCAAATTTCTAAATAATAAATCGTTGCAATACATTAACGAAAAAGCTTTTGAAGGCACTGTTTTAGCACATACAAAAATTGGCAAGGTTGATAATATCATCCTCAAAATTGGCACTAACGATGAATACCATTTCGGTTATTTATTTATTTGATTTGCTGTCGCTGTAACACTTAGTGGTTATTTATTAAAAATAAATCCATTTGATCAACCAGGTGTTGAACAATATAAATCTAACATGTTTAAATTGTTAGGCAAAAGATAAATTAAGGTAATTTATGTTTAATAGCCGCTTGATGTAAGCGATATCATTCATAGTGATTTAACTTTACATTTAAGCCATCGCACAATTCTTTTAAGTGGTTGGTTTTAGTGGTTCCACAAATCGGTTGCATATTGGCTGGATGCGTACAAATCCAACTAATAACAATCCCAGACTTAGTGATTTTATATTTCTTAGATAGTTCATCTAAAATATTGTTAAGTTCAGGATAGTCTTTATTTTCTAAAAAAGTGCCTTCTTCACGAGAAGCTTGCAAGATGGATCATGGTTGGATAAGAATATTTTTTAGACGACAATATTCTAATAACGATCCGTCTCGCACTATGCCAAGAGACTCTTTAGTATTTACGAAAAGACCCGCGTTAACCATTTCAGAACGAACTGGATTAAATTGCATTTGGTTGAAAAGTATTTTTTGTTTTAATTTGGATTGCAATAATTTAATTTGCATAGAATTCATATTAGAGACACCAAAATATTTAACTTTTTTAGTTTTTACTAAGTAATTAAATGCTTCTGCCACTTCGTTTGGATCAAAAAGTGTATCAGGGCGATGTAATAAAAGTACATCTAAATATTTAGTTTGTAATCTTTTTAAACTGCCTTCAACTGATTCAATAATATGCTTCTTGGTAAAATCAAAATATGTTGGTCCAGCTTTCACAATACCACATTTAGATTGGATGAACATACGTTTTCTTCATTCAGGATGTTTCTTTAGAACCTGGCCAAATAATTCTTCACATTTGCCGTCGCCATAGATATCAGCGTGGTCAAAGAAATTAATACCCTGATCTAAAGCAAACTTCACAAATTTTTCAACTTCTTCCACGGTGGTATTGTTAAAACGCATACATCCTGCTGATAACTGTGAGATTTTAAGATTATTAATTTTTAAATATTTCATATTTAATCCTTTTTATTAATTTGAAGAAATAATGCTTCCATTTCTTTAGTGCCAACTTCACTTGGCGTTTCCATCATTAAATCAATGCCATGACTATTTTTTGGAAAAGCAATAACATCACGAATACTATTGGAATTAGTTAAAAGCATTACCAAGCGATCAAGTCCTAAAGCAATACCGCCATGCGGAGGAACTCCATATTTGAAAGCGTTGAGTAAAAAACCAAATTTAGTTTTAATTTCATCTTCAGATAAACCAATTGCTCTAAACATACGGTTTTGTGTGTCGGCATTGGTAATTCTAATGGAACCACCGCCAATTTCATAACCGTTAAGCACAATATCATATGCTCGAGCTTTTGCACTAGCCATATTTGTGTCAAAACTATGTAATGTAGCTTCACTTGGCGAAGTAAAAGGGTGGTGTGCTGCTTGGTAGCGTTTTTCTTCATCGTTATATTCAAATAATGGTCAATCCATAATTCAAACAAAACAATAATCATCATGTTTCTTTAGATTTAACATTGTGCCCAATTCGTTTCGTACAGCGCCTAATGACTGATTAACAACATTGATGTTATCAACTACTATAAATAATGTTCCTTTGGTAATATTGTGATCTTTGAAAATATCACTAATAATTGATTCTTCTACTTTTTTTACCGAACAATCAATTATCTTATTTTCAAAGCTTCAATACATTAAATCATATGCTTTATTATCTTTAGCAAATTTTCTTAAAGATTCAATTTGTTTTTTGTCAAATAAGGCATTAGGGACAATGATATATTTTAGTGCTTTGCCTTCGGAAATGGCATTTTTAATAATATTAAATGTTGTATTTTTAAAGTAGTTGTGTCCTTCAATTAATTTCAAATCATAACGGAGATCAGGTTTATCACAACCATATTCATTCATTGCCTCATTGTATGACATGATTTGAAATGGAATTTTGACTTCCACATCTAATGTTTCTTTGAAAACTTTAACAAACATTTTTTCAATAATGTCCATAATCATTTGTTCATTTGGAAAAGACATTTCAAGATCCAATTGAGTAAATTCTGGCTGACGATCTGCTCTTAAATCTTCATCCCTAAAGCATCTGGCAATTTGAAAATAGCGGTTCATACCAGCCACCATTAAAAGTTGCTTATAAATTTGTGGGGATTGTGGTAATGCATAGAATGCATTTGGTTTTGTTCTAGTTGGAACAACATAATCACGAGCGCCTTCGGGAGTTGCCTTAGAAAGTATGGGGGTTTCAACTTCTACAAATTCTCTACCAATTAAATAATTTCTTATTGCATTAATTAATTTAGAACGAAAAATAATATTCTTTTGAATATTGGGGCGTCTTAAATCAAGGTAACGATATTTCAATCTTACTTCTTCTAAAGCATCAGTTTGTTCTTCAATTATTAATGGAGTAGTATCTGATTTTGCTATTAATTTAAAATTCTCTAAAGCAATTTCAATATCACCATTTGGCAAATTTTTATTAACGCTTTTTCTTTGCGCTACTGTACCAGTAATTTCAACAACTGACTCTCGAGAAATTGTTAAAATCTCAGAAAAAAACTTATTGTTTTCGTTAACGATAACTTGGACGATACCGTAGCGATCTGCAACATCTAAAAATATTAAAGACCCAAGTTTTCGATTCTTTTTAATTCAACCACGAATCGTTACAACTCTGTTAATTTCTTTGTTGTTGATTTTTCCACAATAACTTCAGTCCATGTATTAATTTGCCTTTATGTATTCCACAATTTTATCAAGAGGAATTGTCTCTTGTTTCATTGTTTTTTGATTTTTAATTACAACTTTTTGTTCTTTCAATTCTTTCATACCTAAAATCAATACAAAACGTGCATTTAACGATTCAGCATAATTGAAACTTTTGACTAATTTTGTTGCATCAAATTTGCAAACTGCACTAATCCCCGATGAGCGTAACATTGCTAATGCAATAATTGCAGCTTGTTGTGAAATTTGTTCCTCAAAACAAGCGACAACGACATCGATTTTTGATGGTTCAACTAGTTTGATTTTTTCATATTCTAAAGCCAATGATAATCGTTCAATCCCAAGAGCAAACCCAATGCAAGAACACTCTGGACCGCCAAGTTCTTTGACCAAGTTTGCGTAGCGTCCACCACCAATCAATGTTGGTTGTCCTTCCAATCGCTTGTCAGTTGAATTGATTTCAAAAATAAAATTAGTGTAATAGTCTAATCCACGCACTAAAGTTTGATCAATTTTATAATTTAAGTTAAGCGTTTTTAACGTATCGCAAATTAATTTAAAATCCGCTTTTTCTTTGTCACTTAAATATTTATCAATTTTTGGAGCATTTTTAACAAAATCTTTTTTGCCATCTTCTTTGTCATCAAGAATACGTAGTGGATTGGATTCAATTCTTGATTGCGATAATTCAGATAATTGATCTTTGTATTGTTGAAAATAAGTTCTTAGCTCATTAATCCATTTATTTCTTGATGTAAAATCACCAATATTATTTATATTGATCTTATAGCTTTTAATACCCAACGTTACCAAAATTGATGATGCTAACATTAAAGTGTCAATGTCGTCCATAATCGAATTAGTGTTAATGCATTCAATCCCAAATTGGTTAAATTGACGGAGACGACCGCTTTGTGGTCTTTCATAGCGAAACATAGGTCCGCTATAAGATAACTTGATTGGCGATGGAAGTTTGTTAATTAATTTTTCTTCAACAATCGCCCTAATGACACCAGCCGTTCCCTCTGGACGAAGTACCATCTCACGATCACCTTTGTCTTTAAAAGAATAAAATTCTTTTTTGACAATGTCACTAGTTTCACCAACAGAACGAATGAATAGTTCACTACTCTCAAAAATTGGCGTCTTAATTTCACGATAGCCATTAATCTTGGCAATAAGAAAAAGTAAGTCAGTGAGGGCTCGATAGTTTTCACTAACTTCAGGTAATCAATCTTCTGTTCCACGGGGTTTGTTGTATTGCATAATTAAATAATTATAATCATCGTTAATAATAACTATATAATATTCTCCCATTTTTTATTAACATGAGTGCTTGACCTTTTAAACGAAAATCAAAAGTATCTTCATCAATTTCTGATGAAAATACCGTTTTTATCAAACCAAAAACTCGTAAAGCTAGTAAAGCCGCAATTGCCGGTGGTTTCATTTGTGCATTTATTTCATTAGCGGCTGGAGCAACTGGTATTGGTATTTCTGCTTGAAAATATAGTGGTGGTAGTGAGTTTTCTAAATCTTACAACATTCGCTTTCAAGTTGAACAAAAAAGCGAAACACCATTTAATTCTAGAACCGAGCATCCAATTGAAGGAGATTTTCAAGATAACTTAAATAAAACTGCAGATGCATATTCTAAATTTTTAAATTCTAAAGGTATCAATAATGTTAATGTGTATCCCGAGTATGATAAAGTAAAAGGCGAAGGTTTTATAAATGCCAATATACCTAACGAGCGTTATTACGACAATGTCGAAGAAAAATATGTGGATATGGATCCTACGACACTTTATGAAGAAAGTATCAATTCGTCTAGGCTTTCATTAATTTTGAACATTGATAATGATGGTGTTTTCGCTACATCGGTTATTCCTTTGAACGATGGTGGAACTAATGGCGCAAGTTTAATTGATCTTAGCAACACAAAAATTAATGGTACAAATAAAAATGAAATCGACATTAAACTTAGAGAAAGTCTAAGTGATGTCGTTGATAAATGTTTAAAAAATACAACCACATCCGGTGAACAAAAATCAGTTGGTGCTGATACAACAACAAACAATACGCAAGTCTATCTTGTTCGAGATTTTAACGGCATGGTTAACTACATGAACTTTGTTCTTCAAGCATATTTTGAGGAAGACAAAGGGAAAAATAATACAAATATTACAAATAATTTTGCTCAGGAAGAATCAAAATTTTATGATGATTTTAAAGCCACAGTATCTAGAGGCGGTGGGGACAGTTTCAAGTTAGATACAACAGCAAATTATTATGACTATGCTAATGGTGATAAGATTTCCATTACTGACGACACTCCAAAGTCTAAGACTAATGGTTCTAATGCACAATATTGATTTACAAAAAATAATGGTTCACCTAGCACTGACGGAACTAACAAAGCATTACAATACAAATTTTTGAGTCAATACGTAATTGGCTTAGGAGCTTATGACACCGAAGCTTCAACTGAGACAACTAGTTACACTAATGTAATCCCTCACATTAATCCAAGCACTGGCAAGAGTGATGGCAAGTATCAATATGTGGTTGCAAAAATGCCAAATAGAAGTGATGCAAATGAATTACTAGACGGTATCCAAAACACCACATTCACATTACCATCGGTTGCCATCAATAATGCTGATTTATATTTTAACAATTCAGCCCTTACCGAAGACAAAGGCACAATCGCAAACATGAGGAACCAAACAGTTGAGCAAGGTCAAACGCTACAACCAACAATTTTTGGATTCAGTCCACTCATTGGCATACTTATTAGTTTATGTTTCATCATTCTTGCAATTGGTATTTTAGTTTCCGTACTTTATCGAGGTCCTGGCGCTTTTGGATGTTTTGCGATGGTTGCATCATTTGGCGTGACGTTAATGATCTTAATTTTGTCTAATTATGCTTTAAGTGTTGCTATGTTTATTGGGTTGTTTGTTGGAATACTTGGTAGTGTTCTTTCAATTTTTGGATTTAGTGAACGCGTGAAAAAGATTCAAAAAACTGGTATTGCATTTGAGAGCGCCTTAAGAAAAGGATTAAAATCTGGCTTTTTACCAATGTTAGATATACACGCCATCATGCTATTGATTGGTGTTGGTGTGGCTTACTTTGGTGGCGTGCAAATTGCTGTCTTTGGCACGACACTATTGCTCTATAGCATTATTTCCTTTGTGTTTGTTGGCGTTATTTGATTAGGCGCCACCATTTTATTACTCAACAATAAAATCGGTGTCAATAAACCTAATTGGTTCTTATGAAAACAAAAGAAACAAAAAAATATGGTTAAATTGCTTGATGATAAAGTATATGAAACTACTTATTGTGGACAATTTGAACCAAAACGTTTCTCTGTTTTTGGTTGAAAACAAATTCTTTGCTCATCTCTAGTTTTAGCCATTGGAATTGTGGGCATTATATTAATACTAGTGTTAGGTGTTCATAGTTCATATCTCTTCTACGGTGGTACACGAATCGTACTACCAGTTGAACTATTTGATGCACATGTTGGTAGTTTCGGTAGTTGAAGCGAAAAAGTGGTCAGCAATAACATTGTTTATCTATATTATGATCATCCGTTTCCCCTTGATAGCGCTGGTTGGTGAACTCCTGGTTTTAATGATGGTGACAATTGAGTTTCCGTCCAATCCATTAATTCTGCAGGAGCTGTAGATTTTGCAACTAAAACAATTTATGTGTTACTAATTTCCAGCGGTTTAATATCAGCATACACATTTGTAAGATTAAACTGAGTCAGTGTTATCCCAGCGTTCCTAGGAACGCTAGTTACACCATTATTAGCTGTTGGTGTAATTGCTGTTTGCCAAATTTACTTCGACCTATATATCATTATGGCAATTGTGGTTTTATATACCATCAATGCAATTCTCGTGATTAACTTTGTTGGCATACTTAATAACCAATGATTGCGCAAACAAATGTATTACAAACAAGATTTGAAAAAAATCATAAATGCTGAAATTAAAAATGCTTTATTCTTTTATTTACGCTTCTATATTGTCATCATTGTTTCGCTTGGCATCTTTATGTTGTTTAATTCAACTGATCTAATTTGGTTCTTTCTCATTATTATTATTGGTGTTTTATGTTCGATTGCCATTCTTTATAGTATTGTCCCTATTTTCTTATATTTATTTATTAGAATACGTTACAAATATTTATCAAGAGTAAGTAGTGTTGAAAATCCATTATTACGTAAAAACTATGACGAGATTGACGAACAATTGTTAGAAGGTATTAATAAATTCAAGAGAAAGAGACCAACGTTGTAAATCGTTATGAATTTCAACGCGCTTAGCTATGGCAATTACTTTCTTTTCGTCATCTTGGCAATTTTTATCGTAATTAGTTCATACTTAATCTCACACATAGTAGATGCTGTTGAAAAACGTACCCGTTTTTCTGGTGTTTTAGTCGCAGGTACCGTTGTCGCATTTGTCTCATCAATGCCGGAATTTACTAGTTCATTAGTTGGAATTTTTACCACTAATAACCCGTCAGTCGCTGCTGGCAACCTTTTGGGTGGAGAAATTTATCGAACTGCCATGTTGGCTTTTACATTATTATTTTTTATTTTCTTAATTACTAAAGCAAAAACAACAATGGTACAAGTTTGCTTGACAGTCTCACAAATCGTGGTATTTGGCGTCTATTTCCTAGTAATGTGATTGGCTAGAAACCAATTTAGCGAGAATGGTATAACCATTATTTTTACAGCAATCTCAGTTGGTGTTTTATTAATCTACGTATTTAACTTATGAGTAATGGTGAAGAAAAGCAAAACTGAAGAAAAGCAAGAATTGAAAGAATACAAGAACGACAAGCCTAAAGGTATAGAAGCAAAGTGTAAAGCACTTTTTATGAAAATTAAGATCTGACAAATGCTGTTAGTTTTCATTGGTTGTTCAATTGTGATTATTGCAGCATCTTTTTGTATTGCTTTATCTACTGATTGAATTCTATCATCGTGGGGTTGAGATTCTGATAGTCCACAAACTGGGTTTGGTTATTCCTTATTATTGGGTATCGTTACTTCCATACCGGAGACCATTACTGTAATATCTCTATTAAAATTAAAAAACATTAATGCAGCCTTTGGCGATATTTTGGGTAGTAATATGTTTACTTGTTTAATTTTATCAATTGTGGATCTTGTCTATTGACATGGTAACGATACACTATTCGGTAAGGGTAGCAGCGAAGCCTTATCCATTTCATTTTGGTGTTTTGTGTCTATGATATTTGTTGGGTTATTCTTGCTTGTAAATTGACTATATCGCAATAGTAGACATGGACAATTGTATTACGGTATTCAAATTTCACTTTTAGTCGCAATATCTTTAAGTTATATTGCTTATTTAATATTGTCAGGAATGGGTATACAAATTTTCTCGCCAATTAATCCAGACCCCGGTCCGCCAGCAGTTACTTCAGGATGAAGCGATATGTGTAACATATTAGATTTTTCTAAAGTATATTTAATGAGGTAAATTATGGAATTACTAGAAAAAGATTGATATTCTGTTGAACCAGAGGATACACTTCAAGCCTTTGATGTTACTCGTGATGGATTGAATGATGATGAAGTAAATAAGCGTCGTCAACAGTTCGGAACCAACGAATTACAGCAAAAAAAGAAACGAAGCATTTTGAAAATTGTTTTTGATCAGTTCAAAGACGTCATGATCCTTGTTTTAATTGCTGCTTCATTTTTGGCAATTATTTTCGGTGGTGTGGAATATGCCATGGGTACTTCAAGCTATTACATTGAATTTATTAATGGAGGTGTGATTCTTTTCATTGTTGCTTTAAATGGCACAATTGGAGCGATTCAGGAAGTCAAAGCATCGAATGCTTTAGACGCTTTAAAAAAGATTGGTGCACCAACTTCGCGAGTAATTCGTAGTGGTAAAACCATTATTATTCCAACATGTGAAATCGTTCTTGGCGATGTTGTATATATAGAAGATGGTTCGATTGTGCCGGCGGACTTGCGTCTAATTGAATCAAGTAACTTAAAAATTCAAGAAGCTGCATTAACTGGAGAATCAGTACCAGTAGATAAAAAAGCCACTATTACCTATGCTAAACAATTACCGATGGCTGATCGTAAGAACATTTGTTATAGCTCGTCCATTGTTACCTATGGTAATGGTGTCGGTGTTGTTGTTAGCATCGGTATGAAAACTGAAGTTGGTAAAATTGCCACCATGCTTAATGATCAAAAAGAAGAAGAATCACCAATTAAAAAGAAATTAAACAAGGTGGGCAAGATACTAACGATTGTTGGTGCAGTGGCTGCAGCGGTGATCTTAATTATTGGCTTTGCTACCATTGATTACAGTACAAACAAATCTGAATTACTTCGTTTGTGCATTGAACCAGTGATGTTAGCAATCACATTAGCGGTGGCCGTTATTCCTGAAGGGTTACCAGCAATGGCAACGATCGTCATGGCCTTAGGTGTGCAACGTATGGCCAAGAAAAATGCTATTGTCCGTAAACTACCTGTGGTAGAAACACTGGGAAGTGCAACCGTAATTTGTAGTGATAAAACAGGTACTCTTACACTTAATCGAATGACTGTGACCACTATTTTAACGAGTGACGATATTTTAAAAGATAAAGTGGTTACCATTGAAACAGCAGCAAAAGAAAGAGATAAGTATCGCGACATTATTGATTGTGGTATTCTATGCAATAACGCACAACTAGATGAAAATGACCCCACCTTAACAGTTGGTGATCCAACCGAAGGTGCTTTGTTAAATTTGGGTGCTGCTTTTGAAATTAGTTATAAAGACTTACGTATAGAACATCCTCGTTTATTTGAACAACCATTTGATTCTAATCGTAAACGTATGTCTAGCATGCACAAATTTAAAGATGGTCCATTTTTATTTACCAAGGGTGCGGCTGAAGAACTGTTACAAAAATGTACACATATTCAAACTAGCGAAGGCATTCGTGAAAAGTCTCGTGCCGATGTCATTGCCATTCATAAATTAATTCACGGTCTATCTGAACAAGCATTACGTGTTTTGGGATATGCGAAAACGAAAGTGGATGAAAATGTCAAAGTTGAAGATCTTGAACACGATTTAGTATTCATTGGCTTAGTTGGCATGATTGATCCACCACGCAAAGAGGTAATTAATGCTGTCAAAACTTGTCATGAAGCTGGCATTCGTACCATTATGATCACTGGTGATCATAAGATTACTGCTAAGGTCATCGCCACTGAACTTGGTATCTATGCTGAAGGTAATCTCGTTATCTCTGGAGATGAGTTAACTCAAATGGATGACAAAACATTAAATGAATCTGTTAGAACGGCTACAGTATTTGCTCGTGTCTCGCCTGCTGATAAATTAAGAATTGTAAAAGCCTTACAATCTAACAAAGAAATTGTTTCCATGACTGGTGATGGCGTAAATGATGCTCCAGCATTGAAATCTGCGGACATTGGTGTCGCAATGGGCATTACTGGTACAGATGTAGCTAAAGATGCCTCTGATATGATTTTATTGGATGACAACTTTACTACAATTGAAAGCGCCATCTTTGAAGGCCGTCGTATTTACCGCAATATTCAAAAAGTAATTCAATATTTATTAGCTGGTAATGTGGCAGAAATACTTTTAGTATTAGTAGTCTTTGTTGCCCATGCGATTGCCATTGCTTGTGGCAATAACAATCTCTTCCATGAAGCTTTAAATCCAATTCAACTATTGTGTATCAACCTATTAACGGAAACCATCCCATGTATTGCGTTGGGATTAGATCCTGCTGAAAAAGATATTATGAAGCAAAAAGCTCATGTTGGTGGGTCGCTATTTGAAAAAGGTCTTATTAGAAGAACCATTTGACATGGCGCTTATTTATTTCTCATTTCATTAGGGGCGTATTGCTTAGGCGATTTTGTATTTGCACATCAAGGTTGGATTAATAGTACTGGTGATTTAGAAAAATTAGATGGTATGACGTTGGCATTCTTAACAATTGCTATCTCTCAAGTTTTTCATTCTTTCAACCAACGTTCTGATAAATACTCCATCTTCTCTAGAAAGAATGAGAAGAACTTACTGTTACCTTTGTTAGCATCAGCCGCCATTGTAATTACCATCGGTTTGGCAATGATCAGCATGTATGCTGACGGTAACAATACTACTCGTGTTGTTAATGAAGTTTTAGGGATGAATCAACTAACATGACAAGGGTGATTAATTACCATTGGAATTGCGGCTTCAGTCATTCCAGCTGTAGAGTTTGCGAAATTATTGAAAATTAATTAATAAACTCATTACAATATTTACATATCAAGAAAGCGATTTTATGGAACAACAAAAAAGTTTAATTACCCAAGAAGGTAAAGAAAAATTAGAAAAAGAATTACGAGAATTAATTGACACGAAGCGTCCTGACATCATTAAATCGATTCAAGAAGCACGTGAACAAGGTGACCTTAGTGAAAATGCCGACTACGATGCTGCGAAGAATCGTCAAGCTGAAATTGAAGGACGCATTAAAGAAATACAAAGTATTTTAGACCATGTTGAAATTATTACGGAAGATGCCAAAGATGACCGTAAAGTCAAAGTTGGTAGTACGGTCACCATTTTAGATTTAAGTGAAAACAAAGATTACACTTACAACATTGTTGGTGAAGTAGAAGCAGATCCAAATGCTAATAAAATATCTAATTTATCGCCATTAGCAAAATCTATTTTAAATAAAACAGTTGGTACAACCGTAGAAGTCCATGGTGTAGAAGACCCTTACAAAATCAAAATTAAAAAAATTGAAAATTAATTGGAGTCTTAATGAGAATGCAAAAAAAACAACAGACTTTTCATAGCAATAACAATGGTGTTTACAAAATGAGCAAAAAATCTGTATGGATTATTTGCGGCATTATTTTAGGATTATTATGTGTTTTAATGACGGTCGCCGCTTTTTACGATTACCAAATTGATTGAATATTAGCTAGACCAGAATTACCTGCACCCGCTACTGGGTTTGTTTATACTAGCGATGTATTCGCTCGAATCATGGAAATCATTGGTACAGGGCCTTGCATTCTTGCAACGATTTGTGCATTAGTAATATTCCACCAAAATGCTTACAAAATACAAAACAAGGGTTGACGTGGTGTGGTTCGTTGAGGAACAATGATTGTTGCGATTGGATGAGTTGTTTATTCTTGCTTCTTCCAATTCTTCCCATTAATGTTAGTCTCATTTGAAGGTGTAGACCGTTATGGACAAATTAGTCCATTAGACGCTTATGGTAATATTAAAACTCCGTTAACATTTTGGTGCTTTATTGGATTCGGACTAATATTTAGTTCATTCTTTATCGCTCCAATTTGATTAATATTTAGACGCATTGAAAAGCAAACAATGGCTGAATTATTAAGATACGCCTTTATCTTAACATCTGCAAGCGTTATTGCAATCTTGTTAGTGGAAATCGCTATTAAGCCCACTCTTCAAAGAGAAAGATTTAGATTCTTGATGTCAAATGGAGTTGTTGATCCAACTAATATGTGAGCAGTTCCTACTTGAAAATCTGAGTTTGACCCTTCTTCATCTAAATGGATTCCATGATTTACACCAATTGGTGGCACAATCCCTGAGGGGAACGGTGCATTGTCTGGCACTATTAATATGACAAATAACCCATCTAGTTATATTAACGATCCTAACGGTGGTTTCCATTCATGATTTGCGTTGCCTTATACTCCATATGGTTATGGTTCAACTGGCAACTTGCCATTCATTAGTGAAGATGCTTCCAAATCATTCCCGAGTGGACACGAGACTATGGCCGCTGTTGGTTTCTATTCATTAGTTACATTACCATTCACAGTTCGTAAATTAAACACAAAGAAAATTAGAATTTCATTATTCATCATTGCCGTTGCTGGAAGCGGTTTAGTCGCTTTTGGTAGATTATTAGCTGGTGCTCACTATTTAAGTGATGTAGTGATTGGCAGTTTAATTGCTATTGCTTTATTAACGATCTTCTTCTGCCAATATGTTTATGGTTCAAAACACTTAAATAAATGATGTAACTTACAAATTAGAAAGAGCTACTAGGAGACAATTATGTTAAATACTATATTAGCTTTATCAGAAACTGCTGCACAACATGTAAATTGGTTCTTAATCGTTGGTTTAACAATCATCATTGCGATTCCTTTTATTGCTTCATCAATCATTATTCCTATCTTGTTGAAATATTACAAAAATAAAGATAAACATAAAGCAAGTGTGAAAAAATCTAATTTTAAATCCGCCAAAAAGAAAGCGGGGCAAAAATAATATGAAAAAGATAAAAATAATAGGATCAGTAATTGGGGGTGTGCTGGCAGTTGCTATTCCATTAACTATAACGAGTTGTGGCTATGTCCTTAAGGATACTTCCATTGAAGCTAGCTCATCAACGGCTGACGTTTCACTTGGGGGTTCTAATGACTTTGTATTTAATTGCCATTATGGTCAATATGTTACAGTAACTAAAATAACGATTTCCACAGTTCACGACGGAAAAATTGATGATCAAGATGCTTATGGAGTCTCTTTAAATTTTAACGGAACGTTAACAACTAATGTAAGCACTATAAATGCAACTATAAGCGCCGAAAATGATCCTAGCATCGTTGGTATTCATAAAGGTCTTGTTTACCAATGATGCATGATTGGAACCGATGTTAATGGTCACTCAGCTACATCAAGTGGCAACGGTACATTAGATGTTAATGTTGCTACATCTTAAATAATGACGATAATTTACTATAGATATAGTCGTTGGGCTCATTTTAATTACTAATATATTTTTTTAGTCATTATAATTACTACCATTTTGGACGGGTAGCGAAGCGGCCAAACGCAGCTGACTGTAAATCAGCCACCTCCGGTTTCAGTGGTTCGAATCCACTCCCGTCCACCAGTAATTGGGGTGTAGCCAAGCGGTAAGGCATCAGATTTTGATTCTGACACGCGGTGGTTCGAATCCACCCTCCCCAGCCAATGACCCACTAGCTCAGCGGTAGAGCATTTCACTTTTAATGAAGGGGTCCGGAGTTCGATTCTCCGGTGGGTCACCATGCTGAAATGGCGGAACGGTAGACGCACAGGACTTAAAATCCTGTGATGGAAACATCGTGAGGGTTCAAGTCCCTCTTTCAGCACCAAATAAAAAACGAACTAAACGTTAACGTAGTTCGTTTTTTTTATATTATGGCGAAATTAAATCTTGGTTTATTAATAATATTTGTGGTAATCAATTTCCAATAGTAAACCAATTTGTTTTGCTAATTCTACTTTTGGGGTTCTTTCACCATTAATAATTTTGCTAATATAACCTTCACTAATATCAAGAAACTTAGATAATTTATATTGCGATACATCTTTTTTCTTCAATTGCAGAGCAACTTCTTTAGCAAATTCTTTAGTCACAAAGTGAGCAATTTTAGTATTTTGATTCGATTTTACCAATATGCGCATTTCATTCTTTTTACATTTAATATCATTTATTTTAGAAGGACTATGTAAATTATTCAAGCCATCCAAATAAAGCGATAACGCATCAATTGCGTTTTCGTATGCATCTTCAATGGTTTTGCCAAATGTAAGACAATCTTCTAAATCTGGAAAGTAAATATTATATGTATTCTTTTCTTTATATATTATTGCTGGATATGTGTGTTGGGTCTTTTTATTCATAATGTTATTTGTTAATGCCTGCTTGTCTGTAAATACTATGTTCTGTGCCTCTAGGCATGTCACCATGATGGATTGGTACAATTATCATTCTATTAGTTGCTATATTGAACATTTTAAGATGTGGATCCTGTTTGACTTTTTGGGATAAACCCGTGTTTTTTTTAATTTTTTAATCATTCTCTTAGCGGTGATAGGCATTAAATTCTCCTCTAATAAAAATGTCTTAACATTGTTAAGCGTCATTGTTATATATAGTATACTTGACAAATTGTCAAGTATTATTAATGATTAGTGTATTTTTATA
Source organism: Mycoplasmataceae bacterium (assembly GCA_031290395.1). Taxonomy (GTDB): domain Bacteria; phylum Bacillota_I; class Bacilli_A; order Mycoplasmatales; family Mycoplasmoidaceae; genus Malacoplasma_A. The sequence continues at coordinate 153,473 of JAITNN010000021.1, forward strand.
TTATTAATATAAAATTAATACTACAAATGCGGGTATAGTTCAGTGGTAGAACTATAGCCTTCCAAGCTATTAATGTCGGTTCGATTCCGATTACCCGCTCCAAAGCATGAGGATTCAGAGTCCTCGTGACCAACGAAAAAGATTAATCACGAATTTGACTAACGCCATAAAACTAGTCCAAGGTTGTGATAGTTTTGAATTACAAGCCATTTATGATGAACTAAGTTTTTCTTTGCAAGCAGTAAAGAAATATAAGACTTAGTTTTTTAATTTGGTTAGTCCAAACGAACAATTTAAGAACACTTGATTCGTTTGAAAAATAAAGTAATTCATTATTTGACCTGATTAGAATTCGAATCAACAGTTGTAAAACTAAGGTTCGCACGGCAATGTATAAAAATAAAAAAGAAGTCTATATTAACGACTTCCCATTTTTAATAATTTTCCAAACGAACAACTTAAGAACAACAATATTATACACGGTTTTAACGGTGTGTTAAAATATTTAAAAAATGATTCGCAAATCTTTGGAGTAAAAGTTAACATGATCGGTCGATGATTGGGCAAACAGGTTCCGACATGTATTTCCATAGAAAAGGTCTTTTGAGCATTTAACAAATGCACTGGGTAGCTAATGACTACTAACGGCGTAATGGAGTAGGTTGTAGCAGCATCAGCAACTGCAAATGCCGAAGTAAGGGGACTAAAAGAACCGCAAACAGTATTAAAAAGATGCCGACGCGATAAATCTGCAACTGATATAGTGCTGTATGACAACGATATAGCGAGCAGAATCTTAATTTAAGTGCAATGGTAGATTGTAGTTCGTTTGCTATGCAATCTCGCTCAAAATAGCTATTTGTGGTCATAAAATAAGCTAATTTTTTGGGGACTATAGGGGATAAAGAAAGTTTGCCTCTGCGATTAGCAGTTGTGAATGTTTGTGATTAATAATATTAATGTGTTCTTTCACAAATATGAACTAATGCTGATATTGAGATCGTAGATCTTCAATGTTCGCCATGCGTTTAAAAGTGATTTAGACAACATTTGCTTTTGAAATTACTCTTTTCTTAACCGAAAGAGAAATCAAGCAATTTGATGTGTTCTTGAAGGCGTAGTAGCGCATTGCGCAAACTCTTTTTGCTTCTTTTTCTAAACAATTACTTTGTTATTGTCCTATTAGATTATTTAATTCATTACCAGCTGATGGTAAGACACTTTGAATTTCAACTAAAGATTTTTGTTCATTAACCGTATACAACAAAACATATTGTTTAGATTTACCAATCGGATAACATCTACAAGCATTATTTTGATAACTACACTTTATTTGGTAGTTTAAAAAATGCATTGATAGATAATCAATAGCCGCATCAATGTCATTAATGAAAGTATTAACCAACTTCACACCAATATCTGGTTTGTTTTGGCTTTCTCAGTATGGGATCAACCCATCACATATTAGATTAAATCTTTGAAAAGCGTAGGGCGTTAACTTTACTTTGAATGTTTTCATAAGCTAATTTTTTAAGGCGCAATTCATTGCGCTTCATTTTAACAAATTCTTGTGCGTCTATATTTTCAAAACCTAAGCCATACAAAACTTTATTTGTATTGATTGCTGTTTGGAATTCTTTTTGAATAAGATTTTTCATAACGACTAGATTATACACACTTTTTTGAATATAATAATTCTTGTACTTGCGACTAAATGCATATTATGTATCTGGGATATCCCGCTTCATTGCGGACCGGTCAAGTACAGGAGGACTATTGCTAAATTTGGCAGTAGTCGCCAGATATGCATCGCCACGAGAAATCGTGGTGTCAAATCGTTTAGAAGTACCGCCTCCGGCACAATAAACGACCAAGTAGTCCCAAGTATTAGAATGTCAAGATTATTATCTTGCATTCTTTTCTTTTATTCTTTTGTTAAATAATTATTATTTAAGAATAAATTATTGAATTTTTTTACCGAACCGTTCATTAAACAATTGGCAATATCGCAAGCGTCAAAGTTTCTTGGTGAGCCTAAGATGTAATGATTCATACAAGTTCTAACAGTGTTTCCTAAAACTTGAGCTATTGATGGTACATCTACATTTACTTCATGCATCAAACTTGCTTTTGTCCTACGTAAACTATGTGCACTTCATTTAAATTCAAAATGAGCTCATTTTTTGAAAACACAGAATCCTTCAACAATTAATCCTTTTTTAAGTCTATATCGAATGTGTTGACAAAATCATTCGTATATTAACTTTTCAATATAAATTTCTCGTTTCTTGCATGTCTTTTCTGTATTAATAATGATTTCAGCATATGCACGTTTGTCAATTTGACTGGTGATAAATCGACTGGCCGTATTCTTATATCATTTGATTGAACACAATTCACCAATTCGCATACCAGAATTCAGTAATGCTTTAAAAGCAAAATAAATTTTTGTTCTAGCTATTTTAGTATTTTCTTGAATTGGTGAGTTGTGTATATTTAAATTAATTCATTCTTGAAATTTTTTATTTACATATTCAATTTGATTAACATCTAATCGTGTTGTTGTTTTAGAAATTTCACTAGAACGATGATGAATGTACTTTGGATTAAATGCCATCCCATAAAATAAATTGTATGCAAATTTAAATACGGTACAATAGGCATTAGCTGTATTGTTGTTGCTTGTTGAATCTATTAATTTATTTGCCAATCTAACATCAATTTTAACATCACCAGAAAAATACTCTTTAAATCTGGTGACGACAGCATAATATTTTAAGCTTTTCTTTTTCTTGCAAAAACTTACCAATTTATTAAAAGTTATTTCTTGAATTATTTTCATACAAAATATTGTATGAAAATAAAGGATAAAAATATAAAGTCCAAAGTAACTTTAGTTAGCAAATATTTAATTATTAAAACCTATTGTTTTTGGTCGCAACAGTGTACTTATGTGGATTAACCTCTTCGAATATAAACCATTCATAAATTAACTGTTCGCAACGAGTTACTTCTTGTCATATCCCTGTGTTAGTTTACATTTTTGTAGAGAGGCAAGCCTTTGCTTAAATGCTCTAACACATTCGCTGATCCATTAGCATAAAGCTAACTGAGAGTTTTATTAGTAAGTCTTATTGATAGCATCGACTATTGCGACCAAAATCAATAGGTGTCGATTGCTATTAACAAACGACAAAACATTATAACACACTGTTGTAAAAGTGATATAATGAGTGATATACAGAACAAGCATTTTTGTAAGTCCCCAACCACCACTAATTGCTCTCTATTTCGGGTGGGTAGTCACGGCTTTTTCAAAGCCGTGACTACCCACCCTCAACCAATAATAATTATATGGAGAGAGGAAGGTGGTGGTTGGGGGTGGGGGAGCGGTCCTAAAAACAATCCAGACTTTGTTTTTAGGTCGATTAAACTGTCATAACGGAACATATTTCGCCGTTTAATCGAGACCTTTGGTCACCGCTCCAGCTTTCGAAAACTTGAACAAAAAGTTTTCATTTTGACAACTTTTTACCAATAAAGCACGTTCGTGGAAGTCGTCTAATCCGACTTCCCGTGCCAGCGAAGCTGCACGGCTCCCTTATTTAAGAAGTGTCTGTCTTTCGGCCAGTCCAGATCGCTACGCTCAAATTAATTTGAAAAATACAAAATATGAAAAAGAAAAATGATTGAAAAATAGATATGTTAAAGTTCATTGCTAAATGAGGCTTTGTTGACATGAGATTCTTACAAGTTGAGTTCCCTTCTAAGTCACAGCCCAAATTGAATAAATGATTAAAATTTTATGAAAAAAATAGTTTTTTAAAATGCATTCATATACCAATTATTGTAAATCACACTGGACACATAACAGCTATTTATTTTTTAAATAAAGAAGCCTACGATTCATTGGATGGTTTTACCGAATGGGAAAAAATTGATGATAGTTATATTGCTTTAGATCATAATTTAGCCTGCTTAAAAATTATTAAAGCGCTATATGTTGGTAAATACAATTATTGAACTGCTAGACAAAATCAAGAATTGATTAAAAAGAATCGATATAAAGATTTGAATAAATTACTAACCAAAAGATTCAAGGAGTCTAAATCTGTTGATTTTATCTATGATCGTGGTCAGGGAAGGATAGCTGCTGAATGTGAATTAACTATGAAGTCAAGTTCACGCTACCTATATTCTAAAGGCAAGAAATTATCGGTGATCAAAAAAATAAATCGAGATTTTGGTAGAGGTATGTTCAAAAAATTAGAATATTGGGTTCCTATGGATTTAAAAGATCGCATGGAAAGAATCCTAGCCAACAAAACTCGTGGTGCCGATGTTCTAACTTGCCCATATGAAATTAAAGCGATAGAACAATTAATTCCTGGTTGAAAAAGAGATGATCGATATAAATTCATTTTAAGTAAAATGAAAAATGTATAAAGAAAAAAACAACTTCTTATGAAATTGTTTTTTTGTCTTAACATTTGATTGGTTAAGGTATCTTAGACATATTTATTATACCGCACACCAAAGAAAAAAACCAACCGCTAAGCGATTGACTTTTTTATTTCTTATCAATTTGATTGATTAAGTTTCTTACCAAAAATATTATACAACATAATATCTATTTAAAAACTCACTGTAATAACAGTGATATAATAATAATGCGGATTGGTTAAGGTTTCTTACCAATTCCGTAATGCAGTCCGCAGACCGGGGGACCGCATCATGGACTATTTATTAGCCATAGTGATTATTCTGCTCATACTTCGTATGCGTAGGTAATTGCGAGGGATTAGAGCCTAAAGCTCTAGCTCCCTATATGGGGAGTAATCCTCGTGTATCTCTCGGTCATAAAGACGCAAGCTTATTAGCAAGCGTCTTTTTCTTTCTTATTAACACACTTTTATAAAAGTGTGTATAATATGGTAGACAAGATGGTCTACAACATGGTAGACAATAGAGAAAAATATGACATTAACACCCGAAGAACTTAAAATTAAGCAGCAATACGAAAAAATAATGAAATTAAAACTCATTGAAAAAAATAGTTTCTTTTATAGACCAAGCACTAGACACGGTAAGCCTGTACTAGTTAAAGCAACTTTTAAGGATATGGAATATCAAGTTGATAAACAAATGTCAATTATGAATAATATTGTAGACCATGTGGTAGACAATAAGATTCTACAATCTAAAGATTGTAGACAAGATGGTCTACAACATGGTAGACATTTATATAGACCCATTACTAAACCCGATACCTCTGAATCGTGGATTGTAATTTCAACAAAAATAAAAGCTACTGAGAAAAATAAATTTCAAAATTTAGTTACAAAGAATAATTTAACAATTGCACAAGCTCTTAAAGGGTATGTAGATCATATGGTAGACAGCAATGATAAATAACTCGAACTACAATCTAAAGATTGTAGACAAGATGGTCTACAGTGTGGTTAACATACAAGATACTCATAACAATTTATATACCATCATTGCCGCTATATTTGTTGGAGTGGCTATTGTAGTAGTTATTGTCTGTTGAATTAGATATAGAAGGAAACGAAAAAATATAATAGCTGCTCATAACGAGGAGCGAAATAAATTTAAAGCATCTAATAAAATCCCATTAACTTTTGATTCAGAATTTTCTCAAGCGTGGTTTAATAATTTAATCCAAAGTACTAGTTTGGTAAGTGCCGATGGGTGTTTACAAAATCTTAACAATTATCAATGGGTTAGTGGATGCTATATTATTTTTAACAAATCGGAACACGACAAAATTTATGTAGGGCAAAGCAAAAATTTAGCCTTACGAGTTCCACAGCATTTTTCAAACGAAGGACACGGCAATAAGCGTATTTATAATGACTATCGTGGCGGAGATAAATTTGAAATTAAAATCATCCCTTGAAAAAAAGATATGCCAGATCTAAATAGATTAGAAGCTGGATTAATTAGAACACTTAAATCAGATAGTTACTATGGTTACAATCGTTCACTAGGTCGTGGTAGCAGCGATAAAGAAATAATCGTCAAGAGAGATATACCGCATGAATGAGGTGGATAACATCATGTGTTTCAAGAAAAATAAAATAATCAAACCCAAATATGGGTTAACTAAAGATAAGATTCGGCAAGAGATTGATCATTATCATAAATGGTTACCGCAAGCCGTAACCCAATCTGAGAAAGAGCAGATTCAGTTCATGCTTGATAAATATCAAGGTTGATTAGACAACTTTGATGTGCTCGACACTAACCACGATGGCGCATTACAAGAAAGTGAGGTTAAATAGGTATGAAAAATTGACAATATGAAAGCGAATTTCCAATTCATGAATTCAAAAGTTTTCCAGAGGCTAATAAATTTTATTTGGATCATCCAAATTTAATAGGCAAAGAAAGAGCTGTAGTGAAAGGTAAATAGAATGAAATTAACGCAAGAACAGAAAATTAGATACGAAATTGTGCAACGGTATAAGGGGTATTATGCAGCACAAGAATATCTAAAAGAAATTATGGAGAAAAAATGGAAAGGTAAATAACATGAAAACAAAACTAAACAAATTTCAAACTGAATTGGTAGAACTTCACAACCTACTTCAAAAATACAAGAAAACAAAAACGGGTAAGAAATATTTTGCATGCCCAATCTGCGGCTATGAGAAAGCTTATCAAATCTGCACGTGCGATGAACAACCAGAGATCTATTGTCCAAAGTGCAAGCAGACCAATGAGATCGATGCTGCAACAGGAGAACCTATTTAGAAGCTTTGTATGTCACAAGATGCCCGACAATTATGCATAAAGTCAAAGAGTTAGGGCATTGTAGAGGCGATTTAAACAGGCAAAATGGGTCAAAACAAGCCTAAATTCAAAGAAAACGAAAAAGTCAAGAGGAACACATGAGAACAAAATTAACAAAAAATAGAAAAATATTACAGTTGGGTTTCATTTCTTTATTTTCAATTGCTGCATGTGTCGTGATCATTCCTTTGACTTCTTGCTTTGGCGGTAATGACTACAAACCTATTCCAACAGATTTATTAGATATTAGAGAAGATGAATCTACTAACGAAATGACTTTATATGGTTTAAATACCAAAGGCGAAATTACTGATTTTTCCAAATATGACACTTTGCTTATTCCTTCAAATGTAAAGGTAGTTGAGGACAATGCTTTTAACCAGGAGTTACACCCTAACGAATCCTTTAATAAATATATTGAGAATATTGATTATGCCACGGACGCAATTTCTATTTGGTATAAAATTGGCGTTGGCGCTTTTGCAGGTATGAGTAATCTTGCCGATGCTACGCTTCCAAGATCATTTACTACCTTTTCGGCAAATTGTTTTCAAAATTGCATTGAATTCGCTTTTCTGGAAATTGACGCTTTACAAGTTATCCCATTTGTCAATACAATGTTGGATAACACCAGTTTTAATGTTGATCCATCGTTAAATGATGCGGGATTTATTCTATGAACACAAAGCTTAGCTAATAGTTATGCTTCTGCTAGCGGATGGCAAGCTTATCCACATGATTGCTTTTTTTGGGTAGACGACTAAAAAAACTGCTTCAAAAAAAAAAAAAAAACAACTATAAATTAATATGCTTAAAACAAAATCTAACAGCAAAAAGAAAAGAATCATCGTTCTATCGTGTTTATTTGGCGGCTTGACAATTGTTGGTGCAACAACATGTGGCATTATTTTCGGTTGCAAAAATGGTGGTGGCAATCCTCCCGGGCCGACTCCTCCAGTGGACGAAGGTTTTACCTTAACTAAAAGTAGTGATATTTATTTATGAGAAACTGAAACTATTACATTTACATTGACAGCTAAAGATAGTAAAACTTTGCCACTTGATATATATCCTTACTCACCAGATTATCCAAATTTTCCGAGTAGTTTTACGGGCGATGATTATATTAGAACATGTTCTTTCTCATCTCATCACGAGCCACATAGGGATTACACATTAAGATTATCAAAAAGTGCTGTAACCCACGATCCTCGATATTTATACGATACTAAAATCAATTTTTCAATCGTTGATAGATTACCGAATAATAGTATTACTACCCATTTATATTTTTTGACTGGTGGAAATAATAATGCTTCTCGAAGTTCCTCGTCTAATTTTAACGTCACACTTGAGTCTACTTCACCAGTTCCACTACCTTATATTGAATTCACATTTTACGACGATGTTCATTCAATTGCTATCCCATCTAATCAAATTTCCATTGGGGCTTATGATACAAGCATTGCTAATGCTTCAATCTATTCGCCAGTTAGTGGCGTGGGTTGTTTAAACATATCCAAACGAAGTTCAAGTAGTAATGGTAATACAACTATTCCTATTAGCATAGGTGGAAATAACTGAAACTTCCAATTAACAGCTTCTTCTGAATAGCTTTTTATTAATTAACACACTTTTATAAAAGTGTGTATAATATTTTTATGAAATTCACCATAAAAATGTTTTTGAAATGGTCGCTGCCTATCTTGGGTATAGGTTCTATTGTTGGCTGCACAATTCCTTTATTACTATCAAAACCAATTGAAGATGGAAATCAAACAAATTGGCCAAAACAGCTAAGTGTCAGTGGTGGAGTTGAAGAAATTAATGCCAAAACAAATACCAAGACTATTGCTAATAAGCCATTTATTATTAGCGTCGAGCCATCTAATGCCAGTCACACAGTCCGCTGAACTATTTCTGATAACTTTGGGAATGCCGCACCTGAACAAATCTATATCAATGAAGGTAATTATTTGGTGGTTGATAAAGGGGTTAGTCTAAGCTTAGATGCCACTGAATACAATATTGTAGCCGCACCAAGGATAGATTTAGGCGGCACTAATGTTAGTAGTAGTCCAATAAAATTTATTTTGCATGTTATATATGAACCTACCAATGTTATAGATATTAGATTTAGCGAGCAAGGTTCTACTCAATTTATTTCAAAAATTTCTCAAAAAACATATGCTGATAAGCCATATATTGCAGAAGTTCAGTCTAAATTGGGAATTTGAGAATTGGGGAAAGTCAATTACTCCATTTTTTCTATTGATGGCGAAGCTTCTACATTTTTAGCGGTAGATAACGATGGGTATCTTTATTCAAATGGTGTTGCAACACATGGTCGTGATATGACTATACAGATTAAAGCTACGTCAATTGAAGATAATACATTTACTATTTTATCAAATTCAATTCAAGTAATTTTTCAGGGCGATGATAGTTCTATTGCAAGTCTAAAATTTATCAATGGAGATGAAGATGTTGGTGTAAACTTCGGTACGCATAAAATTAGTGCTATGCCATACATAGTAAGCGCTTACGACCAATTTAACGTATTAATTCCAGAACCAAAAATTGCTTTTTATTTAATTGGAGCACCAAGCTTTGTCAATATTGACAGATATGGCTATTTGGATGTCAATGCAGTAAATATTAACTCATATGTCAATACGTCTTTTCAATTGATAGCAAGGAGTACATATAACTCTGATGTAACAATTTCTATGAATATTAATTTAGTAATCGCTGATTTTACTAGCAGTGAGTATTATAAATTTGACGCAAATACGGGAACATTGCTTGGGTTCCAGCCAAAATTCTATTCATATTTAGTTAACCAACAAGGCAACATCACATTACCATCAACCATAAACGACACATCTGTTGTAAAAATATCAGATAGTCTATTTAAAGATATTAAGGAACTAAAAACCATTATTTTACCTAGTACGATTACTAGCATTGGTAATTTTTGTTTTCAAGATTGTTCTAATTTAACATCTATCACTATCAATTCTAATCCAAGTGTGGGTGGTTCAGCATTCACCACAGGTGGAAGTACAACAATCGTTATCAACGATCAATCTTTTGTTACAACTTTGTCTGCTAAATTTTTACAAATGAACATCGTGACCGGAAGTTATTCTGTGTCTCTTGGTGGATCCTATCAAGTTTCTCACTCGTATGACTATATTTCTACCGTAAACTTTTCTACAAGTGCTATATGATCTCCAACTAGTAAGAAAACAATCATTACATTTGGCGGGACTGCAACATTAGGCAATATTCAATCTCTAGCAAATAATGCTCCGCAATATTATTCGTCGTCAACTCAGCTAGCTTGAACCGTTGAATATAACGGTTTTGAAAGTGCGACATGGAATATATTTACAGGGTATCAAGTGCAGTATTGACGATATTATCGAGATATCAACTGAACAAAATATACATTGACAACATCATCTAGTACTCCAGTTTGTTATTCGTCAGTTTGAAATGGAACAACTCACGCGATGAATAACATTCAAAAAAATTATCCCACTGGTTCATGCACGATGGGTTTCGGTTATTTATTTTCCACGGGCGAACGTGGAAGATGAAAACAATACTATGTAGGATCTACGACTTGAACTAGCGGTAATTATATAGATGAATTTTGAGATTGGAATTGGTGATAATAAGTGAAATATAAAATTATTAATTCTTTGGTTGTATCAATAGGTCTATGTGGAGTGATGTCTGTAATTGAAACATCTAATAATATTAATTCAAATGTCATTAATAAAAACAATGTTACAACGTTGGGGCAACAGTACGACACTGCTACATACACATGAGGTTCCATCGTTATTAGTTCTATTAACGCTAACAATTGTTTTATTCAGTCTGATGGGTACAACTTTAAAATATATGCCAATGGTTCTATTCATATTTTAATTGCAGGCAATGAGACATATACAATTAAATACATAACATTTGATGAAAAAGAACCATTGCCAATTGCCGCTAATGAATACCAAGAAGATATTGATGATGTGAATATGACTTCACACTGTACTTTAACAATTGAAGGAGGGAGTGTTAGTAGTGCGAATGGCGAATTTCATATCGTTACATTATTTGATAATAATATTCAAATCTTTTCTAATGATGGTGTCGAAGAAATTACTTGGTTATCAAAAGTACCTATCATCGGCGATGACAAGGTTTATAGAATATTTTATACTCGAGGAGATTTTTTGTTCACATGATCTGAACAAAAAGAACTATCTACAATAAAACTTTATGCTGCGAATGATGACTACACTAAAGGTACATACATCAAAGATATTGTCTCAGGCGCGACTAAAACAATTCTTCCATCTGGTGTTTTTGAAACACATTACGTTTTGGAATTAACAAACACCGTTGGTGACATAGAAGATTGTATAGTTTGTGCACAAAATTTAAATTTAGGTGTCTTAAATAATCCATTTCGGAATTTCTGATACTCCTTTAACGGCGAGCAATATCCTATTAACGATCTCGATGGTGGAAAACTTTGATGCAAGCTAAGAGGTTATAACCCTTTAAAATACAATGATCTGTATTTGCAGCAACTTGATGATCTTACAATTAATAAATTGATATTGCTATCAACTAATTGGCCTACACCAATAGTAAACCCTTCAAAAATTACCTTAACGGGTGGTAGCAGCGAAATTGAAACAGCTTCTGGATATGCTGCTAGAGCCAATAATCCTTATTACATTGCCGCTGAGCCCATTGGTGCTGATACAACAGTCGAATATAAGATTTATTATTCTGGTGAAGGTAAACCTGCTCCTGACTTTCTTTATATCAATGCTGGTGGTTATTTTTGCATTAAAGCCAATACTTGAGAGGTTTATCCAGATGGTCGACTATTTGATGTTATTGCCTACTCGACCAAGAATAGTGTTGTTAGTGAAAATAAATTAATCATTAAAGTGATCATTACAGGGGAACCCACGCCCAGAATTACTGATGTTGTTGTATCTAATATTCCAGAAACTATTGTTTTAAAACCGAATGAAACTTACCTATCTCCTAGTCCTGTTGCTGCAGTAGTAAATTCAGATGGTGGTAGCGTACCACAAGACATTACATATTCATTATCCAACGATAAAGAAATTCCAAATACTATTTCCATTAATCAAGAAGGGTATATTTTCATTGGAGAAAGTGATTTAGATAATTACGAATTGCACATTAAAGTTATATGTACTTCTAACTACAATGATTCATATAGTGGCCAAAGTAGCATAATTAAAATTTATATAAACAAAGCAGGAGCCATCCCTGGTAAAAGTTGATTAAACATTGCAATTGTGGGTAGCGCAATCGGTGGTGTGTTAATTATGTGTGGAGGATTGTTGTGATGAAGAGATTATGTATCTAAGAAGCGCAAGACAAAAGCATTAACTAGATACAATCAAAAATATGGTAATGAAAAATATGAACCAATAAAAGAACAAAAATCAAACATCAAGATCAAGAATAATGCAAGGGATGATGGTCATGTATCTACATGGACTAAATTTAAAGATTGATTTACTATGAAAGATGTTCGATCAAAACCGAAGAAAGGAGAGAAAGATGGCAATAATTAAAAAAGATGAAGGCAAAGATAACACAAGTTATTTAGTTATTATTGATAAAGAATTTAAAGCGACTAAAAGTGGTAAAGCTGTGGTAGCTGAAATTAAATTATGTTTTCCAAAAGAATTTGTAAAAACTTCTAAAGATGGTAAACATCAATATGTTTCAATTAATGCAGACAAAGTTTTAGATTTTGTTCTAATTGAAAAAGATGCAGCATAAATAGCGAGTGTCATAACGAAAGTTATTTTATCCAAGACACTCGCCATGCCTGCAAGTTTGGCGTCAATTTGTTAACTTTGTGTTAATAAATTCGAGAAGAGCAGTAAACGGGTTGATCCCGTCACTTCGGCTCTTTTTTAATTAAAAATAAACTCATTAATTTTATAGTGTGTCTTACAAGAACCAATTTTAATGATGTTATCTTCTAATTTATACACAAGGCGATTAATTTCATCAATCTTTCGGCTATAGTATCCATCAAGTTCTCGCTTTAATTTTTCAGGGGAACCTTTACCATTTTCGTTACCATTGACATCAATAATTCGTTACCATTGACATCAATAATTTTTGTGTTATAAATAAGTTGCAGGCAAATCGAATTTATTAACCACACGCTCCGTGTATTATTTTTGGTTTTTAGTAATGAAACTAATGGCAACGTTAGTTCTCAACTAACGACCAGTTCTGTTTAAAAACAGGAGGTAACATTATGTTGCCAAATTCAAATCACACGGCTGTGAATAAAAAGCTAACGAATGATAGTTCTTTGAAAAGTGAAAAATGAGTAGGTTCTGAGGTTTCAATCCCTGTCTACGAGATTAACATCTCAAATACAGTGTGAAAAGACATCTACGAAGAATTCAATGGCGACACCGAGAGCATTCTTAATGAACTTGAGACCGCTGGCGATCTTCCAGATGAATGTCGACTCTCTGATAGCAATTGAATGTATGATTACATTAAAAATTTAATCTACATCCTTGACTGTGGTTGCTGCAAAGCTTATGCTTTACGCATTAATCAATTGGAGGTAGCATAGTATGAAAAGTATTATTGATCATCCAAGCTACAAGGCACTTAAAGTTATCTATTTAACTAATCCTGAGATATTCGATATTGCATGCAAACGAGTGATTGCTGAAGGTGTTGATAAGACAATTATTAATACCATAAGAAGTTGCTTATTGCTGCAATGCGACGTGTTAGGGGGCAAATAGTATGGCAAAGCCAGTTAAGTATCGTGTTATCTCGTTCGTAGATGATATAATCGTCTTAGAATGTATGACAAGTGATAAACGAACACATAAGCCTAAAAGCCAACCATTACGAGAAATTGTAATTGAAGGTTTTAAAGCTGTTAATGGTCGTCTTGACAAAGTTGACACTCGTCTAGACAACATTGCTACTGATGTCGCTGATCTAAAAGTCAGAATGACAAACGTGGAAACAAAAGTCGACAGTATTGATACTCGTTTAAGTACAGTAGAAACTACTCTAACAACAGTAATTAAACTTAACAATTTAAAAACTACTTAATTCACTCAATTCAAAATTAATCTATCAAAACCCACAAAAGACGCAAGTTCATTAACGAGCGTCTTTTTCTTTGTAGTAATCTTAATATCTAACTGTTCTTAACTAAATAGTTACTATTCAAAAATAAATTATTAGATTTTGTTTTAATCGATAAAGAAGAAATTCAGAGTACCAACGAATAAAATGATCGGCTTCAATGGCCGATTTTTATTTTTAAGTTTACTTTTAAGGAGGTTTGGTGGTCAAAATCGCCTCTGCAATGTCCCAACTCTTTGACTTTATGCATAATTGTCGAGCATCTTGTGGTAAACAAAGATTTGAATCAAGTTAATTCACAATAAAAAAGCAATCCCATTACGAAATTGCCTTTTTGTCTTATCAGTTTGACTGATTAAGGTATCTTAACCTTCAATATTATACAGCATAATATCTATTCGTAACTATTCAAATACTCACTGTGATAACAGTGATATAATAATAATGCGGACTGATTGAGGCATCTTAACCAGATCCGTAATGCAGTCCGCAGACCGGGGGACCGCATCATGGACTATTTATTAGCCATAGTGATTATTCTGCTCATACTTCGTATGCGTAGGTAATCGCGAGGGATTAGAGCCTAAAGCTCTAGCTCCCTATATGGGGAGTAATCCTCGTGTATCTCTCGGTCACAAAGACGCAAGCTTATTAGCAAGCGTCTTTTTCTTTCTTATTAACACACTTTTATAAAAGTGTGTATAATATCACCATAATGGAACCAGTTACCAAATCTAGTAATTCAGACACATTCGATTTATTTGTTAAATGTCTTTTATATGTTGTCCTTTTCCCAAGCATCCTGGGACTACTTTTTTCTAAATATTTAAATCGTTTGATTCAAAAAGCACAAATCAATTCAAAATACGGCATTAATGTTAGTGCTTTTAATAAATTTGCAATTTGTATTGCTATTTTACTTGAAGCTATTATATTAGCTGGCTTCAGTTATTGTATGTATGCTGTTTTTCAAACGCATATCGTTTGACAAACAATCATTTATGCTCTTGCTATTAACATTTCAATAGTTGGTGCAGTTAGTTTTTTCATTATCTTGATCTACAATAATATTTTCATCAAAAAATATCTATCTGAATTTAAGCATCTCGACATTGTTGAAATTAAAGATACACCAACCAAAAAACGAGATATGAAGAAATGAAACACATTCACATTCTTCATCACCAATAGAAATTTTATTAAAAAATATATTACACAAATAGTTTCTCACAAAAATGAGAAATTGATTATTTCAGGTGACGCAGGAGTTATTTTAAATAAAGAGCGTGCCATTTGCATATCGCCATATGCTTTAAGTCGAGGCACTGTAGTTTTTGGTACAACAGGTTCAGGCAAAACAAATACATTGGAACTATTTATTGAGTACTCAATAAACCAGAAACAAAATGTAATTTTTGTTAATGGCAAAGGTGACCAAGGATTAGTTAAAGATTTACAAATAATATGTAAAAATAATGACTATGATTTAAAAGTTTGATCACCAAATTTATTTCTTAAATCTGATAGCGAATTTATTTATAACCCTTTCAAAGATAAATCAGCAGCTTTCGTAACATCGATATTAATGGAAATTGGCCGCTATTCTACTTTGGAAGAGACTACTCCCGGAGCAATTTATTATAAAAATGATGAAATGGCTTGTATTTCGTTATTATGCAAATCATTATTATGAAAACAAAAACATAAATTAATGGATGATAAACAAGATTATTCGATTTCTTTAGATACACTATTTCATTATTCCGATATTGAGCATTTAAGCTTATTATTGGATGGTGATTCTAAAAGAATTCAGCTTAATGAAATTAGCCAAAACATTGAATTGTATAAACGGATTCGTAGTAAAGCTAAATTCAAAACAGATGATGATCTTAAAAATACTAGACAACAGTTGTGAGAAATAGAAAACTTAAACAAAGAAATACCAAGTGATTTTTTATCAACATCTGATAAAGTAACACAATACTTAACTAATGAAATCAATCATCTGTCAAAGGAATATCAAAAAATTAAAAGTACTCCACTAATTAGAAATGATCGTGACTTTGACAATATCTTTGAAGAGTTTGTTGATGTAAATAAAAACGATGACAAATTAAAAGCAATGTCAAACATTAGAACTACCTTTAGAAATTTAAGAGATATAAGCGGTGATAAGCGTATTATCGATTCATCTGGTGAAACATTAGCTAACATTATTACCTCTAAAAGGCCAACAATATTGTTATTTAGTTTAGATACAAAGGCGATGAAGATCCAATCAGCGCAAGTGGCAAGAATGCTAATCGCTGATTTAAAGCAAAACGATCGGATTATTCGTGAAAAAAATGAAAATGCTAAATTAATGTGCATCTTTGATGAATTTGGTTCATTTGCTACTGAAGACATAGTTGAGTTGCAAGAACAAGGTCGGTCATTTGGATTTGAAATTATTTATTCCATTCAAACACTTTCTAATTTAACCAAAATATCACAAGATTTTGCGACCCGAATTATTGGTAATTGTTCTACTTATATTACTCATCGTACCAGAGACAATAAAGCGGCGGAAGAAATAGCTAATTTAATTGCGACTAATCCCGAGTTTGAAGGAACGATGCGACATAGTCAGGGTGAAGAAACCGGAGAGGAATCTGTTCGTGAAGTACAAGCATTTATTCATCATCCTAGAATGATCAAACAAATTCCAGATCACCATGCTTTGGTTGTGACAATTCAAGAAGGTCAAGTTACCCCCATTAAGGACCCTGTCAAAATTGATTATGCAGATACCGAAAACTTTATAAGTAATCAGAATGCTAAGCATTCAGCAATTGAAGAACTTACAGATTTTTTTAGAAGCGAAGGGCTATCAAATAAGGAAGCGGCAAAGTTAGCCTATGAAAAATCATATTCATTACCAATTTCACATATCAATACAATGTCAGAAAGGCCTGTTAAAGCTAAATTTTTAACAAAAGATGGTAATTCTAAAGTTCAGATCGAAATTAGTAAAATCCAGGCCATGAGCGATGTGGAGTGAGATGAATATAGAGCATCATTATTCAAAAAGTTATATCCAGATAAAGAAATGAATAATGGATGATTTAAAAATAAGCAAACTTATATTGAAAAGAAATTGTTGACCAAACCAACGTCATAAAACTTATGGTAAAAAGGAAAAATATGAAATTAATTAAATTAACGATGGTTCATGGTCAAGGTTGACTTAAGACTAAGTGAATCGAAACAGAAATATATGTAAATCCAAATAATATTGATTACATATGGGACTGAACACAGAATGATACAGCGGAAGCACAAACAGTCCTACATATAAATGCAAAACGTATATATGTGAAGGAAAACTTTTCTGAAGTATTAAAAATGTTGAAAGAAGGAGGCAAATAATATGAACAGAATAATGTTAGCAATAAGCAATGCAATAGTAGGTGCTAGTGGTGGCACCTCAACGGATATTTCTACTATTTTATATTCAGTATTTGATTCATTGTTACCGATTGGATTAATTTTAGTCGCAATCGGAGCTATTCGTGCTGGTATTGCTTTATCGCATGCGGAAGATGATATAGCTGGTGCAAGGCACAAGAAGCGTTTAGTGAATTGCATCATCGGTGCAGTAGTTATTAGCGTTGCGCTGGTAGCAGTGAATGTTTTGGCAGCAACCGCAAGTAGCTGGGTAGGATCTTAGCATTTGTGAAAACCAACAAAAACGGTTTTTATAACGAAGTTGAAGATAAATATCTAAGATGAAAGCTTCGCAAGGAAAAAATTTTCCGCATAGGTGGAAGGATTTTGTTCTGAGGTTTTCTTATTATCGTAGTTTTGTCAATTCTTATCGGAATAATAGTTGGTAGTCTTAACTATAAAAATTTTCTTCCTAAAGATGTGCAATCTTTTTTTCATTTACAAGTATTAAATGATCAAAAAGTAGGTGGTATATTGCAGGACATTATTAACGCTATTTTATCAGCAATCTTAATATTTTTATGGCCAATCATTTGACTATTTGCAGCCCTAACATATGTAATGCAATTGATATTCAATTGAGCAGGTGGCGCTGGTTTAATTAATTTATTTTTAAAAAGCACAGGCCTTGTAACCCAAATTTCCGTAGTAGCTGTAGCTTCCGTTGCCTTTTTAGCCATTTGTTTAGTAGTAAGAGCTGTAAAAATAGCTCACAATAAAGAAGGTGATATAGGTCACGCTATGGCTAAAGCTACACCTGGTATTGTGTTTGGAAGCATTACAGCTATTGTCTTAATTCCTGTGTTATTTTTATTCATCAACGGCGTCGTAATGACTATTCTAAGTGTCTTAATAAACAATGGTAATATGAATATGGCCACATTAGTTTGAAATGCAAGTTTCGGCGATGGTAGTCAACATCTCACGGAATTTGCTGATATTCCAACATCTGGTTTTACAGTTGTGAACTATATATGAAATAATGATTTCAATATCGGGATATGCTTGATTGGTTGAATCGGTACGACCGTGCTAATGGGTATTTATACATGGTATGTTATTGGTTTAATTTTTAATATCATATTTTTATATGTTTTGCTTTTTCCTGCCGCAGCAAAATGACCGAATGACGAAGGTGGTAGTGTTTATGCTGTGCGTGATGAAATAGTTGGAAATTTTGTCAATTTATTTTCCCTATATTTTATATTCACCTTATTTACCGTAATGATTGCTGGGATAAATGGTATTGAATTATCAATAAGTGGAACTGATCCTACTGGTCTTTTACCAGGTGTTATAGTCATAATTTTGTTGCTAAGTGGAGGCTTAGCCGCTTGGAAAATGCCCAAGAAAATTCCTGGTCTATTTGCCGCTAAGGGTGATACAAGTTATTACAAAAACGATTTACCAGGTTCTAAAGCAGCTCAGGAAAAAGCAAAAGATTTAAACTCAGAGAAAAATCCTTTAAGTAAAGAAAATCGTGAGGAACGCAAGGACTTTAAAGAATCACATGATGGGATGGATAAAAAGGAGTGAGAAAAAAGCGATGGTGGTATTGCCGAAAAAGCCAAGGTTGATGCTAAGAAAGTGGCGGATTCAAAAATTGCAAGTGGAATTCGTTCAGGTAAATCACCTACTGAAGCTGTTAAATTGGGAAAACCAATTGGGAAGAAAAATTAATTATGTCAGAGAAGAGTAAACGAGAAATTTTAATCACAAAACCTACCAAATATATTCGTGATATTTTTGCACATATGTTTGGAGGAATTGGTGGTATGGAACTAATTATTTTTTCCATTATTTTTGTAATCACTGCTGGACTAGTAGTATTAATTTTTTTTCTGACTAAAGGTGAATCTATCTATTTGCAAATTGGGTTATGCGCTGGTGTATTAATTTTAGGAATATTAATTTTGTTCTTTTTAATTCGAACAAAAGCAAATAAAGATAAAGAATGAAAATATTTGCACGATAAATATCGTTATGAATTTGATAATAATAAAAAAGAGTTAGACTCACCAGATATATTTAATCTATTCAACATTGAATGTATCCATGATAATGGTGATATTGAATTCAATGTAAAATCCCCTAATAAAGGCGGATTAAAATCCGTTAATGACAACCATTCTTTTAATAAAGATAATATGCACGGAGTATTATTTAAGCTATCGGGCGTCAATGTTGGTTTATTAACAAACGATGAGAGCAATCGCGTTATTGATGCGATGGCTAATCCGTGACTAAAAATTGACTTGAATCATAAAATTATCATAGTTGATGAGGAAATCAATATTAAACCTATGAATGACTATTTGTATGGATTAAAAGAGAAATACAAGAATGTTACAAACATTAAGATCGACGGCCCTACAGATGCAGATATTAAATTAAATCAAATTAATAACTACATAAATATTAATGATGAAATTAAACAAAAGAATATTGTTAATAAAGGCATCTATATATTATTTTTTTATTATAAAGAATCAGACTTAGATAATGCTTGTGCTGAGATTGAGGGTGTTGGTAATTCAACCAAAACGTCTTTAACTCGAGTAGAAAATAAACAAACTGTGTGTAATATTTTAAATACTCTGTACGTGCCACTGTCAGACAAATGATTTAATGGCAAATCTAAAATAGGCATTAACCAAAATTTAGGAAAAATAAAAATTTTTAAAGATTACATTCAACTAGGCAAAAAGCAATTTACAAAATTGATTGAAATTAAGCAATGTCCTACATTAGTTACAGCAGGCTGATTGAGAAAAATTTCTACATATCGTAATATTCAAACTTTTATAACATTTGAAAAAACAGATGCCGAAGTAATAAGACAAAATTTAGAGCGTTCTAAAAGAAAAATTAAATTGAACTGAGAATTTGTAAAATCTGAAGGCGAAGCGTTTAATCAAAAAGAATATGTAGATGTTATGACAAATCTCATCCATGATTACGCCAAAGGTTATTCGCGCCCATGATATGTAAATATTACTTTTATCATAACGGCTTCGAGCAAAGATGAATTACTCGATCTAACTAAATCTTTTACTAAGGAATTAAAATCTGTCGATCGATTTCAATTTAATGAATTAAATTATTTTCAACACGATGCGTTAATGCTAATGTGGTCGTTCCAGTACACAAAAAAGAAAAAATTGATGACTTATATGGAGTTAAGCAATGATGCTGTTGGAGCGATGTATCCGTTCGTTTCTAATGCTTTAAAAGATACACAAGGCGTCCAATTAGGGTATGAAACATACTCTGGTGATCCATTTTGGTTCGATCTCAAGATGAAAGAAGGAAAACTACGTAATTCTAACGTTTGTTTAGTTTGTGCAAAAACTGGTGGTGGTAAAACATATACCGTTAATAAAATATGCAATTGGTTTAAGAATACTTCGTTTAATAAAAATATGCGCCAATATATAGTCGACCCATTAGGAGACTACTATGGATTGTTTGTAAATCATTACAACGTTTCTAAAATTGATATGACCGATGCAAGCAAGGGACTAATTAACCCATTGCAGATTTTAGATGAAGAAAAAGATCGAACAACACATGCGAACGAATTCATCGTCTGATTATCAATGATTGGACAAAAGAAATTTAGTGCTAAAATTGAAAAATTACTTATCGAAAACATCCTAGAACTCTACGAAAAATTTCATATTAGTGATGACTTCAATGAAATAAAAGATGATATTGGGGAAACACATCATATTTACAAGTATAGTAAACTAGACAACAAAAAATGACCCACTACTGACGATTTATATGAATATCTATTGAAGAAGTTTAAAAATGTTAAATCTGAATCTCAAGAAGAGGAAATGATCCACATTGTTTGGAAAGTATCAGAACAAGGCAACTATGGTAGAACGTGGAATGGTTACACTACATTGAATGTGGAGCATGCAGATATCGTAATACTTGATACGCATAGCCTAGATCCTGATCGTGATCCAATATTATTTAAATGTCAAATGTATCTAATTTCAAGTTTTTTGAGAGGCGAAGCTTTGAAAAATCGTGATCGAAATTTAGGTATTACTAATGTAGATGATTTAAGATGAATAACCATTGTTGTGGACGAAGCGCATCGATGAGTAAAGAATAATCCGATTGCTCTTAAAACTCTTGAATTGTTAGCCCGCGAGATTCGACATCACAAAGGTGTTTTAATTTTATCTACGCAAAACATAGCCGATTTTAAAGGGGAACCAGAAGCCATTTTAAAACAAGCTCTTTATCAAATTGTTCTTAACATGACTCCTGCTGATGTTACGAGTTATGATGAATTATTAAAAGAAGCTGGTGGTCTAACTCAAAACGAAAAGGATTACATTATAAACGCCAGTATCGGTGAGGCTTTAATTTCTATTGGTCCAAAATATCGATGCTATGTGAAAATTAAAGCTAATCAAATAGAAGAATATATGTGAATAAATGGAGCTAAATAATGAAAAATCAAATTCTTGGATTAATTAAAATTTCAAAAAACATCAATTGAAAAAAGCAAAATTTTATTTCTAAAGTTAAAACAAACACTAAAAGATATGATTTGACAATTTATTTCCCAACGTTAGATTGATACACTAAGTTTAAAGATTTCTGCATTCAAAACAATACAACCGTTAGAAGAATGTTGAGATCTTTACTTATGAATATAGTTAGTGATAACATTATCTATCCAATGAAGCTTATATCTACATACAAGGATTTAAAACTTGAGTTTATCCAATCAAAATATATTAAGATGACACTTGGTTTAAATAATAAAAATAACAAAGATAAATTTAAGCGTTTTTGTTTGACAAATAAAACTAACCAAAATCGGTTAATGTTACTTTTTGTATATGATATTATTAAAAATGGCCTTTATAATAAGAACCATATCAGGAGGATATAATGCCTAAATTTAATGTTAATGCTACCATGAATACCATTTCTACGTTAAGTGTTGTTGTCGATGCAAATGATTTGAATGAAGCAACAATCATTGCTTTGCAAAATGCAAAAAAACAAGATTGGAAATTGAAAAGAGAGTTAAAAACAAACACTAAATAAATTATTTTTTATTCTTACCATAGCCAAGAGCTTCTCAATGAATCTCTTCGAAATAATTCATTCACTCTTTGGCATTGGCTGGTTTTTTAGTTGAGTTACTCATAAAATGATTATATCTACTTTAAATTATGTTGTTTTTTATATTTTGTAATGTTATTTAATTCTTTCAATAAAATTTGATAATTTTTTTCAATGCTTATTAATAAATCTTGACGCATTAGCTTCTTTTTCCCATTCGTCATGTCAACACAAATGTAAAAACAGCCTTTTTTATTTTTATCCCATCCAGCATACTCAATAATGTGATATCTACCATATGTTTTGTTTTCTATCGATATTCGCTTGCTCATATAAAAATAATTATAATTCAAGGTATTCAAAGTGTGTATAATATATAAATATGAAAGAACGAAGAGTAGATTTTATGTTCGATTCCGATTACCCGCTCCAATTACCCACTGAATCAATTGGGTGCCATATTTAATAACGTTAGGAGATATATGTCTAAAAAAGAAATTACGATTGGCTGCTGCTTATTAATTCTTGGAATTATTCCAGGGTTAATTGCTTTAAGCTATTGACACAACCACACTAGTATTGGTGCATTACAAGAAAAGATTGATAAAGGCCAAAAAATTATCACTGCCCGTGAGCGTAAACAACAACGAGAGATTGAAGTTATCGAATTCATGAAGGGCAAAGGGTATGGCGTTGTCAAACAGTCTCAACAAGTTACCACCAATAGTAATTCCACTGTCATTGGTGGTTCTAACCGTAATGGTCCTTACTCTGGTGGTATTAATATACCAACATCTACCACTCAAACAATTACACAAGTAATTACTTTTGAAAAGAAATAAATTAGATCGCTGCAAAATTAACATCGGGTACATCAGTTCACGATGTCTTATATTGAGTTAATAACGAAGCTGGTACTTTAATTTGCCCGCTATTGGTTGTTAGTAGCGGAGTGTCGTATAAAAGCATAGTTGAATAAACCAATATTGTTGGTTTTTCAATTATCAATAATGTTAGTGCTCTATCGGCAGCAAATGCTACTTGGTCAACAAATAGATTAGAATAATTACCAAGACGGCATTCTCGGAGTTTGCTCATAGAACCTAAAGCTCCGTATCCAATAGATCGTACACTATTAGGTAGTTCAAGTATTTCGACACCTGTGCATTCGCTAAAGCAATTTGTACCTAATGTTTGCAACTTGGCAGAATTTGAAAAAATAAAGCTTGGTATTTTTAAGCATGTTCGAAATGCATCCTCGCCAATCGATGTTACACTTGATGGAATGGAAATAGTATTTGTAATTTCTATGCAATTCACAAAAGCACTTTTACCAATTGCGACCAGCTTATCACCAAGTGTCAAACTAGTCATCGCGCTTGAAAAAGCAAATGCAGCTTCATTGATAGTGGTAACTGTGTTGCCTATAACAACTTCACTTAAAGTGTTTTTATAAAATGATTCTTTGCCAATAGATGTGCATAAAGAATTTTCATAGAAATCCAATTTGGTAATGTTAGATGGTAATTTTTTATTAGCAGCATCACCATCAAATGCATTAGGAGCAATTGATTTCACTTTAGACGGAATCATTAATGTATCATAACTAGATAGGTCGCTTCCCAAAACATATCCGTTTAGAACACCACTACTACTATTAATGTTTAACATACTAATTGGAATTCAGTTATTTTGCCACGGTTGGTGCTCATTAACCAAAACCTTTGTAGTGGCTTTCTTTTCATGGTATGAAGCTACAACCGAAATGTTGAATTGAGATGTAGCGATATCTTTTGTCAACTCAATGGATAATCTATTATCAATTTTAACAAAAGTTAATAGGCCACTTGGAACTGTTGTTGGGAAGGAATAACTTCAATCAACTTTATCTTCAACAAGATTACCGTCTAAAAATATTTTAGCGTCAATATTACAAGCATTATTAGTTTGATCTAAAGCGCTTGCTGATTGAGTAAGGTTAATAGTGTAAACATTTACTGGTGGTTTGTCACCTCCACAGCTGGTAAATGCGAGCATGGAGCCTATCAGCACCAATGGACTTGAAACTTTGATAATAGTTTTAAGCATTGAGTAATTATATAAAAATTGTTACGCTAATTGTTGGAGCACGCACAACTCAACTAAAAGTTTAGTTTTTCTTTGCTTCCATTAGACTAATATGCTTGTTTTTATCTAAATAAACTTTGTATAGTTTATTTTTCTTAACATTGTTTGTCATGATTTCATTGGCTAAATAATTCTCAATATGCTTCTGAATATAACGTTTAATTGGTCTAGCACCATACGATGGGTCATATCCCTCTTGACGAATTTTAGTTAATAATGATTCATCAAAAATAACATTGATATCTTCACCTTTTAAACGCTCTGATAAATCATTTAATAATTTAATCACAATTTCATTAATGATTTTTTCACTTAACGAATTGAAAATAACGATTTCATCAATTCGATTAATAAATTCAGGTTTTAAATATTTTTTTAATTCTTTTAATGCATTTTCTTTTTTATTATCCAAGATTTCTTGGTGTCCTAAATTAGTAGTCATAATAATTAATGTGTTTTTAAAATTCACTAATCGACCTTGTGAATCTTTTAATTGACCATCATCTAAAACTTGTAACAAAATATTTAACACATCACTATGTGCTTTTTCAATTTCATCAAAAAGCACCACTGAATATGGTCGTCTACGTACAGCTTCGGTCAATGCGCCGGCTTGTTCATAACCCACATATCCTGGTGGTGCACCAATTAATTTAGAGACCGAATGTTTTTCCATATATTCACTCATATCAAAACGCACCATAGATTTTTCACTATCAAATAATTCATAAGCTAAGGTTTTAGCCAATTCTGTTTTGCCAACACCAGTCGGTCCCATAAATAAGAAAGAACCAATGGGACGATTAGGGTCGTTAATACCGGCACGTCCTCTTAATACGGCTTGAGCTACTAAGTCAATCGCTTCGTTTTGTCCTTTGACACGTTTACCAAGTTCAACATTTAGTGACAATAATTTATTACGTTCTTCGTTTACTAGTTTATTTAAAGGAATACCAGTTGACTTGGAAATGACTTCTGCCACTTCAGCTGAGGTAACTGAATCACGGATTATAGATTTTTCCTCTAGAGAAATTTTTTTCTCATAATCTTTAATCTTTTTTTGGAGATCGGGGATAGTTACATAAAGTAATTTACTAGCTTTTTCAAATTCACCTTCAGCTTGGAGGCGATCAACCTTTTGCCTAGATGTTTCAAATTCCTTTTTAAAATTAATTAATTTTTGATGCTCATCTTTTTGCTTTTGTCAACTAGTTTTACGTTGTAATTGTTCTTCTTTAAGATCTATTAACTCTTTTTCAATTACTTTCAAACGAATCTTTGATTTATCATCGGTTTCATTCAATAAAGCAGCACGTTCTGTCTCCACATGAATAATTTCACGATTAACTTGATCAAGTTCTGTTGGTAGTGAATGCATTTCAGTTTTCACACGAGCAGCTGCTTCGTCAATCAAATCAATGGCTTTATCTGGCAAGAAGTGATCAGAAATGTAACGATCTGACATATTGACGGCAGCAATTAATGCAGAGTCGTGAATTTTTACCTGATGAAACAATTCCCATCTTTCTTTTAAACCTCGCATGATTGTTAAGGCTTCTTGTTTGGATGGCTCTTTCACAAAAATTTTCTGCATACGTCTTTCCAATGCTGCATCTTTTTCAATGTATTGACGATATTCGTTTAAAGTTGTTGCACCAATAATCTTGACTTCCCCACGCGCCATCATTGGTTTAAAAATATTGGCTGCATCCATGGAACCACCGCTAGTTCTTCCAGTACCCACTAATTGGTGTAATTCGTCAATAAACAAAATGATTGAGCCATTAGATTCTTTCACTTGCTTAATTACATTATTCAAGCGTTCTTCAAATTGGCCTTGAAAAGATGCACCACTAATTAAAGCTGGTAAAGAAAGTTCATAAATCACTTTATTTTTCAAGCTATCAGGAATGTCGTTATTAACAATTCTCTGTGCTAATCCTTCAACAATGGCGGTTTTACCAACACCAGGTTCACCAATTAGTACAGGGTTATTTTTAGTTTTTCTAGAAATAATCTCAACAAGTCTGCGGATTTCTTCGTCACGACCAATAATAGGATCAATCTTATTATCAATTGCATCTTGGTTTAAATTACGAGCATATTTGCTTAATGGATTCTTATTATCTTCAGGTGGTGTGTAATTAAAGTTCATAGCATAAACTCCTTAATAATGAAAACCATTATAGCATAAAATTAGCACTCTCACCATTAAAGTGCTAATATAACAATCCTGTGGAGTTTATAGTATAAACACTTTATTTATGTGTTAAGATATTAGCATATTAAAATGGAGATGATATGTCGTCAATTAAAATGGGTAAAATGTTATATGAAGGTAAGGCAAAACAACTATTTGCTACCAATAAGCCAAATGAAGTAATCGTTCACTATAAAGATTCAGCTACAGCTGGTAATGGAGCTAAGAAAGCTGAAATTAGTGATAAAGGTGTTTTGAACAACGAGATTGTTTCTATTATCTACACTATGCTTAATAAAAAGCGTGTCCCTACGCATTTTATTAAGAAGTTGAATAATCGTGACCAATTATGCAAAAAAGTGAAAATTGTGCCCTTAGAAGTGATTATTCGCAATGTTGCTGCTGGTAGTATGGCTAAACGTTTAGGATTGAAGGAAGGCATGAAATTACAAAGAGCAGTTTTTGAGCTTTCCTACAAAGATGATGCTTTAGGCGATCCTTTAATCAATTGCGATCATGCAATTGCCATTGGAGCAACTAATGAAAAAGATTTAAAACAAATTCATGAATATGCTTTGAAAATCAACCAAATTTTAATTGAATTCTTTAAAAAGATGGGCATTAAACTTATTGATTTTAAATTAGAGTTTGGTAGAGATAGTTCTAATAAGATCATTCTTGCGGATGAGGTTTCTCCAGATACTTGTAGGTTATGAGATATCAAGACTAATGAAAAATTGGACAAAGATGTTTTTCGTCGTGATTTAGGTGATTTAACCGCCACTTACCGTAAGCTTTTAAGTCGTGTTAAATCTAACTAGTCACCTCTGACATTTTAGGAATAATTACCACAGTTGGTATCGTATTATTAGTTGGTGGTGTTACGGGAATTGTTCTTGACGTAAGACATCATCGTAACAAAAAGAATAAAAACCTTAACAAGAATCACAAAAAATAATTAACTATTTAAAAGAAAAATGAAGCTTTGATTAGCTTCATTTTTTTCATCTGGCGGAGACGATGAGACTCGAACTCATGCGCCGCAGAACGGCCTAACACCTTAGCAGGGTGTCCTCTTAACCACTTGAGTACGTCTCCAAATGCTTTGTAAATTTTAGCACATCAATGCTATTTCTGACGAATTTGGTTAGTTTTATTGAATTCTTCAACTTGTGTCACGATATTAGTTTTACGTAAAGTTTTACGATTATTGAACATACCACTACTTGCAAAGATCTTGGCAATTTCAGCTGCTAACTTTTCGGGGGATTGACTTAAACGTTTGAACTCATCTAAGTGAACGACTGTAATATTACCATTAGTTTCACTAACAACAAAGGCAAAACAATCATATTTTTCACAAATACCAAAAGCAGCACGATGACGGGCACCGTATTCCACATTGACAATTTTCTTAGTCATTGGTAAATAACTAGATAGGGAGGCAATCCTTCAATTACGAAGAATCATGGCGCCATCATGTAAAGCTGACTTATGGTTATAGAAAATACTTGTGACAAATTCTGGAAAGAAAGCTGAATCAACTTTATTACCAATGTTGATATATGAAGTTAAACTATCTTTATTCTCAATCACAATTAGTGCACCAATTTTGTCAACAGACAATTTGATCAAAGTACTAGAGAGGTTATTAAAAAAATTTAATAAAAACTTCACATCATCATTTTGACTCTTTTTTGTAAAACGAAGCCGTGAAAAAAATGTTTTAATTTCCGAACCATAGATAGCAAAAAGGATTTGGATGATAATTAAAGCAACCAATAATAAAATGATGATGATGGAT
The DNA here is from genome assembly GCA_031290395.1 of Mycoplasmataceae bacterium. Taxonomy (GTDB): domain Bacteria; phylum Bacillota_I; class Bacilli_A; order Mycoplasmatales; family Mycoplasmoidaceae; genus Malacoplasma_A. Next base: position 182,206 of record JAITNN010000021.1, read on the forward strand.
AAAGTAATGACTGACTCTAGCATAATATTTAATTAGTAATTATATGGGTTAATTAATTAGCATAATACTTAACTTTTATTTTAGCCAATAACTTCGTCATCAATTTCTCGTATTCATGTTCTTTTGTTGTCAATTTTGCATATCTTTTATAAAATACAAAATATGGCTTAATGTCTCTAACAAAATCAATATTCTGAACCGTTACATTGGTGCATACGATACCAACACCTAATTTTTTTAAATTATTAATGTTATTAATAATAATGGCATGATTGGTTTGTAAATAATCTAAATTTAATAAAATTAAAATATTTTTTGGTGAAATGTTAAATTTAGTTAATTTACTATAAAACATTTGTGAAGAAAAGTTTTCATACATTAAACTTTCAATTGGATATTTTATTAGCAACTTAGTGTTTATTTGATTCATTGTAGAAAATGATTGAATGGCCTTAGCAGATAAATGCTTTAGTAATATAGGCCTTAGATTAAACGGGACGGTCTCCATAATCTTCTGAGCATTAAAAGCCGCGAGATTAAAAGCAGAATATGTCGGAATAATGATTGTTTCATTATTGTAGTTGATTTCATGAAATTGTAATTTAATAGTCTTTACATCAAAGATAGCGCATAGTTGTTGATATTGTGTCATATCTTGTAAACTAGAAAATTCTTTCATTGGATTAAAAATATGTACAATGTTATCATTGACATTAGGTTCATATCAATCCATTAGCATTTCCACATTTTGAACTAGGTCGTGCAGATCGTTGTTATGGATTCCATAAATTCCAATCATTAAATTAATTCGGGGTTTGATCTTGATGTCTAGAATTGAATGAGTTTGAATTTTTTTACCAAATTCCTGGAAAGTGTAAAAAACATCATCCTTATTGCGCTCGCAAGCATAATTGCCACGATAACTACCTGTCAAGTTCTTGGCAACTTGATTATTAGTTTTAATCATGGCAAATAAGTGACCTTCATCGCTTATAAAAAACAAAGCATCATCGGTGTGATATTTTTCATAAATAGCGTCTGCAATTTTCCATTTAATGGTGTTAACTGTGCGCTGACCAACATTGTATGAGGTGTTGGTAATGTTCTTTAAAGAAAAGCCAATAACATATGCGTATTGAACGTTGTGAACTTTAATAAATTCATTAATTGCATAATATGCATAATCAGCAACCACAAAATTTTTAAAATCATGTGCGAGTTGAATGTTCATATTTTGAGTTTTTTTATAAATTTTATTAATGTAAATAAAAGTCACTCATGAAAGCAAAATAAACACTTGGACAATTGTGGTGCTCACCCACATTTCATCATGATTAAAATTCATATTGGACGCTAGCGTTAGAACCAATACTAAAGAAATTTGTAATAATAGAAACAAACCGTGTGTGATTAATGTTTTAATTGATGACGATAGTTTTTTTAAAACATAATAATTAAAAATTGCACATAGCAAATAAAGACCATAACTGACCAACAAATAAATCAAGATCGGTGTGGAAGGCATGTACATAAACGTTGGAATTAGTAATCCTGATATTCCCCCAAGTGCAAAATAAGGGCCAACAAACATGACACCTGGTAAAATCACCATTAATACCATGATTCCATTAACGTCATAATTTGGCTGTGCCAAATAGAATGTCATTAAATATGAAGCACTTAATATCACCCCAAATAATAAATCAACAATAATGGTCACTATTTTATATTTGGCAAGATGTTTTACATAGAAATTAGAATTCTTAAACGAAATGTTGATAATAAAAACCAAAATAGCAAATAACATCGTTATTAGACTACATAAAAATAAATTACCAATGTATCCAGAATCCATTACTTACTATTATAGTTTTAATAAAACAATGACTATCGGTCATTTTTTCTATAATTAGTCTATGAATAAAGTCAAGGCATTCCTAACTTTGCTCGTTAGTCTAGTAATTGCTGGGCTAATTGCAGCCTTTGTATTAATGATTTATTATGACAGAGCCGTGTGAACCATTGCTTTCGTTATGGTATGCATCGTTGTGATTGATGCTTTTTTTGCAATTTATATTATGAACTCCAAACGACACATGAACACGAAGGCTTGTTGATTATTGGCAATCGCCATCTTGCCGTTAGCTGGATGTTTATTTTTTGTAATATTTGGTACCATGCCAATGAATCGCAAAGATTGGCGATTGGCAATGATGAGTCAAGCTAAATATAATAAATTTGAAGATTACTCATTTTCTAAGTCTTTTGTTAAGAACAACACTGAATCTTCTAATTTATTTAGTTATTCATATCGCAACGAACTTAAACCCATTTACCATCGCAACCATGTTGAGGCCATACCATCAAATACAAAATCATACAGCGAAGTGATTCGTTTAATTAGAAGTGCTAAAGATTTTATCCATATGGAAACGTACATTCTTCGTGATGGCTTCTTTTTGCGCACTCTAATTGCTGAGCTAATTTTGAAAGCTAAGAGTGGTGTAAAGGTTCGCTTTCTATACGACTGATATGGCGGATGGCAAAAATTTAAACGCAAACAAGTTAATGACCTCAGAGAAGCTGGGGTGGAAGTTGGTGTTTTTAATCCACCTGGAATCAACATCTTTAAATCGGCAACTAACTATCGCTTGCATCGTAAGGCTATTATCATTGACAATAAATATGCTTTTTATGGTGGCAGCAACATTGGTGATGAATATTTATCAATTGATCCAAAGAAATATTACTGACGTGATCAAAATTTTATTTTTGAAGGAGAAATAGTTAATAGTTTAAACATTGTTTTTATCAATGATTGACTTGATTTCACTGACGATACAGTAAAGCCTGAACTAAAACAGGAACTCTTATCAACCATTGATAAATACTTGAAAATTCATAAAGCATCTAAAACAGAGAACATGCAGTTATGTACAAATACTCCAAACTATGAAGAAAAAGGGATTATGAATTTAATGGCAATAATGATGCTCCGTGCAAAGAAATCCATTAAACTAGTCACTCCTTATTTTTTACCAACTGAACTTTGTTTATCAGCTTTAAAAATTGCAGCACGTAGTGGTGTCAATGTACAAATCGTCTTACCGGGAAAGCGTGATAACAAAAGTTTTATTATGACGATGAATCGGGGTCAATACACAGAACTATTAAATGTTTGATGCAAAGTGTATGAATACGACGGCTTTATCCATTCCAAATATTTAATTGTTGATGATAAATATGTATTAACTACTAGTGCTAATTTTGATTTTAGGTCATTTTGAAGTGATTTTGAGGATGGTATTTTAGTTGATTCACCAAAGTTTAGTAGACAAATGAAGCAAATATTTCAAAATGAAGTTGCTAATTCCACATTAATTACCAAAGAGAAATCAAAGCAATTGAATACATGATGAGCTAAATTTAGGCTTGCTCTATTAAACCTTTACAAACCATTACTATAATGGTGTTGGTTAGCTCTACCGTAATATAATGTAATACATGAAATCAATTTTATTAGCGGCAAGTAGCGTAGATGAAGTCGGACAAACTGTTTTAATTATTGCGGGTTGTGTTGCCTTATTTGTTTTACTATTCGCTTTAATTTACATGATCATTGCCTTTAGAAAAATCGGTATTGTAGCTAAGAAATTGGATTACCTAGTGGAAGATTTAACATATAAATTAGAAATGTTAACACCAACTGTGGAAGCATTATCCAAAGTTTCAAACTACATTGATTTATTTGAATCAATTATTAATCAAAACGCCGATGCTTTAATGAATTACATTAATAAAAACAAAACATCAGCTACAAAATTTATTAGCAAACTTAAAGATATTGCTACAAAGGAAAAATAATCATGGGTGCTGCTAAGAAAATTGCTTTTGCTGCGGTAATTTATGCGGGTTATCAACTCTTAACAAACAAAAAATACGCTGGATTAAGAAAACAGATTTTAGAAGGATATGAAGAGACACAACCATCGATTGTTCACGCCTTAGATGATATTCACACTTACTTATCTGTACCAAAAGATGTAAGCGATGAAACGATGCGTATAAAAATCGATGATGAGATTGAACAAATCAAAGCAAAGATTAAATCAATTGATAGTAAAAAAGCCGCTGAAAAGACTAACCAAATTATTAGTACGGCAATTGACTATGGTACAAAGTCAATCCACGCCATAAAGCGAAAAAAATAACTATACTTATATCCACTAAATAATAACCTTGTAGGTTATTAATCACTATGAATGATCAGTTAATAATTAAAGGAGCAAGAGAAAATAATCTTAAGAATATCGATGTCGAGATTCCTAAGAATAAGTTAGTCGTGATTACTGGACTATCTGGTAGTGGTAAATCTTCTTTGGCCTTTGATACTATTTATGCTGAAGGCCAAAGAAGATATTTGGAATCATTATCTTCATATGCCAGACAATTTTTAGGTGGTAATGAAAAACCAGATGTTGACGTGATTGAAGGCCTTTCGCCATCAATTAGCATTGATCAAAAATCAACATCGCATAATCCTCGTTCAACTGTTGGTACCGTTACTGAAATATATGATTATTTAAGAGTCCTATTTGCCCGTATCGGTTCACCTTATTGCCCCAATGGCCATGGTTTAATTGAAACTTTAACCACCAAACAAATCTTAGGAAAAATTACCGAAACCTTTAAAGATGGTGATCATCTCCAAATCTTATCTCCTTTGGTTTACAAACAAAAGGGAACATTTAAAACTGAACTAGACAAATTGAAAACCGAAGGTTTTCTACGCATTCGTGTTGATGATAATAATTACTCGCTGGATGAGAAAATTGAAATTGAAAAAAATAAATTTCACAACATCGATATCATCATTGATCGGATCATTGCACATAACGATAGTGAAACACGTTCCAGAATTAATGATGCATTAGAAACTGCTTTAAAATATGGCAATGGTAAGGTTGTTATTATTGATGAAGATAAAGAAGGCGTTTATTCACAATCACATTCTTGTAAGATTTGTGGATTTACAATCCCTGAAATGGAACCACGTTTATTTTCGTTCAATAACCCCGTGGGAGCTTGCCCTCATTGCAAGGGTTTAGGTTTTACATATGAACCAGATGAAAATAAAATGATTCCAGATAAATCTTTGTCAATCAATATGGGTGGAATTGATTATTTTAAAAACACTGTGAATACAACATCCATTGATTGACAAAGATTTAATATCATGCTCGAACACTACAAGATTGATAAAAATAAACCACTAGGCAAACTTACTAAAAAAGAAATTGATTTAATGATGTATGGTTCTGATGAACCACTAAATATTGAGCTACGTTCAAGTGGTGGAAATAGTTATAGCAAATATGACTATGTTGAAGGTATTATGGAGTTGGTAAGGCGCCGTCATTTAGAAACATCTTCAGAAATGGCACGACAATATTATTCAAAATATATGTCTGAAAAAACATGCGAAGCATGTCATGGTAAGAAATTATCACCGGCTGCTTTATCAGTTAAAATTGGTGGTAAAGACATTATTGAAGTAACTGAACTATCTATTCGTGAATGCATCGACTTCTTGTTAAAGTTAGAATTGAGCGAGCAACAACAATTGATTGCAAAGCTTGCCTTAAAAGAAATTGTAGATCGTTTAACATTCCTAGATAATGTCGGACTTAATTACTTAACTTTATCGAGAAGTGCGGCTACGTTAAGTGGTGGGGAAGCACAACGAATTAGACTAGCAACTCAAATTGGGTCACATTTAACTGGTGTGCTATATGTTTTGGATGAACCATCCATTGGTTTACATCAAAAAGATAATAGTAAGTTAATCAAAACATTGAAAAAGATGCGTGATCTTGGTAATACTTTAATTGTGGTAGAACACGATGAAGAAACAATGTTGAGTAGTGATTACTTAATTGACGTTGGACCTGGTGCTGGAGAGGCTGGTGGTAAAATCGTGGCAGTTGGTACACCAGGTGAAGTTATGAAAAATTCAAAATCATTAACTGGTAAATACTTAAGCGGTGAACTAAGTATTCCCATACCCAAAGCTCGTAGAAGTGGCAATGGTCAAAAAATTATTTTAAAAGGGGCCAACCAAAATAATTTAAAGAATTTAGAAGTCGTATTCCCTTTAGGAAAGCTTATCGTTGTTACTGGTGTTTCTGGCAGTGGTAAATCAACATTGGTTAATGAAACATTAGCAAAGAACATCCAGAAGCAACTCTTCTCGCCATTTATTAGTGCTCCACCAATTAAATCATTGGTAGGTATTAACGGCATTGATAAATTGATTCTTGTAACCCAAGATCCAATTGGACGTACACCAAGGAGCAATCCAGCCACATATGTTGGTGTTTTTGATGACATTCGTGATTTATTTGCATTGTTGCCAGAATCACGAGCTCGTGGTTATACCAAAGGCCGATTTTCTTTCAATGTTCCTGGTGGGCGTTGTGAAAAGTGTTGAGGTGATGGTGTCATTAAAATTGAAATGCATTTTTTACCTGATGTTTATGTAAAATGTACTGAATGTAATGGCAAGAAATATAACGACGAAACTCTTTCCATAAAATATAAAGGTAAATCAATTTACGATATTTTAGAAATGAATGTCGCTGAAGCGTTAGAATTTTTCAAAAACATTCCTAACATCCGCCACAAGCTGGAATTAATGAACGACGTTGGTTTAGGTTATATTAAATTGGGTACAGCTGCCACAGACTTATCTGGTGGAGAAGCCCAACGTGTAAAACTAGCAAAATTTTTGCAAAAACGTGCTTCAAATAATACTATTGTAATTCTAGATGAGCCAACTACAGGGCTTCACACCCATGATATTAAAAATCTAATAACTGTTTTAAACCGTATTGTTGATTCTGGGGCGACTGTGATTGTGATTGAACATAATATGGATTTAATTAAATCAGCCGATTACATTATTGACTTAGGCCCAGACGGCGGTGATCAAGGTGGCAACGTTATCGCCACGGGTACTCCGGAACAAGTGGTTAGTAAAATAAATGTATCTTATACCGCTGAATATTTAAAAAAAGCTTTAACGAAAAAGCACAATTAATTACCTGGGCCTCAATGTTTATCCATTCTCTCATTCATTTTAATGAGCGTTGCATTAATGGCCAATAAACTTTCGTTGATTGGATCAAGTTGCGTTTTAAGTTCATCTTTAGTGACAAAAGGCGCCAAAGCTCTGTCCAAAGTTTCCTTCAGCTCAACTTTGGTGACCATAGGTTCTAAAGCTACTTTAAGCTCGTCTTTAGTGACCATTGGTTTTAGGGCTTCTTTTAGTTCTACTTTGGTGACCATCGGTTCTAAAGCAATCTTTAACTGTTTGTGTGTCACCATAGGTTGTAGAGCTACTTTAAGTTGATTATGTGTTACATATTTAGTTTTTTCAATTTTACTCATAACAACCTTTCCTAATAGAATTTCCTCTAATTTTGTTGTAGAAATCTGGCTGATATTTGGATACTTTGAGCAAATTTCTATGAACGCTTTATTATAAGATCTACTCTCCATAGTCCAATAATCTTTTTCAATTTTTGCCCCATATTCTATAAGAATATTATTTATGTCCTCGATTTCTTCTTTTGATAGTGATTTGTCTAATTTGATGATTTTCATATGTTTCATCCTCCCCTTATTAATACACCGAAAATATTTTTTTTGTAAAAAACTTTCAAATTATTTTCAGAATTTAGGGGTATTTTTGAACTTTTACTCTCTTACGAGAGTAAAGAAAAAATTTTGTGAATAAGTAAAAAATAAATATTTATTCAATTTTTTATTTAAATTCATAAACCACATCTAATCAAATGCAAGCAATATCAAGATAGATTATTCTAAGTCAGCACCAAACACTACGTAGTTAGGGCCAACATGCGCTGTAATAACACTTGGCAATACAACATATTCAATTTTCACTTTGGGATACATTGTTTTAATCACATTAACATATTCAGGAATATTAAACTTGGCATCAGTTTCACTATTGCAAAATATTACAAACCGTTTAATAGTCTTGCTTGCAAGCGGAATAACTTTGCTAAGCTCCTGTTTGGCTTTTTCAATTGTGTCGTTTACTTTCAATCCCTTATTCTTAAAAAGTAAACCATGTTGATCTAATGTGATAATTAGTTTCAAACCAAACAATTTAATGAGGACAGACTTAAAATTGCTAACACGTCCGCCTTTTTTTAATTGGGCAGCATCTGGGACGATTAAAACGCCAGCGCGATTCAATTTCGTAAACTTTAGATATTCAGCAATCGTCTTATCGTTTAATTCGCCCTTTTTGTTTTTAGCAACCAAATCAATAATGGTTCACTCAGCTAAGCGTCCAACCATTGTTTGGTCATAAACATGCACGTTCTTATAGTCTTTTGCTAAAGACACTCAAGTGTTATAGGTTCCTGAGATTGTCGAAGTGATTGGTAATGCATAAACCATTTCGTATTCGGTGGTAAGCTTATCCAAGATCTTCATGACATTGCCAATGACTGGCTGGGAAGTTTTAATATCGATCCCTTGGGAAATCTTTTCACAAATTTGTTCATTAAAGATTTCCACATCGTCTAAATATGAAGTTGCCTTACCTTCTTTGGTTTCAATGATTTCCATTGGTGCAACATATACATCTGGGTATTGTCCATCTTTTATTCCAAAAGATGAATCGATTAAAATAGCGGCCTTTTTCATAATGGAAATTATATAGATAATTTTTATATAATTTGAGAATATGTTGGCTATTTTTTACAACCGAACATCTTTGAAAGATACGCTTATTATCCAAATTAGCCCAGAAGCATCTATTAAAACTATCCAAGATGGTAATTTTACATATGGATTGTCACTTGACAACAAACTAACATTCATTAATATCTTTAATTTTTCAGAATTAGGTAATGAGCCAAATGGCTATTTAATGCTAGATAAGACAATTGCTGATATCATGAAAAAGCACTTGAACATTGATTTATCAACATACAACAGCATTTTACCTTTTATCATTGGTCATGTTGTTCAATGTGAAGACATTCCAAATTCACACTTGCATAAATGCAAAGTTGATATTGGCAAAGAAACATTGCAAATAGTTTGTGGAGCCAGCAATGTTCGTCAAGGCTTAAATGTTATAGTGGCTCAAGTTGGTGCAACGATGCCAAACGGTTTATTAATCAAGAAAAATAAACTTCTTGGCAAAGAATCCGACGGAATGATTTGTAGCGTTAGAGAATTAGACTTAAAAAGCACATCCTATAACAAAGATGGAATCGTTGAATTGAATGATGGACTACCTATCGGACAAAGCTTTATTAGTGTCTTTGCTAATTCGATTAAAGAATAAGGATTTCTTGATAGATAGTACAATTTTACGAAGTACACTCTTTGATTCGTTAATAGTAGTTGGATGTAAAAGATATCAACCTTTATATCATTCTAATTTATCGATCATCTCGAACCAACGGTAACGTTTTAACAATTGCAAACGGTTTTGTAAGAAAATAAATAATGATATGCATGCATATGATAGCGAGAATCCAATTAATGGGGCAATCTCTGGACTAACATTGAATATTTCAGCAACTGCTGAATATTCACCGCTTTGTCCCCAATCATAAATGCTTAATCCGCTGACATTGTAGCCTAAGTTGAATACGGTCATTACAATAGCCACATAGCCATAATAACACCCAGCAAATAGATTGCAATATATTCAATCTGCTCAACGCATTTTAGTAGTACTCATTAATACTAATATTCCCATAAATACATTAATAAAGTGCATCATAAAATACATTGGATTCACATCATCGCCCATAAAAATATATTGTCACGTTAGCTCAGGTGCATCTTGTCCTATGCCACCCAAAATAGTAATCAACCCACCAAATAAAGCAAATGGTGCAATGATTTTAGCGAGCTTTCTAGTTGGATCAACAACAACAGCTACACAAATTGACAATGCACAAAATGGACAAATATCTAGCAAATATTTTCGAGATTCTGGAATTGGACCTGCGTAGTTTGGATCTCAACCGTAGGGATAGAAACGTACCACGATCAAATACACCGTTAAAGCACCACCTAAAATAATTCAAAAGAATATATTGTTAGTAACTTTTTTAATGTATGGTGCGACCACAACTATCAGTAAAACTGAAATCACTGTAATTATGTCCAAAACAATAACTGCCATATCGCATAATTCTAACACAATCAAATCAGTTTAATTTTGTTTTGTAAGAAGTGTTTTTATTACAACACTTAGGTTGGTCAAGTTCAAAATCCATTTCAATTATAAGGCAGAAGCATACAATTAACTATCTTCCGTAATTTGGTAAATCTTCGGCCCACTTCCTTTTCATCAATTAAGTTTTTCTCATATCAATTTTCCATATTTTTGAACTTCATAATGGCAACACAAGACGTTATCCATATAGCGGTAGTATGTATAAAGAGAAGCGTTAGAACGATTGTTAAAAATACTAATTCCAAATCTCATTTTTTCGGAAATGTTGTGAAGAAATATGATAAAAATCATAATCCCACCGCTGAAATTGAAATAAAAAAAGCTATGCAAATTATTATAATATTTGCTCTAATAAAATTTTTATATTTTGCCGATTGTAGCATTTTTTTGTAATCAATCTTCGCAAAATTAACCTGTGTATTTTGTTTGTCTGGAAATAAAACGGGCTTTTCATTTTGAATTTCTATACCAGCTTTTGGTCTGTTTTTTTTATATGTAGAAAATGGAACATACATAAAAATAGTCATCTTCCGCAATTTTCAAAACCTCTTATCCAATTCTACTTCATCGATTTTATTAACTTTAAAATCTTTTTCATTCTTTTTAAATTTTATAACGACAATTAGTGAAATAATTCATCTAATAGTATTTCATATAAAAATAATTGTAAAAGAAATTGTTATTAGTAGGAATATCTCATTTTTCTTTTTCCGAAAGAAAATACACCAATAGTCATATGACAAGCATGCTCATTGAAATGGAATAACTTATTCAAAAAACTATTGTATTATTTTTAACAAATTTTATATAAGCAGTAGTTCCCATAAATATTTAATTATCGTTCTTCGGTTTCTTTTTAAACGAAGAAAAAGGCTTAGCTCAAAATTCGATTATTTTTTCAATTTTTTTATGATTTTTATTTCATTGCTTTTTAGTGATTTTTTTATTTTTATATTTTTTTTCATTTTGTTTAAACTTGATCATGACGATTAACATAGTAATAGCCATCGCCATAAAAGATAAAAAAGAAAATGATATTATGCATGTTACTAAGGTGTACTGTCATTGTCAATTTTCTTTCATCAAAAAAAAATACATTAAAAGTCACGCAACAATATTTATTAACGATCCTAATAGTGCTATATAAAACGCTATAGTTTTGGTTGTAAAAAAATCTAAATTAGAAAGCTTCATATATTATCTAATTCATCTTCTAAATTTCGAAGTCCTTCATAGTCGTTTCTTAGTTCGTTCTCATAGATGTAGTATAAAATCGTTGAAACAATGGCGCTTGCACCTGAAATAATAGCTGCTATGAGACCAGTTGGTTTAACTCATTGAGGCTTACTAGAATTCATTACGACATAGAATTTCGTTTTCGCATAATATCACGGAGTGATAACATATGTAAAAATTATATTCAAAGCAGTCAATGCGTTACCTATTCATGTAGCTAGAAGTGTATCTGTGTGCTTTAAATCGTTCACATGATCTTTTATATTTTTGTATTCTTCAGAATTAATAATTTTGTTATATTCATCCGCTGCATCTCTTGCTTTATAATAGTCATCTCACGCAACATATAATTGGTAGCCACAGAGAGCAACATATGCTAGAGTTAGCGTAGCGTCTATGAAAAACATGATACCAGTTCCTCATGTTAAAGCATACGTAACGAGCGACACAATCGCCGCCGCTACCCCTATAACAATTACAATTGTTTGAGCAATAGCATAACTATTCAAATCATCCCTATATTCTATCAAGCTACTAAAATCTGGTAATATGTTTACAAAATTATCAGCGATTGCATTAGTCAAATTCGTCAACGCTTGTTCTAAGTTTTCTGGTGTTATTTGTCCATCAAATATTTGTGTGTGATATCGTCTATTATTAATGTCGTTTAGATCTTTTGTCTGATTATTTTCTACAACTAAATCATATTTAAATAGACCATAACCGTCTAAACTAAAGAGTCTTAAATAAATGCTACGATTTGGTAAAACATCACTATTATAACTTTGACCATCAAAATGAATTAATTCAGGTAATTCATTCAATGGAATATCGATGGAGTAATCGTTTTGATCAAA
>JAITNN010000012.1 GCA_031290395.1 Mycoplasmataceae bacterium
AAAGAGAAGGACATGAAATAAAAGTTTCTGTTCTGACTAAGAAAAGTCCTAAACCGCCAATTCCACCAAATCCAAAACCAAAATCTAAAACAACCAAAGAACTTCTTTTGGAGTTTATGGGAGAGACACGAAATCGATTTGATACTATCAATACTCGCTTAGATCGTATTGAGCAAAGACTTACAAACGTGGAAATAGATGTCAAAAGTATTAAGACTATCGTTGAATACAATGTTCAACTCAACATTCTTAAAACACCCGAGTAATTCACAAGATAAATGAGCGCGACATAAGCCGTGCAACACTTAATGTTATTATGTAAAAATTAACCTATGTATGTAATGCATAGGTTATTTCGATTTATTGAAAATAATAATTAAAAAAATTATTTTCGGCATATTACTACTTGAAGGGATGGTAATATGCCATGAGTTATAATAAGAAAGATAAAATGATAAAGATTGAACAATACGAACAGGACCCAAATAGGGAAGGACATGAAATAAAAGTTTCTGTTCTGACTAAGAAAAGTCCTAAACCACCAATAATTGATCCAAAACCAAAGTCTAAAACTACCAAAGAACTTCTTTTGGAATTTATGGTAGAGACGCGCAACCGTTTTGATACAATTGAAATGACTCAAAAAGAATCTAATAGTCAAATTAATACTCGCTTAGACAGTATTGAAACTCGCCTCACGAATGTGGAGACTAAGTTAGTAGAACACGACAAACGATTTGAGAAAATTGAAACTACTCAAAAAGAGCAAAGTATTCTACTCCAAACTGTCATTAAGTTAAATAATTTAAGAACCGAATAATTTATTTGTTAAAAAATGTAATATTACATAAAATAGTTAATGGTAACATATGTCTAAAACTAATGCATTTAATACACCCAAAGGATGAATTGAAGTTATTTGTGGCCCGATGTTTTCTGGGAAATCAGAAGAATTACTAAGACGACTTAACCGTCTACAATACGCCGATGTTGATTATTTAGTGTTCAAGCCCAAGATTGACACTAGAACTAAGAAAACCGTTAAATCTCGTGATGGTAGAAAGATTCAGGCCATCACTATAACTTCTTCTAAAGGTATTTTGCAGTATTTAAATAAACTAAATAAAGAAATACCAGTGATTGGTATTGATGAAGCTCAATTCCTAGACGAAGACTTAGGTGATGTTTGTGAAAGTCTAGCTAATAGTGGGCATATCGTATATGTGGCTGGATTAGATTTAGACTTTCGTGGCGAACCATTTAAACCAATGTTAAAACCGTTAGCATATGCTGAAGTCATTACAAAATTAACGGCTATTTGTACTGAATGTGGGGCGGCAGGCACAAGGACACAAAGGATTATTGATGGTAAACCCGCAAGTTATCGTTCACCGTTAATCAAAGTAGGTAACGTGGAAAGTTACACTGCTAGATGTAGATTTCATCACGAAGTGCCTGATAAACCGAAGAGTTAATATTAAAATCTCAACCAAATGTATCCTTGTATCATTTTAGCAACTCCCTATAAACTTAATATAATCAATGCATGTTTAAGAAAAAAGCTAAATATTTATTCTTGTCTGCGGTTATTGCTATAGGTTCGCTGGCGATTGTACCCAATTTGACATCGTGCGGTATTTTGATTCCAACAATGACAGTACACACGCCAACGCAAGCCCTATGAGCCGTGGGGGGTTCATTTACATCGTCATTATCGTGAGTTGGTTATTTTAGTGATGAAATTACAGACCCAGTAGTAACTATTGACGAAGGTCATGGTGGCGATGTGACATATAAAGTAAATAGAACACACGTGAATAGCAATCAATATTTAGAAGTCTATTTTTCATTTATGACGGGCGCTCCAAACCCCCAATCAACATTTAACATACATATTAAGTATTCTGACCCACATTTAAATATAACTAAAGAGTCGGATGTTTTATGCAACGATCAATTTGTTTATAACGATACTGTCATTGATAGTGGCGATGATCCAGCTGAGCACGTAACTCCGATTGACGACACTAGTGTTGATTCATATAGTGCTGTTCGGTCATACTATCAAACAACTCCAGAGACATATGCAGCAAAAGCTGGAATAATATATTCAGCATTATGAGCAGATTTTATTTATACTGCTCAACAAATTAGCACCGCTGTTGTAAAACATGACTTTACTTTTTCTTTTACACTAACGGGTTGAGAGCTCACGCTAAACGGTACATACAATCCCAACACTGGTTTGCTAAGTGGGTTGCCTGGTGTTCTAGAACAACAAGGTTTTTCATTGTCTTTAGTGGCGCATTGCACAATGTTGGGAATGAAGGCAGACATAACATTACCAATAACATTGGTTGGATATAAAATAGCTGGTGCTTTCAAGGCGGACGGATTGAATAAAAAAGATCCTGGTGGTCAGGATATTATTACAGGTAATTTTCTAAGCTTTGTTCCTAGTGATATTAATGCAAACATTGATTATTCTGAAACAGTGACAGCTCTTGGAGCACCTGTAGACCACAACCAACATCAATATCTATCTAGTGGGCACACAATGTTTGGCTTTGAAAATTGGGATGACCACTTTGATTCTTGTGGCTTGTATTTAGATAGTTATTATTTAAAAAATATTTCTAGGATTTCACCAATCGAGGTGAATTTAGATACCACCAGATTTAATTTGGTTAATAAACTGAAACATACAGACACTGGCAACCCATTTACCGACGCTGAATTTGGTAGTTGTATGTTTAATGCCGAAAGTCAATTTCCGGCAGAAAAAACAAGCGGACCAATAGATAAATTAATTGCCTCACCTCAAAGTCAAAATAATTCCATTGTTGGCCCCGTTATAAATGGCGAAGATTCAGAAAGAGCATGTGATGTTATACCAATTAGTTCATCAAACTACGATTCGGAAACAATTACTTATTATCAATTAGCTAATTCATATTCATTCGCTATGGATGGTACCACTATCACAAAATTTAACATTATTTATAATCCAATATATCAAATTAAAGGTGTTCCTTGAGCAGCACAAACTTATGCTTTTCCAACGAGTCGAATGACTTACGATTCTGCGAGTTAATTAATCTTGAGTTTTAAATGAATGGTATTTTTCTCTTAAAGAGCCTTGTTTTGTGGCAACAAATTTGCCAGAAAACTTAATTTGACCATTTCGGATTGCAACAATGTAATTAGCATAATTTTCAATTTCATCAAGCTGATGTGTAGAAATAAAAAAAGTAATTTGTCTATTATGTTGTCTTATATATTTAACAAAATTTCAAAATAAATCTCTAGCATCAGGATCCAAATTATCTGTTGGTTCGTCTGCAATAATGATAAGCGGATGCCCAATAAAAGCTTGTGCAATGGTAATAATTTTAGACTGGCCGCTTGATAAACGCTTTAACGGTGTGGATAAACGATTCTGTGGAAAATCAAACTTTTCACAAATCATGGTAATGAATTTATTTACTTTCTCATGGGTTCACTTGTGATATTGTGCCATTTCTTTGATAAATACTTTTGTATTCATATTAACGGCGATTGCTTTTTCTGGAATATAGCCCACGGACTCACGAGACTTAATATTTTTACTATCTATTCCATTTATTTTAACGGTGCCAGAATTATAGGGTCGTAAATTTAAAATAGATTTAATAGTGGTTGTTTTACCGGCACCATTATGACCGATAAAAGCACAAACTACACCAGACGGTACCGTAAACGAAACATTGTCCAAAATATCAGTGTGGCCCTTTTTAAGATATAAATGATTGACTGCTATAGTTATTTTCATATTATGATTCCACCGTACTTTTCATAAAGATTATTCAACTTATCGCAGTAGTTAAAACGGTTAACGGTAAAAATATCATTTCTGGGGCTAAAGATGTAAATCAATATGCATGTTCATATTCTAAATCGCTATTCGTAGTGCTAAGAGGGTATAGCATCATAAAAACGGCAACAAAGGCCCCCGATAATGCCAACGCAATTAAAGTAGTTATTCCGTTTTTGATTTGATAATGTAATAATGTACCCAAAAAAGAACCAAACAAACTAAAAATAATCAAATTCGCAAAAAAAGCATAAGGATTTATATGATCTTTAAAAACATTAATAGAATCCGTCTTAAAATGCAACCAAATTGTAACGCCAACAAACATAGAAATTAATAAAATTAAAAATATTAATGCAATAGTGATGGTGGATAATATTTTTACGATTAAAAAATTTCCTTTTTTTACTGGTTTAGATAAAATATAAATTTTTTCAGCCGTATTTGCATTTGCTTCGCCTATAACTGCTGAAAATAAAGGGATCAAACAAAATAGCACCGGTATAGCGGTATTAACTCAAGAGATAGTGCCATAATATGTGTCAAACCCCTGCCCATCAAAATTTACGACGGCAGGAATTACAAAAAATATAAATGCCCCAATCAATAGAACAATGCCTAGCAAAATATAAATTAAAGGCATTTTTAATAAATGTTTAATAGATTGATCATAAATTACATGAGAATTATGCATAAATGTGTTTCTATTATAATTAATATATGAAATATTTATTAATAGTTGGTTTGGGTAATTACCCAACACAATACACTAAAACACGTCACAACATTGGATTTATGGTCATTGATAAATTATGTGCTGGATTAAACCTCTCTTTATCTAATGAGAAATTTAATGGACGATATGTAAAGGTTCAAGTAGAGGATAAAATGTTCATTATTGCTGAACCACTAACATATATGAATCTATCTGGTGATTTTGTAGCTAATATTTGTAATTTCTACAAAATCAGCCATCGAGATATTATGATCGTGGCCGATGATGCCGATAATAAAGTTGGCACTTTAAGAGTTCGCGATAGTGGTTCGTCGGGTGGGCAAAACGGTATTAAAGATATTATTAATAAATTAGGCACGGATCAAATTACTCGTATTAAATTAGGTATTAGTAGACCCGCTGATAAAAGAATAGATTTAGCAAATCATGTGTTGAGTGAGTTTAATAAAGATGAAAAGATTATCATCGCTAAAACTATTGACAAAGCAGTAGAAGCTTTAATGGACTATATGAATGGATCATCATTATCTGTATTAATGAATAAATATAATACGAGTATCAAATAATAAATATTCTCCAAAATTAACCTATGTATGTAATACATAGGTTATTTCGATTTATTGAAAATAAAAAGTATAAAAAAATTATTTTCGGCATATTACTACTTGAAGGGATGGTAATATGCCATGAGTTATA
>JAITNN010000013.1 GCA_031290395.1 Mycoplasmataceae bacterium
TATAACTCATGGCATATTACCATCCCTTCAAGTAGTAATATGCCGAAAATAATTTTTTTATACTTTTTATTTTCAATAAATCGAAATAACCTATGTATTACATACATAGGTTAATTTTGAGAATTATTTATTATCCTTGTCAATGTCAACATAGGTCATTTTGTCTTTATCTTTGTATTCTTTTGTTAAGTCTCGTAATGCTTGATTAGAAATATTTCGATCTCTTTCGGAATTAGAAATATCTTTAATTGCTCGTTCAGCCAATTGACCATTACGAGAAATACAGAAGTTAATTAAGGCATTTAATGAAAAGAAACAAATTACTGCCAAAGCAATCATGATGGCAAATCTAATGATTCAAATTCACGATGTGCCGATCGTTGCTGGAATTAATCCGGTGAATACCAATGCATTAAATACGATGGCAATCGTAATACTAAACACCAATACATCAATTTCCATTCATTTAAATATTTTAAATATCAAAGGAACACAAATTGCTAGAACTAGTATTCCTAGAGTAGGGATTAAAATAAGCGGGTTAAAGATGAAAGGACCGTTATTAATGATTTGGCATGACTCGCCACCTCATCTAGCGAATCAAGTTGCTTCATCGTTAAAGTTTGTATACTTTCCATAAACTTCTCAAACCCAATCTTTATTTTGTTCAGTTAGTGTACCGTGTCACAAAGTACCACCATGTGGTATTAATCATTGTTGTTGTAATAAATTAACATCCCCAACTAACACCAGAGTCACAATTAAACCGATAGCAATTAGCGCACAAAAGAGTGTCGTAACCCAAGTTTTAGTTAGATGTGAATTTTTATAACTAAAGGCCATTATTCTCTTTCAATATAAATATTTAAAAAAAAGTAAAATACTTCATTTTGTATTTATTAATTATATGTATTAAAATAAATACTATATGAAATCCAAAATTGATAATAATCCACAATCATTAGTGATTGATCAAAAATCATTGCAAACTAAATTAGAAGAAATTAGAGCGGCTCAAAAGACATTTTCAACTTTCACCCAAGAACAAGTTGATAAGATATTTTTAGCTGTCGCTACAGCTGCTGATAAGGCTCGTATCCCATTAGCCAAAATGGCTGTGCGCGATACTGGTATGGGCATTGTAGAAGACAAAGTTATTAAAAACCACTTTGCCGCTGAATACATCTACAATGCTTATAAGAATTCCCCCACTTGTGGCGTCATTGAAAGAGACCCAACATTTGGTTATACCAAAATTGCTGAACCAATTGGTGTTGTAGTTGCAGTTATTCCAACTACTAACCCAACATCAACAGCGATTTTCAAGATTTTATTAGCGATGAAAACCAGAAATGGCTTAATTATTAGCCCCCACCCAAGAGCTAAAAATTGTACTATCTCGGCCGCTAAATTAATGCTAGCTGCAGCACTTGAAGCCGGCGCTCCTAAAAACATCATTGGTTGAATAGATGAGCCATCTTTGGAATTAACCAACCAAGTCATGCATGAAGCTGATCTAATTCTCGCAACAGGTGGTCCAGGAATGGTTCGGGCTGCTTATAGTTCTGGAAAACCTGCCATTGGTGTGGGAGCTGGCAATGTCCCAGCAATCATTGCAAGTAGTGCTAATATTAAAATGGCTGCAAGTAGCATTTTAATGTCTAAAACATTTGATAACGGGATGATTTGTGCTTCTGAACAATCTGCCATTGTCTTAAGTGATGTTTATGATGAATTTAAAAAAGAGTTTGTTTCACAAGGTGGTTACATTTTAAAAGAAGTTGAAACAGAAAAAGTTCGTAAAATCATTTTAGTAAATGGTGGTTTGAATGCCAAAATTGTTGGCCAATCAGCTGTCACAATTGCTGCTATGGCTGGCGTAAAGGTTCCTGAAACCGCTAAAGTATTAGCAGCAGAAGTCACATCTGTTGAATTCTTAAGGGAACCATTTGCACACGAAAAATTAAGCCCAATGCTAGCTCTATATAAAGCTAAAACATTTGAAGAAGCAATTGATAAAGCTGACCGTTTAGTCACTCAAGGTGGCATGGGTCATACTTCATCCATTTACATTAACCACGAAACAGATTATGACAGAATCATGCAATGACAAGCTCGAATGAAAACTGGTCGTTGTTTAGTAAATACCCCATCAAGTCAAGGTGGGATTGGTGATTTATTTAACTTTAAATTAGCCCCATCATTAACCTTAGGCTGTGGTTCGTGAGGCGGTAACGCTGTCAGTGAAAATGTGGGCATTAAACATTTATTAAACGTGAAAATAATTGCATGTAGAAGGGAAAATATGTTGTGATATCGTACACCAGAAAAAATTTACTTTAAAAGAGGATCATTGGGAGTTGCTTGTCGTGAGTTTAAAGATGTTTACAACAAGAAACGTGCCTTTATCGTTACTGACAAGTTCCTATACTATTCTGGATTTACAAAAGAAGTGACAAAGTACTTAGATGAAATGGGTATTCAACACGCTACCTTCTTTGATGTAGAACCAAATCCAAGCATTGATACCGCCAGAGCTGGCGCCGAAGCAATGCGTGTCTTTCAACCAGATTTAATTATTGCTGTTGGTGGTGGTTCGCCAATTGATGCTGCCAAAATTATGTGAGTGTTGTACGAACACCCGGAAGTAGTTTTTGAAGATCTTGCAATGCGCTTTATGGACATCCGTAAACGTATTGAGAGATTCCCTCATATGGGAGACAAAGCTTACTTCTGCGCCATTCCTACCACAAGTGGTACTGGTAGTGAAGTTACTCCGTTTGCCGTTATTACCGATACACGTAACCATATTAAATATCCATTGGCTGATTACGAGTTATTACCAAAAATGGCAATCATTGATCCAGATTTAACAATGAATACTCCACCAGGATTGACGGCAGCAAGTGGTGTAGATGCATTAACTCATGCTTTAGAAGCATTAGCTTCTGTTATGGCTTCAGACTTCACTAATGGTACAGCACGCGAAGCGGCACGTTTGATTCTTAAATATTTACCAAGTGCTTATACCAATGGTGCCAAAGATGTAAAAGCACGTGAAGAAATGGCAAATGCTTCATGTATGGCTGGTATTGCATTTGCTAATGCTTTCTTAGGCGTATGTCACTCTATGGCTCATAAATTAGGCTCATACCATAATATCGCCCATGGTGTGGCTAATGGTTTACTAATTAATGAAGTCATTAAATTTAATTGTAGCGAAGCCCCAATTAAAATGGGTATATTTAGCCAATATAAATATCCACAAGGTTTAAAACGTTATTCAGAATTAGCAGACTACATTGGTCTTGGTGGTAAAACACCAGTGGATAAAGTGGAAAATTTATTAAAAGCCATTGATAAATTAAAAGATGAAGTCAAGATTCCAAAAACAATTAAGGATGCCGGGGTGAAAGAGGAAGACTTCTTAAAAACACTAGACAAGATGTGTGAAGATGCATTTGACGATCAATGTACTGGTGCAAACCCACGGTACCCTTTAATTAAAGAAATTAAAGAAATGTTCTTAAATGCATTTTATGGCAAAAAAACACCTCTTAAGGTTTAAAGAAAAGGAAAAAATATGAAAAAATTAATTAATAAAGTTGAAAATATCGTAGATGAAATGGTAGAAGGCATTGTTGCCTCTGCTCCTAGCAAATTAGCAAAAGTACCAGATTACAATGTGGTATATTCTAAAACATTTAACAAAAACAACGTTGCCTTAGTATCAGGTGGCGGTAGTGGCCACGAACCTGCACATGCTGGTTATGTTGGCGACGGAATGCTCACTGCAGCGGTAGCTGGACCAATCTTCACTTCACCAACACCAGATATGGTGCAAGCCGCAATTAATGCTTGTGGTTCATCTAAAGGAACATTACTAATCATTAAAAACTACACAGGTGATGTGATGAATTTCCAAATGGCTGCTGAAATGGCTAATGTAGAAAATCGTAATGTTGATTTTGTCGTTGTAGCCGATGATGTGGCTTTAATCAATAATAAATCATCTACTGGGATGCGTGGAATTGCTGGAACTGTCTTAGTTCACAAAGTGACTGGAGCTAAAGCACAAACTGGAGCAACTTTGGAAGAAGTAAAAGCAGTCGCTGAAAAGGCTATTGCTAATGTTAGTACTTATGGTTTAGCTTTAGATGCTTGTACCGTTCCAGCAATCGGACATAAGGGTTTTACCCTTGGTGATGACGAAGTGGAAATGGGATTAGGTATTCATGGTGAACCTGGTGTTAAAAAAACGAAAATTCAACCAGTTGATACATTTGTTCAGGAAATGATGGATGCAATCATAAGTCACCTCAAGATTAATTCTGGTGACAAGGTTTCAGTATTGGTAAACGGATTAGGTGCAACACCAATTATGGAACTATATATTGCCAACCGTAAAGTACATGAGATTTTAAAATCTAAAAATATTCAAGTGGTGACTACACATGTTGGCAATTACATGACAGCAATTGATATGCCTGGTATGTCTATTTCATTAATGAAACTAGATAATGAATTAGAACATTTAATTAAAACACCTTGTGATACATTGGCATTTAAGGTGTAAAGTGGCGCTTACTAAAAAAAGAAAAGTCCATTATCATTTACTCGCAGAATTTATTGGTACATTTTTTTTAGTATTTTGAACCATCTTACTTTCTTGAATTTTCAATAAATACGGCATGCTTAATGATTTATCAATCCATCACAACACAACTGTTGGATGAATATTGCTATCGTTTATTTTCGGCATAACTTATTTGCCTGTTTTATTTTTATTACTTTGAGCATTGCATCGATTTGATTCAGGCTGTCATTTTAATCCAGCCATTACAATCGGATTATGGTTTAAACAAGATATAAATAGATCGTATGCCTTTAGGCACATTATTGTACAACTATGTGGGTGTATAGTTGCTGGACTTTTTCTATATATTCTTATTGGTGCTGCTGATACAACTAAAACTGATTGATGATCCAATCCCGATGCAGGATACATGGGGGCGACTGGCACTAAAGATTGATGAGTAGGCACTAACCAATCTTTGTGATCAGGCACATTTGTTTATCAAGACGAAACTCACTATATACCAAGTGGGTTATCTTGATTAATTGCTTTATTGATTGAAGCTGTAATATTTTTTGCTTTTATGTCATTGATTTTGAATTTAAATAAAATATCTAAAGTAAAACAATTGCATTGGTTGTATTTATCATTGGGTTTGGCTTTATTGGTTGCGATCGGCATTCCGTTCACCGGTGCTGCTTTAAGTCCAGTCCGTTCTTTAGCATCAGTATTATTTGGTAGTTGAGGACAATACGGAAGTTATTGATGGTTAGAGGCATCAATAGGTTTCTTTGGTCCAATCATCGGAGCTATATTAGCTTCATATTTAAACCAAAAAACGAATAAGAAATAAAATATTTATAATAATTTCCTACAAAATCGGAACCTTGGGGGGTTGTAATTAAGAAGTCCCAAAATTAGCAAATCAAATTTAATAACTTAATATGTTTTGAGTTCAAGATCGAATTAACTTGGTCAAGTTAATTGTTGATCTACATATGTATTAGTGTTTATATCCCCAGCGAAAATGAACCCCGGAACGAGTGCTACATGGCAAAGCACGATATTTTCATCTATAGAAATGTAAATTGAAGAGATATCGTAACGCTCAAAACTATTTAAAGAAAAATTTCATGTACTTGAATTCAATCCAACTGAATCATACATTGCATCAGCACCATTATCCAAATAAAATGTATTACTATCATTCATTACACGCGCTCAATCATCCACATCAGCATAGCCAAATTTGTTTGATATATTTATCGGTGTTTCTTCATATGCACCACCTCAGTTTGTTGGTGCAACCACTGTAAGTTCTTCGAGTTTTGCTGATAGCAAGTTTGCAGAAGCTGCAGACTGGATATACTCAGGTTGAACATTAAGGCTACTCACAAAAGAAGTTGTGCCGATGGCATTAGAAAATCTCCCTCGTGCTGAAACTCTTGATATATTTGGATCTGTGCTTGATGGGACAAGTATAACATATGCTGCTAAGGTTAATGGCATGGTAATCTCGGTAGCGTCTAACATTCGATTCTTATAAGCGCTTACATATTGTTCACCTAACCAACCCGCTTTATAATTATGAATATGATAATTTATATATAAATCTGTTGGAGTGACAATATTACCACCGCTATCAGAATCTGGAATCGAAATGCTTTGAATTCATTCTTGAAGATGCAAACTAAAAACTTGAGTTTTCTTATTAAAATCTAACTCAATTTGCCCATTATATTTTACTGGCACACCATTTATAATTTCAGACTGTACTTCTTTGCCTACACCAACAGATTTAGTCGTAGCACCTGAATACAGATTGCCACGATGAAAAAACATATCAACATTGTGTTGCGCCATAAAAAGAGCGTCTGTTAATATGAAATCTTTTTCATTAGCACTATTTTTTGTATATAACTCCGCTGCTGTAAATGGATTGTATACGGTTCGATAATCTTCAACTTCAACTTGCTTATAAAACTTTTGTTTTTCTAAAACAGTGTTTTCATCAAACGTAACTTTATCGGTACTGTATTTGCAATAAGTTAACGGTAATACAATAGCGCATGCTATCCCGGCTCCTAATACAACCCCCCCCAATGCTAACAAAACTTTACAAGTTTTATCATTGCTTAATTTTCTCTTTATTTTACTATTATTCATATTCTCTCTCGCTTTAAGAATAATTATTATACCAAAATACCCCCCCCCTTGTAAGTAGAAATGTAATTTAAAAGGGAAACCCCCATTTAAAAGGGAAATGGAAAGAGGGTAAAATCGGAACTTAATTCTTATATATTGTGTTGTTTAATAAAAACTATATAATTACTACATACAAAAATAAATGGAGAAAATAACAAACTATGGCAAAAATTATTGGATCACCTTTAAGATATATACAAGGTAATCATGAATTACAAAATATCGCAAAAGATATTAAAGATTGAGGTACAAGTTTCTTTTTTCTAGTTGACAAACTAGTTTGAGATAAATGTGTACCTTCAATTCAAAAATCATTCAAAGGAACAAAAGCAAAATTACATTTTGAATTGTTCAAAGGCGAATGTACCATGCCTGAATGCAAGAGAGTT
>JAITNN010000003.1 GCA_031290395.1 Mycoplasmataceae bacterium
ATTTAATTGTTTTTGCCATAAAGTGCTTGTAGCCCCTCCCCTTATTAATATGCCGAAAATATTTTTTTTGTAAAAAAACTTTCAAAAAAGTTTTAAAATGTTGTCGTTTATAATACATACATATGAAAGACAACAAGCCCGAAACTGCATCCGAATGAGTGGCGTATTTTCTTGAAGAAAATTCCATCATGATGGAAAGAATGTGTGCAAGACACAAGATTAAAAAGCCTTAGTTTGTAGTGTTTTGTATCTTGTTCAATCTTCTCTTTTAGCTTGTTGTAAGGCCAAGATTGTGGCTTCATCAATGTCGTTAGCCATTACTTCTACTTCTAGTTTATTGCTAATTATAAGATTTGCGATTACTTTATATTTTTCCATAGTTATCCCTCCCCTTATTAATATGCCGAAAATATTTTTTTGTAAAAAAACTTTCAAAAATCTTATTATTTTGGTTCTTTGTAAGACATATAATAATCACATATCTTTAGGAGAGAACCATCTATGACTATTCAAAATTTAAAACCAACCAAAGTATGAGAATATTTTTATGAAATCTGTCAAATCCCACATGTTAGCTATGACCTGGATAAAATTACCTCATATCTTGAAAAAACTTTTATTACACTAGGCTATACCCCAATTGTGGATAAAGCTCAAAATATACTAGTTAGAAAACCAGCCACTAAAGGTTATGAGAAACTGCCAACAGTGATGTTACAAGGTCACAGTGATATGGTGGGAGCCAAAGATCCTAGTTCTCCACATGACTTTAAAAAAGACCCTATTAAAATCAAAATTGTGGATGGTTGGATTAAAGCCGATAATACCACATTAGGAGCAGACAACGGTATTGCCGTTGCCATGATCCTAGCAATTTTTGCTGATAAAAACTTAAAACACGGCCCCATTGAAGCTTTAATCACAGCCAATGAAGAAACTGGTATGGATGGGATTAAAGAATTCAATGTGAAGCAGTTACAATCTAAATATATGATTAATCTTGATAATGAAAACGATGAAGAAATCTGTATTGGTTGTCCTGGCAACATTGATGTTACGGCTGAACTACCATTCAAAAGGGACTCCCAAATTAAGCCTAATACCACTAATTTAAGGATTTTCTTAAGTGGTGGTGTTGGAGGTCACTCTGGTCAAACCATCGGAGAAAAGCGGATCAATGCGATTAAGAAGATTTTTGACTTGTTAAACTTTTTGAATGCTAAATATGGTGTTCAATTAATTAACATTGAGAAATCTGGTGTTGTTAAGAATGTAATACCTTTTGAATGTGGTTGTAACATTAATGTTAATAAGAAACAAATACCAGACATCAAAAAGTTAATCACAAATTGATTAACAGTTTTAAAACAAGAATACTCATTGGAAAAAGACTTAATAGTTAGTATTACTCCTTCTACCATTAAAGACAAACCGATGACTAAGAAAGACTCTGACCGTATTATTGGTGTCTATGGTGGTGTCTTTAATGGTGTAAGTACATTTAATTGAAAGTACAATGTCCCAGAGACATCAAGTAATATCGGGTTAATTGATACAAAGAAGGATACCGTGTGATCATTATTCATGGTACGTTCTTCTTATGATCTAGCACAAAGACGAATTGCAAATCGAATTACCCAATTATTTAAAGGTGTTGGAGGTAATGCTCAAGAAATCGCCTTTGTTGCTGGATGATTACCAAAAGATAATAAACTAGCAGACATCTATCAGACTTTCTATAAGAAAGTCTTTAAAAAGGATGCTAGACAAGTATTAATTAATGGTGGCGTAGAACCAGCTTATGTATTAGCCCAACGTCCAGAAATGCTTGGTATATCCATTGGACCACTAATGCATGATGTGCATAGTAAGAACGAAAGATTAAGTATTGAGTCAACACAAAAAGTGTATGAAGTGTTGACGAAGTTCTTACCGACGTTGAAGTAGTACAGGAAGAGTTTTTAATCAATTATTAAAAATTATTGTGTTTAGATTTAATGATAGATAGTAATCTTTTTTTATTGGGCGATGGATTTAGAGTGGCATATGATAATTCTAAAGCTCATGATTTTATATCATCTATGGATTGAAAATCTTTTTCTTTATTGTCTTTCATGATATAGATTATAGGTTTTAAGGACAATAATTAATTTTTATCTAATACATTGTCTATAAGAAAAGTTCTTAGTACAAAAAACAAGTATTTAGTAATACAAAGATTATGAAGTGCTGACGAGTTTTATCGATATTTATGTAAGAAATTTTCTTCAACCAGTTTTGACATCTTGACATTTATTTGATCGGAAATATTTTTTAATGTCTCTATCGTTATACTATGTTCTCCACGTTCAATTCTTCCATAGTATGCCCTACTTATTCCACATTGAAAGGCGAATTCATCCTGCGTATATCCTTGTCTTTCTCTGTGCATTCTTATGTTATTCCCAATTATTACATTTATTTTTTTTGATATCTTATACGCCATATATAACGTTTACATTATAACTTTTTACTGTTAATATTTATTATAGAAAGTGAGAAAAATTATGGAAACAGAAAAAATTATAAAATTAAAAGTTGCATCTTTTAGGGAGATACCAAATCCGTTTGAAAAAATTAATGCTATAGACATAGGACCTAAAATGTATTTTGCGATTTGCGATATAGCAAATATCCCGGCTGATATCCCAATGAGCACGAATCCGCGAGAGCAAAAACTTGGTACGAATGTTGCTACAAAAATAAGAAATTCTCTAACTGATGACAGCAACCAAAATTTTTATTTGTTAAATCGCGGATTATTGTTATCAGCAGATAGGGTAGATTTTGATGCAAAAAATCAAGAAATTAGGATATTATTTTCAAATTTTAATGTACACGGGAATGTTGATGGTGGGCATACTCTAAGAATAATTCAAGAAGAAAAAGTGAAAATTGGTAAAAACAGACAATTTGTAAAGATTGAAATATTAACAGGTATTGAAGATTTGTATCAAGAATTAGCTGCAGCAAGAAATACGTCTGTTCAAGTTAAAGACCAATCAATTGCTGAACTTGAATCAAGATTTGAATTAATAAAAGAAACTTTAAAAAATGAACCATATTTTAATGAAATCTTCTACAAAGAAAATGATTTAGGTAGAATTAACATAATTGAGATTCTTTCTATTTTTAATTTATTCAATGTCGATAAATATAAAAATTCGGAAACTACACCAATCATTTCTTATAGTGGACTAAAACAATGCGTTGACTCTTATATTGAATCCAACAAAACATATGGAACTACCAATAATAATCCATATATGAAGATGAAAAATTTATTTGTAGATATTATTAAATTGTATGACAAATTAGAGACTAATTTATATAGATTTTATGCCCCGGACGATTCAAAGAAAAGATACGGAGGTATAAAAGGTGTCGTTACCAAGCGAAAAAACAGACAACCATTTAAATCGAAATTTTATGGTAGTGATATGGAATATTACACTCCTAAAGCCTTTATAATCCCAATTTTAGGAGCATTTAGGTCTCTTGTAGTTGAAAAAGATTGTTATTATGTTTGGAGCACTGATCCGTTCATTATTTTAGATAAACTTGGATCATCTTTAATTGACACAGTTATAGAGCAAAGCAAAGCGCTTGGATATAATCCAAATGCTGTTGGTAAGAATAATGGTTTATGAGTCCAACTGTATCAAAAAGTTTTATTAGAATATTTACAGCATAAAAAATAAATTAATTCTCGTAAATTTTAGGTGCAAATTACTCGAAACAGTTAATCGATATCTTGCGAACAAAAGTATAAACAACGGTTATAAGATCCTTTCGTACTAAGTGAAAAAAACAATTAACACAAATATTGTTCAATTAATTTATATAAAATTTGCCGTCATTCATAAATTACACACATCTACCACTTTCAAATTCGTTAAATATTTCGCGATGTTTTTCTAAATAAAAGTCATGCTCTTTTGTAATGTTTAAATATTTTTTATTTGCAATTAAATTATATGAGCATATAGAATGTTTTAATAGTTTTGAAACTATCACCTTTCCATCGCTATCAAAGGAAATTAAAAATCTATCAAAAAGTTTATCATGCAGGTTACAGAACAAAAATGCGTTATTACTATCACCTATATATTTAATTTTATTTTTTCATTTAAGATCCTGATTTGAGAGTATTTTATTGACGGGTCATATATGAGAAGCAACCAAACAGACTTTATCATGAATGCCACAGTTAGATATTTCACATTTGTCAATTTTTTCAATTAATTTTATTCTTAACTTTTTTCTAACTCGCAATATTTCTTTTTCTCTTTTAGAAAGTTTTTTATTACCATAAGCTATTTCCAACAATTTAATGTAGGCTCTTTGAAATTGATTTTTATAATCATCTATAACAATAGACATTAAAAAATTTTGTAAGTTATTTGGATGGACAATTCAAACATTTCCATTTTCATTTATGCCTGTTAAGTTTGTGTCAATACATTTTTTGATATTTTCTAATTTCACTCATCTTGAGGACGGACTGCTCTTCTTAACATCATAAAGAATGTTATAAACCACTTCTGATGTGTAAATTTCACTTGGGATAACAATGAGATAACAATATTTATCCAAATTTGGTTCCAATTTTCCATTTATTTCTTTCAGTTCATAATAAATGTCTAAAACTAAAACATTCTTCATGTCTTTTATTAATCTTCTAAAACTTGAATTTCCGTATGGAATAGACACTTTTTTTGACGTTTGGTTTAGAGACACATCTCTACCTCCACCATCAGGATGTTCTATAAAAGTATTGTAAAATTCACCGTTCAATTTGAAGTTAAACAAAGATTTTTTATTCTCAGAAATATCAGTGAATTCAAAATCATCATCACCATTTAATACTGCATTATCACTCCCGCTTATATCATTCATAAAGGATTTCATAAAGCAAGTCTTATCGCTTAAGTTGTTAACGTTTCTATCGTTATATGGGTGAATATACTTGCACTTTTTAATTTCCCCGTCAATAATATGTAAATAATTATATTTTTGTCTCATATTAATATCTTTCCAATAATTCAGCAATGATTTTGTTTACTACATATATATTTATCGAATTCCCAAATTGCTTGTAGGAATAAAAATCATTAGGACTACCGGTTATTTCTTTATGAGTTTTATATTTGTCTGGGAAACTTTGCAATCTTGCCGCCTCTCTTGGTGTAATGCGTCTTCATTGGCCTTTGTCTCAATCAAATATTAAGGTGGTTTGTGCCATTGCCACTAACGTTGAAAATTTTGAAAAGCGCTTGCAGCGAATGCCAGATTGTCTGAAACTTATTATTGATTTGCGTAAATCTTTACAGTCCTTTCCGGCTTGTCATTCAAATTTTTGTTCTCTAATTTTTCAATTGTCAGGTTGATATTTTACTAGTCACTTATCAATAAACTTTTTATTATTTTCATACAATGAATTCATAGATTTTAAATATTCTGTTTTCCACGGCGGATCATTGTCAGAAAAATGAGGGTTTGTAAATTCATATAATCAAATCACTGGAAGAGTTTTCCCTCGAGGAAATTTAACATTTTGCAAAAATTCACCCCATGCTTTAAAAACATTTAGTAAGTAAGAATCTTTCTTTCTTGATTCATCTAAGTAGTAAGTGGAATTAATTTTTTTCTCCAAGTATTTTTTTCTTATTTGTTCTTCGGTGGGTAAATTTTTAAAGAAATTTTCAAAATTAAAGTCTAAATACTCAGTTTGTTTTTTTAATTCCGTCTTAAGAACCCCTGGGAGATAAACTCGCCATCTTTCTTGCGGAATTCCGAATTGATGTGGGCTAAGCAGCAAAGGCTGTTTTGGAATTACATACCCCAATGTAACAAGTGTGTTTGTAATAATCTTTCACGTTTTTCCATTGTCGTGGTTTATTAAGTGCTTTACGTTTTCTAAAAGAATGTATTTAGGTTTTTTATTTTTTAATATCTGTACAACGTCAAAAAATAGTGTGCCTCTGGTTTCGTCCAAAAAACCTTTTTTGTTGCCAGCATTCGAAAACGCTTGACATGGGAACCCAGCAAATAAAATATCGTGAGGAGGACATTGTGAGCAATATTTATCCAAATTTTTAATATTTATCATTTCATGTTTACTTCCAAAGTTGCCTTTATATGTTTTAATCACTTCCTTGTCTATTTCACTGACTAGAACGCATTTATTTATAATTTTATGCTTTTTGCAGTACATTTCAAGTGCGACCCTAAAACCACCGAGTCCAGCAAATAAATCCACAAATTTTAAATTAGATATACCACTTGTTTGTTCTACTAAATTAATAAAATAATGCTAAAAAAAGCAAAGTTATTAGAACAATGAATATAAAATGTTTATTTGTTATAATTTCTTTATGAAATATGCACTTGAAATTGAAAAAAAAGTAGAACAAACAAGTGTTACATCGATTAATGACCTAAGACCGTACAAAACTGTAATATCTAGGAAACAAGTTGCTAATCTAATAGGTAATTATAATTTACAATCGGGAATGGTTATTAGTAAAGATGGAAGTGTTTGTATTTACACACAAAGGACGCATAGATATGCTGATAAGACCATAGGTATCGATAACCCATACGATCAAGTTGAATATAGTCTACAAAAACGAAGTGGTGTGCTTCCTCAGAATAGCAAAGTCAATTCAGCACTCATTAATACAAAAAATGGGAACTCAACTGCGCATTATTTTAAACAAAATATTCACGACAATGGATACACATATTATGGGAAATATAAATTTTCAAAATTTAAAGAAGGTTCTAACGACGAAATAGCAATCTTAAATTCTATTGAAAATAAATCAATAGAAATATTAGAAAATGCTCAGTATTTAGAACTTAATGAACATAAAAATGACAATGCCTACATCCTCAAGAGAGCTAAAGAAATTTCTGAATACAATAGAAATCGTCAAAATTTTACGTATGAAAAAGTTGTAGAAAGAGCGAGACAATTCGAACGAAACGCAATCATTAAAGAAGCTGTTTTAATAAATGCGAATAATATTTGTTCTAAATGTGGTAAATTAGTGGGGAATGATATTCATAATGAAGTTCCCGAACTACAAGTTCATCATATTATTCCACTTTCTAAAGATGGGAAGGATATCTTGGAAAATTGTGTAGCTTTATGTCCGAATTGTCACCGTAGAGAACATAAAAATTTACAAATTTTATAACTTTTTGTATAAAAATATTTTTTTGTGCATATTACTATATGAGGCACAAATGACTACTTTTTACATAAATTATTTAAAAAATATACGAGGCTTAGCTCATACAACAATAGAGCTATACACGAAATATGTACATCAACTTATCGAATGCGAGTTGGATTATCAAATAGCAATAAAACAGTTTGAACATAATTCAAATGCGACTAAAAGAATCATATTATCTGCTTATAAATCATTCTATAAATTTATCAATGATGAAAGATGTAGTCAAATTGTTTTACCACGCAAAAACAAAAAGGTGTGTTCTTATGTTTCTGAGCAAGACTATTGACCATTGGTCGGACAAATAGGCGCTATAAATTCAAAAAAGTCTAGAAGATTGCTACTAATCATCCGTCTTCTTTATGAAACTGGTATTAGATCAAATGAGTTACTTTCCATCAATAAACAAGACATTAATAATAATGAAATTATTATTAAGGGTAAAGGTAATAAAGAAAGGATCATATATTTATCTTTAAACTTAAAGGAGTTATTGTACGAATACATTAATAATGGTCATATCGATGGTCTTCTCTTTAAGTTTAAATATAAGAATTTATACAAAATGATTTCGTCGCTTTCTAAATATCTAAATAAAAAAATATCACCACATTCATTTAGACGTGGTTTTGCATCATACTGCATCAATAGAAATACAAATCTATATACACTATCTCAAATGATGGGACATGTAGACCTTAACACAACAAAAAATTATATATGTAACTATAGCTATGCTCATGAAATGAGCAATCTATTTAACTAATTTCCACTATACTGGAAACTTTTAATAAAAAATTGTCAATTTCTACTATAGTGGAAATTGATTACTTAACAATAAATAATTAACAATCTATCATTTCCATTTAAATCTTTATAAAAACTATGCTCTTTATTAGCTAATAACTTTTCTAACTGTGGCTTTTGATCGTATCCAATCTCAAAAGCCACAAATCCATGCTTATTAACCAACTTAGACATATTCTTAATAATTGTTTTGTAAAAGTCCAAACTATGTGGACTATTTACAAAACTAATTTTAGTTTCATATTTAGTCATTGATTTATCTAATGCCTTTATATCTACATATGGGGGATTACATACAATAAAGTCAAACTTGAGTTTTCTTTTAATTAGTGATTGATAGAAACCGCCAGTAATAGTTTTAACATTGACTTTATTTAATTTGGCATTATGGGTTGTATTGGATATTGCTTTCTTATTAATATCTACTAAAGTCATATCAACCCATGGACAATGCTTTTTAATGGTAATACCAATACAACCTGTGCCACAACATAAATCTACACCACCAACAAGGTCCTTACGCTTTTTAAGCATAGTAACTACTTTTTCGGTTAATCATTCTGTTTCACTTCTTGGTTCAAAGATGGATTTAAAGATATCTATCTTTGAACCATAGAATGTAGTATGATGAACGATTTGACCTAATGGTTTATTTTGATAGAAGTAGTCATCTAGGTGTTTGTAAATAAGTGTTTTATTAAAATCAATTGGTTCATTACGATATGTCATAAAGTCCAATTTGGTTTTGACTTTACGGCTTAACTTATAGACAATGGTAAAGATGACTACTTCATTATTAGTGGGGTATTTTTGTTTAAGATCATTAATAAGTTGTAAGAAGGTCATTTAATTAATTAACGTATGATTCTAATTCCCCGTAATGACCGTGACAACTTAATATTTCAATTAGATCATTATTTGTTTTATAAATTA
This sequence comes from Mycoplasmataceae bacterium, assembly GCA_031290395.1. GTDB lineage: Bacteria > Bacillota_I > Bacilli_A > Mycoplasmatales > Mycoplasmoidaceae > Malacoplasma_A. The sequence continues at coordinate 9,024 of JAITNN010000003.1, forward strand.
ACCTGTCAAAATAATTGATTCTTCGGCTATATCATCCACTAAAGTTTCTTCGTAAGCGTTCAGGATTACCTTGTCCCTCTAAATCCCCATTAACATCTATATCTTTAATGAGCACTCATATGTATTTGATGGTTTCCTTATCGCTATGCGATTTGTAAACTTTGATGTCATTTAATGCTTTTGCCAAAAAAACAACTTGATGGAACATTTGATTACTCATTTAGAAATTTCTCCGCTTCTTTCATTGTCATTAATTTACCACTCTTTGGATTCTTCTTATAATCTTCAAGCGCTTTTAATAATTCTTTGTTGTATGGATAGTTGCCAGAGGAAACATCACGATCAAAGTTTTCTAAAATTCGGATTACATTTGCATAAGAAAACATCTCTTGCTTTTGCGATACCCTAAATGGTATTTCTTTTTCTTTAACCATTTTTTTTGTAAATATATTGTAAGCTGCTGATAATGAAATGCCAAGATCATTACATATTTTTTCCATCTCAATTTTATCTGATTTATTTATCCTAAAATTTACTAAAATTTGTTCCATATTATCTACCTTTATTTATATTATACAATATATCATAATGCTTTATAAATGCTTTACATATGATTATTTAATAAAATGTCCATTTTCGGACTTTTATAATATAATGTATACATGACAACTAAAAATTTAATCAATACTTTCCAAAAATATTTCCATGTCAATAGCGCTTGACTTGAAAGGTTTTTTGGTGTTCCCCATGCTACATTTCAAAGATATCTTGATGGTGCAAACGAAGCCAAATTTAATGAAGTTCACCAATGGTTAAAACAACTGAGCCTTGAATTGATTAATGACCATTTGTTTTTTAGAACTGGTTCAATCATTGCAAAGTTACCTCTTGAATCTATGCCTAATGCTTATATCGGCGCCAAATTCAATGCAATACTAGATAGCCACGATTGGCATTCCTATGGAAAAGCAATTGAAGAAAATGAGGGACACAAAGTATTCTGATTGAAAAATGCTCAATTTAAACCAAGAGGAAAATAATGAAATATTCTAACCAACAAGCCCATAGCAAAATCATTGATGAATTTCTAACTTATTTAAACAAACAAAGTAGTTACTTTGTTTTAAAAGGCGGTACTGCTCTTTGCAAATTTTATAAGAATCCGCGTTTTTCAGAAGACATTGATCTAGATAGTCCAAAAGGTAACTTGTCAAACATTGTGAAAAATTTTTGTTTGACTTTTAGATACTCAGCACCTGTGGAAAAGAAAGATACAACTAATGGGCAGCGTTTCATGATAGACTATGGCATCAAGGACCAAAAACTTAAAATTGAAACTTCACATCGCTTTCAAACCATTGATCCTAAACAAGTCAAAGTTATTGATGGAGTTCGTGTTTACACCATAAGTAGTTTAGCAGTTAGTAAACTCCATGCATACATTGATCGAGATAAAATAAGAGATCTTTATGATCTGACATTTATCATTAATAATTATTGGCATGAATTAAATGAGATAATTCGTAGTTCTATTATTGATGGATTTCGCGAAAAAGATTTAGCAAACCAATATGATATTGTTGTTCAACAAGACGATCCGTTGATTAATAAAAAAGAGTTAGAACATAATGTCCTAATTGCTTTAGAAAAAATAGGATTAATCAAGAATTAAATCTTAAGATTAGACATTAGTCTAACTTGTTCGTCTGCAGTTAAGGCATCAATAACTTCATCAAGATTACCTTGCATAATTTGGTCTAACTTATTAAGCGTTAATCCAATCCGATGGTCAGTCACACGATTTTGTGGATAGTTATATGTTCTAATCTTTTCAGAACGATCACCAGTGCCAACTTGGTTCTTACGCATACTAGCAATGGCATCAGTTCTTTCAGATTCTAATTTCTCTCAAATGCGAGATAACAATAACTTCATCGCCATTGCTTTATTTTCAATTTGACTACGTTCTTGTGAACAAGCCACAACAATTCCAGTTGGAATATGAGTTAATCGTACGGCTGAGTCGGTACGATTAACATGTTGGCCACCAGCACCTCCAGCACGGAATTTATCAATTCTTAAATCAGCAGGGTTAATTTTAAAGTCAATTTCTTCAAATTCAGGCATGACGGCTACGGTGATTGTAGATGTATGCACTCTACCTTTAGATTCGGTAGCTGGGACCCTTTGCACACGATGGACACCAGATTCAAATTTCATTTTAGAATAAACATCTTCCCCAGTGATATTAAAGAATGCATAGTCATAACCGTGGGCGTTGGTAGACATATCCATAATTTTGATTTTTCATCCTTGTTTATCAGCGTAACGTTTGTAAGTGTCAAACAAATCCGCTACAAAGATACTAGCTTCATCACCACCTGCAGCAGGACGCATTTCAATGATTACGTTCTTTTCATTGTTAGGGTCAACAGGCAATAGTAGTAATTTAAATTGTTCCTCTCACTTGGGAACTTGTGCTTTAATTTCTTCAAGTTCCATTTTCGCTAATTCCGATAGTTCAAGATCTAAACCGCTACCACTTAATGCTTTTTCGTCTTGTTCAGCGGTTTTAATGGCTGCTTTATAAAGCTTATAAAGCTCAACGATTGGACGGTTACGTTTTAGTTGTTTGTTAATATCTTTTAATTGATCTAAAGGAACGCTAGCAGTTTCTAATTGCTTATTTAAGTCATCATACTTATTTCTGATGGCTTCTAGTGATTCATATAGTCGTTTGTTATATTCCATGATGGTCCTTTTCTACTACAAATAAAAAGCAAATGTCTCAAGTGAGAAACATTTGCTAATTAATAGTGTAGCTACTTAAGTTCGTCTAAAGACTTAACCACTTTTTTATTTGTTTTTCTTGTCTTAGTTTCTTTTTTAGTTTTGGTAGCGATGGTTTCTTTACCTTGTGCAAATTTTGAAGATAGTTTTTCAGCACGGCCTTTAACTTTTTGTTCACCCAAGCCACCTTTATAAAATGGGTGACAGTTAGCACAAACATCTAAATTGACTACATCTTGTTTTAATGTAGATTCAATTTGATAAGTTGCTCCACAAGATGCACACTTGAAGGTCACTACATGTAGACTAGGTTGAATTTTCTTATTCATAAGTCCATGTATTATATTAAATAATTAAAAATGTAAATATTAATTCAAAGGTATGAGCGGTTGGCCAGGATATAAATCATTAATACCCCATTTTCAAATACCTTTGAAAGGGTCACCAGTCAATAATGAAACTGCACCAAAATAAATAGCGACACCAACTAATAGAATAAACACAATAATAACTATAACTTGTTCAGCTCGATTACGGTAAAGGTATTTTGAGCTTTCTTTACCTAACGGAGAATCTTGTTGTTTTACAATTCCGATTTTTAAATTAATAATACCCATAATCTTCCCAAAATGTGCACCTCAATTAAACTTCTGAGCAATTAAATAAGAAATTTCACATATGACGAATGCCACAAGAATATCTACAATGTAATGCTGTCTCGTAAAGAGAGTAGCTAGGGCGACTAAAATTACAGCAATTATAGTTGTGAATAACATTCCATAGTGGTGCTTTTCATTTTCGTCTTTTCTGCAGCAGATAATGCAAGCCAATATTGTAGCTATAATATGAAACGATGGACAAAGGTTATCTGGCAAATCAGCTTTATAAACTAAATTTTTTAAAAGAGTAGAAAGTATATCGCTATGTTCGTTTAAATCTTGGACTGACTTAGAGTAATCAGCGTAGGACATTTTGCTTGGTAAAATAATTAGTCAAAGAAAACCGATAACTTCAGCAACCAACGCTGCCGAACAAAAGACATAAAAAGATTTTCGTCCTTTGTATGCGTAAATAAAAAATGGAATGATTAGTCAATAAAAATAAGATAACATGTAAGGTATGACAAAAGCAGAGACCATTGGGATTTGATGATCAAAAGGGATGTCTCACTCAAAAAATTGGCTACCATTTGTAAACATCGTATGAGTTATTAAACGAGCTAACAAATATCAAAAACGGTTAATACCCAAGATTCCTGCTGGTAATAAAATAATTAGCACATGGTGTCTAGTTCAATTTCATGCACTTTGATATCAAGGCATTTTTTTCTTATGATTAAAATGATTCTTAGGCATTGAGTATATTAAACACCAAAAAAATAAATTTATTTAAGAAAAGGATTAGACAATTTTACATCCTTAAATTGTCCATATGTGCCATGACCTGGTAAAATTCAATCATTATCATCATATGAGTGTTTAAATTTCTTAATTGATTCGTTCATATCGTTCATATTGCCCAATAATAAATCCGTCCTACCAATGGAGTTATAAAAAATGGTATCACCCGAAAATACATAATCGTGATATTTGAGACAAATTCCACCCGGAGTGTGTCCTTTAAACAACAAAACATTAAAAGTGAATTCGCCAATGACTAATGTTTTACCACTAAAGTATTTTATTAATGCTATGTCAATGTTTGGCACACAACCTAATTCACTGGCAAAATGATGTTCTTCAATCACGGTTTTTTCCTCCACATGTGCATAAATTTTCACTTGGTGTTGTTTTGCCAAAGTAAAACCATTACCAATATGATCATAATGTCCATGTGTTAAAATAATTCCAACCAAGGTTAACGATTTTTTAGACAAATAATCGTTAATTTTGTCTTCATTAAAACTTGGGTCTATCACGACACAGGTATTGCCATTTATAAGCAAATATGTGTTGTTATAAAACTTTCTATCAATAAAAATAACTAAATCATCATTCGTTAATTTCATACTATATACATAGTATATAATGTATTTAATATTTAACAATCATTGGAGTTGAAAATGAACGAAAATAATAATGAATCATTAGCTTGCGAAGCGTGTAAGACGAATGATAAGTTTGATGTGTTTGCTGAAAAATGCAAAGAAATCAAAAATAGTAATGGAACCAAACTAATGGCGTTGCAGGAAGCGCAAACTATCTTTGGTTTCCTTGATAAAGATGCCATGAATGTTGTTGCTAGAATCTTTGAAACAACAACCAGCGAAATTTATGCGATTGCATCTTTTTATGCTCAATTTAAATTTGTCAAGCAAGGTAAATATCGAATTTCTTTATGCTTAGGAACTGCTTGTTATGTTCGAGGTGCAGCAAAAATTCAAACTAAACTAGAAGAAGTATTACAAGTAAAAATGGGTGAAACTACTGGTGATGGTAAATTCACTTTAGGTAGTGCCCGCTGTGTTGGTTGCTGTGGATTAGCACCTGTCATGTTAATTAATGAAAAGGTGTACCCAGCCGTTAAACCAGATCAAGTACCTGGCATTATTAATGAGTACAAGGAATAAGAGGAACTGATTATGGCTAAAATGACAATTGAAAGACTAAATCAAATTAAAGAACAATTTGCTAAGAACATTGAGCAAAGAAAGATTCACCAAGAAGCTAGTTACAATGGTAAATATCAAGTATTAGTTTGTGCCTCAACAGGTTGTATTTCTAATAAATCTTTATTAGTATTAGAAAGATTTTCTAAGAAAGTAAAAGAAGCTGGTATCACTAACAAAGTTGATGTTGTCCAAACTGGTTGCCATGGTTTATGTGAAATGGGTCCAGTGGTAATTGTGTATCCTGAAGGTGCTTTCTATGCTAAGGTGACTCCAGAAGATGTGGATAAAATCGTAGAAAGCCATTTAGTTAATGGTCAAATCGTGAAGGAGAAATTATTTTGAGAATCTTTCCAAAACGATAAATTAGTACCATTAAATCAGACAGGATTTTATAAAAAGCAAATACGTATTGCTTTAAAAAACTCCGGTTTGATTAACCCAGAACGAATTGAAGAATACATTGGTACTGATGGTTATCAGGCACTTTATAAATGTTTGAATATGTCTCGCGAGGATGTTATTAGAATTATTAAAGAATCTGGCTTACGTGGTCGTGGTGGTGGTGGCTTCCCTACTGGCACCAAATGGGAATTAGCTTATAAAGCAGTTGGTAAGAAGAAATATGTATGTTGTAATGGTGATGAAGGCGATCCAGGTGCTTTCATGGATCGTTCTATATTAGAAGCTGACCCACATTCAATCATTGAAGCAATGGCAATCGCAGCTTATGCCATTGGAGCTGATGAAGGTTATATATATGTTCGTGCGGAATATCCAGTTGCTGTGAAACGTTTGGAGATTGCAATCAAACAAGCAACCAAAGAAGGAGTATTAGGTAGAAGTATCTTCGGTAAAGATTTTAACTTTAAACTAACAATTCGTTTAGGCAGTGGAGCATTCGTTTGTGGTGAAGAAACTGCATTAATGACTTCCGTTGAAGGTAACCGTGGTGAGCCAAGACCTAGACCACCATACCCAGCTAATGAAGGTTTATATAAATGTCCTACTATCTTAAATAATGTGGAAACTTATGCGAATGTTCCTAGAATTATTTTAAATGGTTCAAAATGATTTGCATCAATTGGAACTGAAAAATCTAAAGGAACAAAAGTATTTGCTTTAGGTGGTAAGATTCGCAACACTGGTTTAATTGAAGTACCAATGGGAATTTCACTTCGCGAAATTATTTATGAAATTGGTGGTGGTATCCTTAATGATGGTAAATTTAAAGCCGCACAAACTGGTGGACCATCGGGTGGATGTATTTCTAATGAATTAATTGATACACCAATTGACTATGATAACTTAATTGCCATTGGTTCAATGATGGGATCAGGTGGATTAATTGTTATGGACGAATCATCATGTATGGTCGATATTTGCAAGTTCTATATGGAGTTTTGTGCTGATGAATCATGCGGTAAGTGTGTTCCATGTCGAATTGGTAACAAACGATTATTGGAACAATTAACAGACATCACTGAAGGTCGTGGTAAGCAAGGAGATATTGAAAGATTGGAAGCATTATGTCAACACATTAAAGCGACATCACTTTGTGGTTTAGGTCAAACTGCTCCTAATCCAATTTTGTCAACCATTCGTTATTTCCGCAAGGAATATGAAGCCCATGTGTTAGAACACCGTTGTCCAGCAGGTGTTTGTAGCAAATTATTACAATACACAATTAACCCAAATATTTGCAAAAAATGTTCATTATGTGCTCGAGTATGCCCGGTGAAAGCAATTACAGGTGAAGTTGGTAAAACTCCATATGTAATTGATCAAAGTAAATGTATTAAATGTGGTGCTTGTATGGGTGCATGTAAATTTAGTGCGATTGAGAAGAAGTAAGAGGTGTTATTATGGAAAAAATGATTAAATTAACAATTGATGGTGTACAAGTTAGCGTTCCCCAAGGTTCAACAATTTTGGATGCTGCGAAAGCTGCTGATATTAAAATTCCCACACTTTGTTACTTAAAGAAAATTAATGCCATTGGTGCATGTCGTATTTGTTTAGTAGAAGTAAAAAATATGCGTCCGCTTGTAGCTGCTTGTGTTTATCCAGTGGCTGAAGGTATGGAAGTATTAACACATACTGCAAGAGTTAACAAAGCACGAAAACTTAACTTAGAGTTAATTCTTTCGGCACATATTAAAAATTGTTTATCTTGTGAAAAATCAACTAATTGTGAATTACAAAAATTATCACTTGAATACGGTTGTGATGAAAACCATTTCAAAGGTGCAATGCCTGAAAGAATTGTGGACAATTCTTCGCCTTCATTGATTCGTGATTCACAGAAATGTATTCTATGCAAACGTTGTAAAGCTGCTTGTTATGAAACACAGGCTGTAAAGGTTATTGCAGTTAATAAGCGTGGTTTTGAAAGTTACTTAGGTTGTGCTTATGGTTCAGAAATTAATGACTCAGCCTGTGTTGGTTGTGGTCAATGTACATTGGTGTGTCCAACTGGAGCATTGATGGAAAAGAATGATATTGACAAAGTATTAGCAGCTCTTGCTAATCCAGAACTAACAACAATCGTGGCTCCAGCGCCATCTGTTCGTGTGGGTATTGCTGAAGAATTTGGTGAACCAATTGGGACTAATGCCGAAGGACGATTAGCAACAGGATTAAGAATGTTGGGATTTAATAAAGTATTTGATATTGACTTTGCTGCTGATTTAACAATTATGGAAGAAGCTAATGAATTAATTGACCGCATTACTAACAAAGGTGTTCTCCCTATGATGACTTCTTGTTCACCAGGTTGAGTAAACTTCTTAACCGCTTATTATCCAAAGATGATTCCGCATTTATCTAGTGCGAAATCACCACAAGGGATGTTTGGCGCGACTGTAAAAACATATTGAGCTGAAAAAAATAAAATTGATCCAGCCAAAATATTTGTGGTAACTATTATGCCTTGTACAGCGAAAAAAGGTGAAATGTTAAAAGACCACAACACTCATGAAGGAGTAAAAGATATTGACGCTGTTTTAACAGTTCGTGAATTAGGCAAACTATTCAAACGTCAGGGCATTAACTTTAATAAATTAAGAGATTCCCAATTTGATGATCCGTTAGGAACATCAACTGGTGCAGCCGTGATCTTTGGTGTCACTGGCGGCGTAATGGAAGCGGCTTTAAGAACTGCTGCTGATACACTAACTGGCAAATCTTTAGGTGCAGTGGATTATAAAAAAGTTCGTGGTACTAAAGGTATTAAAGAAGCAACTGTGGATATCAATGGTACTAAATTAAATGTGGTGGCTGCTAGTGGATTAGCAAATGCCCGTAAAGTAATTGAAGAAGTACAAAATGGTAATAAAAAGAATTACCACTTTATTGAAATTATGGCTTGTCCAGGTGGTTGTGTTAATGGTGGTGGTATGCCATTACATGACCCAAACGAGGTTTCCTTTGAAGAACGTGCTAAGATTCGTGCTAAATCTATTTACAAAGAAGATATGGCTAAGAAGATCCGTAAGTCACACGAGAATCCAATGATCATTCAACTATATAAAGATTATTTTGATAAACCAGGCAGTCATAAAGCACACGAAGCCTTACACACTCACTATACTGAACGTAAATTTATCTAATAAAGATATTGGGTTTGCTATTCATACATAATACTTTTGAAATTTAACTTATAAATTATGTAAATAATAACGATACAAAATTGACAAAAATGTAAGTTTTGTATCGTTATACAGGAAAAATGGAATTATATAGCACACAATATATTAATAAGATTAACGATTGTTCCATACCAGTTTATGGATTTCGCGGTTTGGATATTATGTAAAACGCGGATTACTTTTTATGTAAAACGCGGTTTGTATTTTATGTAAAATGGGGAATGTGATGTATAATGTGTGCATGGATAACTACATTAAAAGAATAATTGATAAAAAAATTGAAAAACTATTAAAGATTTCCGGCGGCATTTTAATTGTTGGTCCAAGAAATTCAGGCAAAACAAAAACTGCTTCACAATTCGCAAATAGCAAAATTGAATTAAATATTCCCAAGCAATATCAAAGAGCGAAAAATGATTTAAATGAAGTTTTGATTGGCGACACACCAAGATTAATTGATGAGTGACAATTGATCCGTCAATTATTTAATCTTGTTAAAAGCGAAATAGATGACCGTGGAATGGCTGGACAATTTATATTGTCTGGCTCATCAGCTCCCGACGATGATTTAACTATGCATTCGGGGGCTGGGAGAATTATGAAGATTTTGTTAAGACCTATGTCTTTATTTGAATCTAACGATTCTTCTAGAGAAGTGAATTTTAAAGACCTATTTGTTGCAGACCAAAAAATTGCGGGGAAAAAAGAATTTTCAACAAAATTTTATGTAGATAAAATTCTTAGAGGTGGCTGACCTAATAATATTAAATTAAACATAAATGGTAACGATGCAAAAACATTGATTAATGGTTATATTGATAGTGTAGTTGATGTTGATATGAGAAAATTAAAATCTCCTCCTGACCCTATAAGAATGCGTGAATTGATAAAGGCTATAGCTCGTAATGTCGGCACTCAAGCATCTATGAAAAAGTTGGGTGAAGAGGCAGATATTGTACAAGACGCGGATGGCGGGAATAAAACCATTAGAAAATATTTGGATCAATTAACTCAAGTTTTTGTTTTGGAAGAGTTACAAGTGTGAAAGGCCCACGCCCGTTCTAGCGTTAGACTTGTAGAAAAACCAAAATGATATTTTATCGATCCGTCCATTGAAGTTGCATCATTAAATTTAGGCTATGAAAAGCTTATGAATGATGCTAATTATCTTGGCTTTGTTTTTGAGTCGTTAGTAATTCGAGATTTACGCATTTATGCAGAAGCAATGGATGGAAATGTATTTTTTTTCAAGGATTCAAATGGATATGATGTAGATGCCATTGTTGAATTACCTGATGGTAGTTGGTCTGCCTTTGAGATAAAATTGGGATCATATGATGGTATAGAAGCTGGTGTGGAGAATGTTAAGAAAATAAAAGACAAAGTCGCTGATAGGAATAAAAACAATTTAAAATCACTAAATATTATTACCATCGGCACAGGTAGTTACACCAGGGATGATGGCATAAACATTATCGAATTAGGAAACTTATATATAAATTAAGATGAAGTACTAATTTCATTATTTTTAGTAAAAGTTTGAAATTACTTAATGTTAGATATATTATTGATGAAGCGATTTAATGTATACGGATCCTATAAACGCATCATTATTGTGCAACTTTTTTACTCACTTTTTTTATTTAAGCCAAATAATGTCTTATCAAAAGATGGCTTCGTGTAATGAGCATATTTGGGCAAAGCTAAATTTTTAAAAACATTAGAGTTTTCGTTTTTAGAAATTAGTAAACCTTTATGTCCTCTTGGTTTGTCATAATGACGAGAAAGATGCTTTAAAGGTGTGTTTATTGCATTGCATAGAAATTGCTTTGAACATGTATATATTGTGCCATCATTTATTTTCTTTATAAAAATATTCCCATTGAACGAACGCCCATGGCTTTTTTTCTCTATGTCAGATGTCATCCTTCGACGTAAATACACTATTAGTTTAGACAAATGATAATAATCCGAATAATTGCCATCTTTTAAAGATTCATTTGGGAAATGAAGTCCATCTTTTACGTAAATTTTGTAAGGTGTGTAAAAATTTATTCTTAATATATCCCCTGGTAAAATATTTCGTATGACGATTGTTTCATTGGACAAAGATTTTTTGAATCACCTATAAACTTGCTGTCAAATCTTTGCAGATGGTGTTTTTATACCAATCAAACGACCGCTTGTGGATCAAACCCCTTCAATCATTTCGTTGCCCGATGGATATCTTTTATGGTAATGGCTAAACAAAAAATATAAATTTGCTGCATTTATTCAAGGACTATCAGACGTTCAAAGATGCAAAACCATAAATATAATTATAAATCACTTGGGGTATTGATACATAAATTCACTATATATGTAGAGTAATCATCTACAAGGAGTATATAAATTATGAAGAATAAACAAAAGAAAAAACCACTAATGCCCATCTTCAAAGAAAGATTAACGGATTCTGATGATGATAATGTGGAAGGGATAGCAGAAGCTATGGCACTAAAGCAAGGAGGCTTTCCATTTTAGAAATGAACATCACATAAGTCATTGATTTTAATGACCTAACTTTATGTAGAACGTTTTTGATAAACGTCAATTCGCAAAGATTAGATTAAAACATTTTTAAACAAGGAAGCAAATATGAACAATCAAGACAGCACAAATTTTGACAATCAAAAATTTATTAATGAAATGCCTAATAGTACAGATACTATAGATAGCTGAAATGCTAGCTATATTAAAAAACAACTAGATTTACAAATCTATGGTTGGGTAGAACTAAAAAAATTCTTGTATTTACAAGCAAAAATTAACAATACGACAAACACGACAATTAGTCCGATTTTACTTAATGGACCTTTAATGTGCGGAAAAACAACATTGGCACTAAAGATTGCAGAATTATTAGGAAGAAAGATTTTTAGGATAGATGCCGCCACAATAACGGATGTGTCAGACATAATAGGCAAAATAGGTAAACCAGGATTTATAACTCGTGCTATGCATGATTTAAAAGTTAGCAATCCTATTATTCTCATAGAAAATATAGGATGTTTAGATTATGGGGTTGATACACAACCATGTGTAAGAGCAATTATAGATTTGTCCGATGCTGCACTAAATAAAAATTTCATAGACAATAGTCTAGGAGTTCAATTTGACATATCAAAAATAATATTTATTTTTACTGACTCAGGGCATTATGCCGATGTAAAGATCGAATCAATTTCAAATTGCTTTTCTGAAGAGTATAGTAGCAGAGAGAGCAAAGATGCAATAGTAAAACGATTCATTTTACCAAAAATAGTTAAAAGGTATGATTTGCCCAGTGATTATTTTAAATTTGATGCAAAATCATATAAAAGAATATTGGAATACAATGATGATACAAACATGACTGTGTTTTTACGGAATGATTTAAGAAAACTTACTATGTATAAGATTCATAAATATGGCAAAATTTCGAAGTTAATCACGTCTAAAACATTAGACGAAGCAAAATTATTTCAAACAAGCACAAATATTTTGGCGAGTGTTGATCAATCTGGTGTAGTTCATTCGTTATGTGTTAGTGGCGGTGTTGGAAAAGTATCAAAGCATGAAGTTATAAAAATGATGGGATCTGGACAAGCGAGGATCGTTGGAGGATCAGATCAGGACATAAAAAACTCTTTCGACAATTCGTGGGGATACATTTGTTCAAAAGCCAAAGAGTTTGAGATTGAAGAAGCAATACAATGTAATGATGTACAACTGAGTTTTTCTAGTTATGATGGGCAGGGAGGGGCAAGTTCTGGAGTTACTATGGTTACAGCCTTTTTATCGTGTCTAAGAAATATAAAAATATCATCAAATATTGCAATGACAGGTTGCATATCTGTTACTGGTGAAATTTTACCAATAGGTGGTTTAAAACAAAAACTATTAGCAGCGGTAAAGGAAGGCAAGAAAAAGGTTTTTATTCCTAGAGCCAATGAAAATGAGTTTAAAAACATAAAAAATAGTTATTTAAAAGGGATAGAAGTACTATTGGTAAAAAATTATCAAGAAATATATGAAAGTCTTTTTACTAGCAGTAAAATTGATAAAAAAGATGAACCATTTACTAAAAGCGAAGTCCATCGTATCGAGTGTATGATTCGAGAAAAACATAATATTTTTAGTAAGGAACTCGTATTAAAAACAAAAGCATTTAGCACAAAATATAGTGAGACTTTATTTATCGAATATTTATACAATAACGATATTTTTATTGATATGTTGGAAATATTTTTCACGTTTATTGATAGGTTTTATATACGTTGGAATATCAATGGTAAAGATGACAAGGCAAAGAAGATTAAACAAGCATTAACAGAAATTACAGAAAGTGTTATTAGTAAAACTAAAAAGGATTTAAACATTAAAGATTGTAAAGATGAAAAATTTACTTGAGTTGAAGTGAATAATAACGTTTATCGTAAAACAGAAATTGTAGTTAGATAATGTACCACAAATATATATATATATATATATATATATAATGTTAAAAATATTACTCAGTAAGGGAGATCGTTAT